>CAUZEO010000021.1:0-30710 GCA_963578625.1 Kiritimatiellia bacterium | reverse complement strand
AGCAGGGACATGCGCGCCACGTTCCAGATTCCTTTTCCTTCCCCAACCACCAGGGGTTCACTGATTACTCGAAACGATAGGGTCTGGTTCTCCGCGGAAATCGACTGCGGCTCGCGGTACCGCATCCAGGCAAGCTGCCCAACGGCAGTGATCGAATCATCGCCAACCGCTACCAGCGGGTTTTCAAAATACTCGGCGGCCTCCTCCTCCACTCCATTCAAGAGCACGCGCGCCCTGCGTCGCCACGGCGTTCCGCCGCCCTTTCGCTGCTCCACCACGACAGATGCGGCCGCGGAGCTTTGCACGGGACCCTGCCCGGCATACAAAGCGGACGGGGAACTGAAGGTGGTGAAGGGAAAATTCCACGACACTTCGTCGATGGGTATGGCTTCATCGGTCCACGGGCCGGCATAGGCGTCGCTGCACTCATTGCGAACATTGAATTGGAGCACGACGTCTCT
The DNA here is from genome assembly GCA_963578625.1 of Kiritimatiellia bacterium. Lineage (GTDB taxonomy): Bacteria > Verrucomicrobiota > Kiritimatiellia > SLOV01 > SLOV01 > CAUZEO01. The sequence continues at coordinate 30,249 of CAUZEO010000021.1, read as the reverse complement.
GCATGCCCGTTCAAAGGTGGCAACGAGCGTGTACCCGAATCGTTCGTATGTTCCACCGCCTGCCGAGCAAAGACTCGCGCCCCCGGGGTCCGAAAAGTGTCCGGTGAGAGACACCACGACCCTGCCGGGTCCCGATTCCACGATGGTAAACCCGCCGGGATCGACAAGGACATCGCCAACGTTCGAGGTATCGAGAGTGATGGGCTGTCCGCCGGTCCGAAACGTAAGACGTGGTCCCGCGCCGGGCGTGTGCTGATAGGCGGTGGACAGGCTTATTCCGTCGTCATCGGTGTCGATGTCAATGCCCTGGAACAGCGCCGGGTTCGCTGGGTCCAGCAGAAAGGTAGCCAGACCCGTGTCCACCCGGTAGAGGTTCCCCTGGGCAGTAATTCCAGCCGCAAAGGAATCATTCATGGGTACCGGCGCCGGGTACCGGCGCAGCGCGTAGATGGAAGTGGCATCCGGAGCTACCCGGGCCGGAACCGAAACCTGCAACCAGCGCACCGGCAGCGCTGCATCGTCAACCGGACCGCCCCAGCGGGACAGCACGTTGAATTGCGCGGCCAGGAGACGCTCCCCCGGACCCACCATTGCCAGGGAGTCCGTCGTCAGCACCAGGAGCGCCTGAGGAAGAGGGATCCCGGAACAAGCAACCTCTTCGCGCTCCACGCCACGATCATTTCGGATATCCAGGCAGGTAATCGCTTCGTACGGCCCGACAGGAGCAGGACCCAGATCTCCGCCGATCACTCCGTTCAGCGGGAGACCCTGGATACAGGACGTGGTTGAGGGAAAGTCTGCGCCGTTCTCCGGATCCGTACCTGCCTGGTACTCGGCCAAGGTTGAGAACCCGTCGTTGTCCGGATCCTGTAACCCGTCGGAAGGGCTGAGGGGATCGAGAATGGAGCGTTGCAGTTCGTAGACGTCATCGATTCCATCCTGATCCGTGTCGACCGGCGCCTCCAGGGGAACACCACGGACAGCCATGAAACCGTTGGAAGTGATTGTGTGCAGTCCGCCGTCGGTCAGCCGCCCGGTTCCGGCCTGTCCAACCTCGATGTCCGTGGATGTAGTAATCAAGGAAAGGGCATCCCCGATTTCCGCGACAAAATAGTGGTTGGTACCGGATTCAAAGGTGACGGCCATCTCGTTTGCGTCACGATCCACAGATAATATGAAAAACGCCCGAACCAGGACGGGAGACAGGCCGAAAAGGAGTACACAGCGTCCAATCCAACCCCATTTATTGACGGTTTTTCTGCCCATGGAAATCTCCTATTTGATCAACGCCCCGATGTCGGGGCACAGGCCGAAATATGACACTCTTTTTCCCGGCTGACCTCACTGGCATTGTCCAATCTCCTTTTTTGTGGTGATTAAGAAGATTGTAGCCAGTTGGTCAGCCATTACAAAGTCCATCGATTTTCTGTGGGACACCAGTGGATTATTTTAAGATAGGCGGTTCTTTTTACTACGATCTCCCGAGATCGTTCTTCTCCGCGACAATTTTTCTACCACGGAGGCACGGAGCACGCGGAGCTAAAATTGCTTCCGCCGGTTTCGGCAGGATCATTTCCTCAGGTTCCGAAGTGAGTTGCCCACGGATGGCGAATGAATCCGGTTTGCTGCTCACTGCGGACTGAAGTCCGCGCTACCGACCGCGCACGGCACTCCGTGGTAGAAGAATGGTCGCAACCGGGAACGAATTGGGGAAAAAGCAGTACACGACACTAGCCGGCAACGGGTTAAACAAAGCTGCGCAGATTCTTCGCGATCGAATCGAAGTTCTCGAAGGGGATACACGGGACCCCTTCTTTCACAAGTGATTTCAAAAGAGTCCCTTTGGCAAAAACCGTGTCCGCTTTCCGGGAGCAGCATAGATCCGTGAGTCCGTCGCCAATCATGATCTTCCGGGCACCAGGATCTCCCGCCTCCATCACCCGACATTTACACATGCCGGCGCCGCAGCCCGAGACCGAATGCGGGAAGTCCGGAACCAGCCGTCCGTCCTCCTCCCTCAACGTGTTGGCATGAATTTCCGTGATCTGAAGATCATCCCGGTCGAATGTATATCGGATGAATTGATCAAAGCCGTCGCTGACAATTCGAAGCGGGATGTCACGCTCTTTACACCACGTTGCAAAACCAGGAAACGTCGGGTCCACCTCGATCTCCGACAAGACCTCGACCGCTGCTTTCCAGCCCCCCTGGACCAGAGGCATCTGCCGCGTCAAACACTCCTTCGATCCGATTTTCCCTCGCACCCAAAGCGCCTCGATGTCGCGCCAGGTTGGACCAGCCAGCGCGTCCAGCACTTCATCGACCCCGTCGGTACGAGTCACGGTCCCGTCGAAATCGCAGTAAACCTCTACTTTCATTTGCATTCCGAAAGAAGAAGGCCAAGGATTTCGTGCGCAAGATCCATCTCTTCGTACGTAATGTGAAACGATGGAGCGACCGTAACCACATTTTTGTAGTACCCGCCGATATCGAGGACGATTCCCAATTTTCGATTGTTCACGAGGAGGTCTCCCTCGAGACCGCGTTGGAACATTTTGTCGGCAAGCTCCCGGTCCGGCGTGAATCCATCCGTCTCGCACATCTCCATCCGCAGCGCCAATCCGATGCCGTGGACATCGCCGATTTCCGGATGTCTAGATTGCAGGTCCTTGAGCAGTTTCAAGAAGTACACACCCTTTTCATTGATCGTTTTTTCCCACTGGCCTTCGCCCAGGATCTTCATTACTTCGAGCCCCGCAACGGTTCCCAGCGTATTGGACGCGAAGGTTGAATGCGTGGATCCAGGACCGAATTTCTCCGGCGAGATCAGCTCTTTCTGGTATCGTATCTGACATCTGCGATCGGGTAGTCGGGAGGCCTTTGATTTCGTGATGCATCTGCTCGCGGGATTAATCAACGACGAGAGTTTGGTTTGAGTCCGGGATTTAGAATCTGGTTTGCGAAGGGAACCAAAACTAGAATCCAAACCTGGTCCAAAACCAAAACCTCCTGGCACTGGCGGGATTAGATCAGGCTCCAGTCGTGCGCTTCATGTGCCTACGGAAAAACGTTTGCGTTGCCGACCGGAAGTCTCCGCGACTTCCGCTACTTCAGGATTCCCTCGAGCAACCCTTTAATGGTATCGCCGCCCTTTTCCTGCAGGAAGTCCATGACCACACCGGCGAACTTCTTCACCATCTACGGATCGAGGTCCAGGCCCTGCATCAATTGTTCGATCAGATCCATTTATTGTTCCTTTCGTAGGCGACGATAGTGGCAGCTCCATACGGCAGAATCAAGAAAACCCCTCTCAAAGCTGACATTTAGATTGAATGAAGTATTGGTCTTGCATCATCATCGGCCATGGAAAGGTGGTTCGCGCGCGCAGCAATGTTCAGGATGAAACCATCTGATACATAAGAATGCTATGATCCATACACGGAAGCGTTCAGGTCGCGATCCACGTAGCGCGTTTACGCTGATTGAGCTTTTGGTGGTGATCGCCATCATCGCCATCCTGAGCGCCTTGTTGACCCCGGCAGTACGAGATGCCTTGGAACGGGGTCGTGCCGCGGTTTGTCTGAACAACCTGCATCAGATGAGCCTCGGGTTGTACGGCTACCTGATAGACCACGCGGAATACACGCCTCCCTATGTGGAATTGTTACCCGATCCTGTTGGCGCTACGCTTGAGGATGGAGTGCACTATTCACAATTTCGCAGACACTGGCATTATACCGCCTGGTTCAAGAGCGGAGATTATCAGGGCGGCCCCAGGGACAGCGACGGGTTTTTAGGACCCTACATAAACGGGGAGGCGGGACGAAAGTTCGGAATTCTGGGCTGCCCCTCTGTACACGACGGGCCGGGGAATACCCTGTTTTCAGGTATCGTCTACCCGGCTTACCTGTATCACTACGAAAGCCTGGGATTAAACCTGGATGCCACGGACTTGCTCTGTGGCGGAGGCGTTGACAAAGGGCGATATGTTCCAAGCGTTGAGAAACCCGTCGACTATATCATTTTTGGGGACGTCGTCGGTGTCGAAGGCGCCTACATTTCGCCCAACGATGCCCGGTTTGCGCGGCCGGATATCTATACCCGCCACAGCCCCATCGACCGTCACAACGGTTCGTTCAATGCGTTGTTCCTGGATGGGCACGCGCGTGGAGCAAAGTTGGCGGAGGATTGGAATCGCGAAAAATTCCTTCGCGCCTGCGAGAGATAAGCGGGCGAGATTGAACACAAGTGACGAAGAACTACAGGCGCTTTTGTTGCCCAATAGTGCACAATCACTCGCTCCACTGAGCGAAGCTCGGCGGGGGCGTTTCGCTTACGACCGATGGGTGCTTTCGCCCCGCATTGCGGACATCAACGGTGACCGCCGCGCCGATCTGCCCAGCGAGGAGGATTTCAACAACTCCCAGCAGTACATGAGCCGGGGGGACGGCACCTTCGACCGGGTCACCGAGACCAACTCGGTATGGACGGACGAGCACGGCATGGGATTCGAAATCGGCGACTACGATAACGGCGGCGATTTGGATATCTTCAACGTAAACAACAAGGACGACGCAACCCTTCCAGTCCAGGTGCCGTGTCCGGCGGCAACGTCACGCAACTCCGGGAGTTGAATTCCTCCACGACGTTCCAGGGCCACGGGCCCGCCCGGATCGCCCATTTCGGATTGAGTTGGGCTGCAGCTGCATGCCCCATTCGTAACTCAACCACAGCCGTAGCACGAAGAGCCGCTTTCGGACGCGCCCGGCGTAATTCGGCCAGTGCCACGCGCAGGGAGGTGCGGCAGACCCAGGTACGCACCCAGGGGGACGACCAATGCCACCGCGATCAATCCGGTCAACCGAAGTGGCGTGCTCTGGTTGCTATCACCCATCAATCCAGAACGGCTGGGTCCAGGCAAACTGTTCGCCTCGCCCCCAGCATTCGATGCGGACATATGTCATGCTGATATTTTCGGGGACGTCGATTGTGGCTACCGGTTCATCGACCACTGCGAGACGACAGCCATTGTCGTACTGCGCCACGATCCGGTCGGCATTTTCGGTTTCGATCGTGATCTGCCGTCCCTTCACGGCAATGTTGGCGATGATCACCCCGGTGGACGCGTAGAACCGGCCCTCTCTCAGCGCGGAAAAAATTGCTTGTTCGGTTTTCTCGCGTGCGAGTACCACGTTCCAGCCCCGTCCAAGGTCCCCGGCGCCGGCGTCGTGAAAGTCGTCATGCGCGTATCCCCACACCCGGCGGCCCGATGAGAGCAATCGGTCCCAGTGGATGGTTGCGTAGGGACCTCCGGTCCCCCTGGAGACGACGCCGTTGTAGATTTCGATTCCGACGTAGCCGGACCACGCGAAAAGGCTCTCGAGGGGGCAGTGATTGAACTCCTTGAAGTTGGGGTGAGCCACGATGGCGAATCCCTCTCCCCGGTTAATGTCGTTGATCACCTGCTGCCGGTCCCAATGGGGGTTCACCAGGGCGTCCGCCTGAACGTGCACAACGTGCGATCCGGCCCGTGTGATTTCATTCCCACTGAGAAGGAGCATGTCGCCGGAAGGCAACTCCGAGAGCTCGTCCGGGGTAGTCCAGATGTCGTGATCGGTCATGGCGAGGAAATCGTAGCCCGCGTCCGCATACATCGTAACCACGTCGCCGGGATCCTGGCTGCCGTCGCTGCGCGTCGTATGTGTATGCAGGTTTCCCCGTAGCCATTTGCTACTCGTTATGTCGCCGTAGGGATTGGTAATCATCTTGCAGGAAATTTCTTTTCAGGTCGTTCGGGTACTCGCAGGTTGGAAGAAGCTTGGAGGAACGACTTCATGGCGGAGAGAATGCGCAGTTTAGAACGGATGAGTCAAGCATTGGGGCGCGCACAACGCAGATTCCCCCCGCACGATAACCCCACCGGCTCCGCGCCGGTGGGGAGAGGGCTTGGAAACTACGAGCCATTTGAAAACACCGCCACCGACCGCTGCAGTTCTCAAACCTCGCCTCCACGGGCGCGGGGCCGGTGGGGAGCTTTTCGACTTCGCGGGGGTTGTAGTTCGTTCTCGAACCTGGCTCGCTCCTTTTCGGGCTCTGGGTTTCTCTTTTCAGTCTGTAGTGCAAAATCAGGCGCTCCCCCGAGCAAACTCGGAGATGGCGTTGCTCGGTGGGAGTGTTAATACTCCGCAAAGCCCATCACGACTTTTTCGTCATGAGTCAGTGCCGCGAGTTGGGATGGGGTCATGGCCCGGATATGGCTGTTGGGTGGAACAACCGCTTCCATCCCGTACAAGCACCGCTCTTCCTTTGTCATTCGTTCACGGGCCGCGGGAGACACGCGGCGCGTGGCGTCGTTGACGCCCTTAATCCAGGCACGTTGAAAGTAGGCAATCACGGTGTAGCGAGGGGCCTCGCCGGTGTTGGTTCCGCCCGTGTGCCACAGCGCGGAATCCCAGAGAACAACGGACCCGGCGGGCGCTTCCGCGATGACATGGCCCGTCGGCACGGTGGTCGAATCCGCATAAGGCGCCTCACCGGACATCTGCGAACCGGGCCAGATCATGGTCGCGCCACTGGACTCCGTGAACGCAGAGACACACCAGGCAGACTGAATCCCCATCGGGTAGTGCATCCCACCGGCGAAAGGCTCCACCGTATACCGGTCCCAGTCGACGTGCAGATGCCCGCCGTACTTGGCAGTGTCTTTCCCGCCCGAAGGCATTGGTACCCGGAGTGTCAGGTTATAGCAGACCATGTCGTCCCCCAGAATTCGGCGCGAAACCTGAAGGGGTTCCGGGCAGCGCAGCGCCAGGCCGAAGAAGTGAGGGTGTTTGCCGTGGGCCTCGAATACCATCCGCAGATCGTCCGACTGGGTACCCAGCGCGCGGCCGAGTTCCTCTTCGAGAGCCAAGGTCTCGTCAATGGCCCGCCGGGTCGCGTCAATTTCGGCCGCGGACATAACTTCTGGAATGATGGTGTAGCCATCACGCTCCAGATCCGCGACATGTTCATCCAGATTTCGACTTTTCATGTTCGCTCCCGCCTTTCCGCATATGATCCGAAATTCGAAATCGAAAATTCGACATCCGAAATCAATTTACCTCGACCTCCACCGATGCGGCCGCCTCCAGCAAAGACTCCCAGACTTCATCCTCAATGGGAATCCCGTCCCGTCGCCGGGTTGTCCTAGTCCGATCCTCCAGATCACCTGGCGCGAGGACCTCGTCGAAGCCGGGCGCCGGCGGGATAGCGCGGACCCGGCGCTCCATCTCGTCCGCTTCCCTGGTGAAGTCTTCAAGCGGCCGGAACAGATCGGCTTTCATGACCGTCATGGTCACGCCCTGGTGACGATTGATGGCCCCGGCGCGGCCCTTCTCAACGAAATCATTCGCCCCCGTGAGGATGCGGCCGAGATACTCTCCCGCCATCATCATGGCATAGCCTTTGTGTCCGCCAAACGGAACGTGCCCGCCCCCGTCGAAAAAATCGGCAGGATTCGTAGTCGGACTCCCGTCTTTGTCGACAATCCATCCGGGCGGCACAGCCTCCTTCTTTCTGAAGGCGTTGACCACCTTAACGCCGGACGCAGTCGTGGTGGCGAAATCGAACATCATGGAAGACTCCTCGTCCGACGGGAAGGCCATGGCGACAGGGTTCGTGTGAAGCACCCGGACGCTTCCGCCGTACGGCACCGTCGCAGGCTCTTCCTCGCTGTAGCCTCCGGTCCAGACCATGGCGATCATTCCCGCTTCGGCGGCGACCTCCACGAAGTGGCCCAGGCGGCCGATATGGTGGGTCTGCAACAGCCCGACCACCGCAATATTCTGTTCCGCGGCTTTTTCGATTGCCACACCTATCGCGTAGTTTGCGGCGACCTGCCCGAATGTCCAGTTCCCCGAAATGAGCGCGCTGGTGGGCGTCTCCTTGATGATCCCGGGCTTTGCGATCGGCAGGATTTCGCCGGCGTCCACCGCTTTCAGGTATCCCCCGACATGCCAGATCCCGTGAGTGTCCACCCCGCTGAGGTTGGCCAAAACAAGGTGCTCCGCAACTGCCCGCGCATTCTGTTCATCGGCGCCCGCCGCGAGAAGAATCCGCGCGACCAGCGCCGACAATTCTTTTTCTTCTTTCGTTACCACGATTTCGCTCCCCTTTTCCCGGTCGGCAGTACGTGTTTCCCGGCACCACCGCCAAGCTTGCTCGGTTGGACCGATATTGGAGCGGACTATAGCAGTTGATCGCTATTGAAGCCACCCCTTCCCATCGCACAATGACGCTTGTCCTCCCAGTACAATTCTGAAACATTTTGTGGACGAATAACTCATTCTGATGACGATTTCTTCGAACAATACCGCGGACGAGCAACTCATTGCACCGGCATTTATTCAGAACCCCTATGCCACGTATCGTGATCTCCGCCAGGCCGAGCCGGTATTCTGGTCAGAGGCGTGGCAGAGCTGGCTGATTACGCGATACGACGACTCGGCGAAAGTACTGCGGGACTTTCGCCTATTCTCCAGCAAGGGAACCATTACGCGCTACCTCGACCAGCTTCCCCGGGAGAGCCTGGAAAGAGTGCGCCCCCTCTACGAGCATTTCTCCTGCGGCCAGGTGCGACTCGATCCGCCGGAGCACACCCGCGTGAGGGCCATTACCGCGAAGACTTTTACGCCGGGAGTCATTGAAAAAATGAGGCCTCGGATCGAGAAAATCGTTTCGAATCTTATCGATGCCGCGCTTCCCAATGGAAAGATCGATCTGATTGCCTATTTCGGCGCCCCTCTTCCTGGAATCGTGATTGCGGACCTCTTCGGATTTCCCCGGGAGGACCGTCCGCGGTTCAAGGCCTGGTCCGATGAGATCGCGGCGTTCCACGGGACGGGCTCCCCGAATCCGGACACGGTCTTAAAAAGTCAGGTAGCACTCCTGGAGGCGCGGGAGTGGCTGAGTGGTCTCATTGCGGACCGGCGGAAGAGTCCTCGCGATGATCTTCTATCGCGCCTGGCCAACGCGGAAGAAGAGGGCACACGCCTCTCCGAGGCCCAATTATTCTCCACCTGCGTCACCTTTATGATCGGCGGTCATGAAACAACGACGAACCTCATTGGGAACGGAATGAATGCACTGCTGCGGCACCCCGGTGAGGCGCGTCGCCTCGCGGAAAATCCCTTACAAGCCGTCAACGCGGTGGAGGAGATGCTGCGTTTTGACGCGCCGACCCAACGCGCCCACCGCATTGCCGCGGAAGACATCGAACTTCGCGGGCAGACGATCCACAAAGGTGATTTCGTCCAGGTCGTCCTCGGTGCAGCGAATCGGGACCCCGACCGGTTTGAGGAACCTGACGTATTCAAGATTGACCGCACAGACAACCGGCATGTGGCTTTTGGTGTCGGACCACACTTCTGCCCGGGGGCTGCCCTGGCACGGCTCGAAGCGCAAATCGCGATCCCGGAGCTTCTCCGACGCCTGCCGGGCTTGCGCATCACCCAGGGGGCCGTGGTGGAGTTCGGTCCCAACAATTTTTTTCGGGGACTTAAGGCGCTGCCGTTGGAATTCGACAAGGGGAAATCGGCGACAAGCCCAAATGGTGCTTAGATATGACTATTCCGTAACTTTGCGGCCCCCTCAAAAGCTCCCCAATATTTGAGCTTGGTGGGACGAACAATATGGAGTGCGGTGGCAGAGCGACGCGGCGACACCGCTTTGGCTCAGCGCGGAGCACGCCCCGGCGCACTCCAAAAGCTCCCGCAAACAGAAAGCGATTACCCGAAACTAGGCTCTTCATTCTCTCGCGATGAAGTTAGTGACAAGAATCAATCGTCCCGCGTCTTCGTGCCCCGTCTTCGTCTCGCGATTCGTCGACCACGAAAAGTCGTGATGTAAATCTCTCGTTAGTTAGTTTTTGCTGCAATCTTATCCCCTAGTGCAACCGTGCGCTCCATCTGCTTCATGAAAGGTAACGTTTCCTTTACCAAGGTCCGCCAGTCGGGCAGACAGGGGACGCTGTCGAGGGCCATGTAGCCGGTGAACTCGATGTCGTTGAGAGTTCGGATCACGTCGAGGAAGTCAATGTGACCGGTGCCGGGCGATTGGCGGTTGCTGTCGGCGAGATGAATGTGCACCAGCCGGTCGCCGGCGCACCGGAGGGTGTCGGTGATCGGTCCGTCCTCCATGCTGACGTGAAAGAAGTCCGCGAGGGCGTAGACATTATCCATGCCGACGCTTTCGATCACATCCATCACTTCGGGGATGGTATTCATGAATCCCGCGTAGGCTTCAAAACGATTCACCGGTTCAATGGCGATGTTCACTCCGCGTTCCTTTGCATATTTGGCAATCTGTTCGGTCGAGTCGAGAAACCCGTCCCGCAGCGTGTTGTAGGGCACTTTGGTCCGAGGGTATTCGCTCTGTGCCGGACAGGGTACGATTTCAAAAAATGGCGGCTCCTCGAAGGTCGCGGCGAGGTCAACACACTTCGTTGCGTACGAAACCGCGGTGGCTCTTACCGCTGGATCCGGCGATGCCAGGTCGCGCTCCTCACCCGCGTGCCAGAGAGCCCAGGCGCCAACAATCGCCGGTACTTTCAAGCCCATCGAATGGGCAAGATCACTTACTTCCTTGAATTGCTTCTCGGAGATCAGGTCCGGTTCGGCGTCCATGTCGATTCCGTCGTATCCGGCTTCGGCGATAGGCTCCAGCACTTCACGGGGGTTCTTCCAGACATTCCCGCCATCGGGAGCGAGCGTGCATAGAATGACTGAGTACTTGTGGTCCATCGGATTTTACCTCTACTATTTCGAATTCAAGTGCGAGCAAGTCGGTTTACTGATAGGAGAATCACCATCCGAACCCCGAAAGACAAGTTTATGTCTAAAAAGTTACTTTCGCCTGAAGTTGTTCAACGCCTCCGGTCCTACGACAGTGCCACCATCAGTAACGCGCTCGAGCATTTCAAAGTGCGAGACCAGACCACGGGGTATGCAACGAGCGAATTGGCCTGCCAGTTCCCCGATCTTCAGCCCATGGTAGGCTATGCGATGACGTGCACCGCCGACACAACCCGGCCGGGCGACAACAGGCCATCCCGGGTGGACAAACTTGTGGAGGCGGTTGAGGCGGCGCCCAAACCCTGCGTCATCGTCATTCAGCATACGGGTCACGACCGCCCGCGTTGCTGCTTCCTCGGCGACATGTTCAGCTCGACCATGGAGAAACTCGGGAGCGTCGGAGTGGTCACCGACGGCAATTGCCGAGACAAGCCCGGCATCCACGCCCGCACGCCGGAGTTCCAGATCTTTTCGGCCGGCTGGGTTGTCTCCCACGGCTGGGGCGTGTTTTACGACTTCAACATCACTGTAACCGTTGCGGGGCTGACGATTCAGCCGGGCGATCTGCTGCATGGAGATTGCAACGGGCTCATGACCTTGCCCGCCGACCTGGCTGAGCCGGTGTTAAAACAGGCGGAGGAAGTCGTTCGGGTGGAGCAGGAATACTTCAAATTCCTGGACAGCGACGAATTCAGCATGGAAGAGATGAAACGACGGTTCGTCCCGCATTAGTCAGTTCATGATCAATTCATTCTCGGGAACGGCGGGGACCGCCGTACGGAGAATGGTTTGATCATGAACAGCAGCGTACCGGCGCGACAGCATTCCGCTCGTAAAGCTGTTACTAGAGATTATACCCGATCACGAGTTTCGGCGGATGTTCTTCCTTGTCGCCGTGAGCCCACCAGTGGAAGCCGGAGTCGTCCTGCATGTTCTTGAGGAGGAGTCCGTGGTTGGTGCCGGGCTGGTCAAGCCATCCCTGGACGACCGCGGGGTCGAGGACAAAGTGAGTGTTGCCGACTGTTCCGACGGTCTCGCTGCAGGCGGGAGTTCCGTCGACATACCCCGGATCAGTGCCCCCGCTTCCCCAGTTCTTCCACCAGGTCTTCCCATCCGTCCAGGGCTGCAGTGCCGGGTATCCCTTCACGAGTTGGTTTCCGCCGGCTGCCTCCTGGGATGCGTGAAGTACAAGCGCGGCCTGCCGCACGGTGGCTCCGGGTGGAAGCCGGCCCTCGAGGTTGAACCGGATCAACAGGCGGGAATAGCGTTTCGCCTCGCCGTTTCCATAGATAAAGATGCCGTCTGCGCCGGGCACCAGGTTCCCCTCGTTTCCCCACTGTCCGGTATTGATCTGGTCATTCGATTGCCCGTCATAGCCGTCGATTCCGTTTTGCAATGTCAGGACATGCTCCGAGCCTAGTTTTTCGAGTCTGGCGATCGGTGTACCTATGGCAATGGGCGACATTCCGCCTCCCGGCAGCGCGGCGGAATCCGGGAGTGGATCCGGTGAGCGGCTTTCGTAGAGAAGCCGTCCGTCGGGCATCAGTCGCCAGGTTCCCGGCAGCACGGTGACGGTCGGCCAACCGGTCTTCTTGTCCTGTGCTTCGATCCCGGCATCTTCCGTCAGCCAGTCGGGAGACAGGGCCAGGATCACTTCGGTGTAGTCGCTTTGAACCAGCAACGCCCCGTCCGTGTGATGCGTAATTCTGATGTGCGGCTGGCTGCTTACCGGCCAGAGGACTTCCCGGCCTTCGACCGAGCGGACGACCGCGGGAACGGTGGCCAGGAAGAAGTAGGTCGACTGACGCCTGGAAATTTCGACCGCCGTCAGTTTCAGGCGCAGATCGTCCCAGACCGCGGCGTGGTACGGCGTGAACTCCGTTTCAGCCACTTCGTATTTGTATCCAACTCTGGCTGCTGAACCGTCTCCGATCGGTACGTGAGGCTCGGTTCCCTGCGGGGTGACCAGGCCCGCCCACGGTCCTTTCGTAACGTCTACTCTCCAGATGGCGTGCGGCTTCCGATCGATGACCGGGTGCAGATCCACCGTCAGGTCGGCAGTATGGTCATTGGTCACATGGTTGTACGCGGCCAGGTAGACCGTCCCGGGCAGGGTCATCACGCTGGTTTCCAGCGGGCTGCCGGGAGTTTCCCACGGGACCGGACGAAGCGGCACCGGTGCCATGCTCGCCTCACGCAGGTTCCACCGCACCCGGACCAACTCCCTGGGAGCCCAGCTCTGGGCCGTGGCCACTCCCACCCGGTTCCTGATGCCGGGCACGAAGTTATAGAGGAGGCACTGGTGGATGAACTCGTCGCACATCATGTCGAGTGCGACCACGGTGTTGGGCCGGAACTCATGGAGCTTGTAGAGTTGAAGGCGGTCCGCCCAGTAGCGCCACTCCACCTGGGTGTCGGTGTCCCAACTGCCTCCCTCGATATACCCGAAATCGGCGAACGCACCCGAAGGCTGGTTCACGTAGAAGAACCCGCCGGCGTCGCGCAGGGTCCGGGCCATCTTCTTCATCGCCACCAGACAGGACTCGTAACTTTGATAAATGGTCTTCCCATCCGGCAGCTTCGCAACCGCGGCGCCGGGCACGGCCCAGTCGTCGTAGAGCGAAACGCCTTCCTTCTGCAGTTCCAGGTACTTATCCGTCATCTGCGCCCAGTAGAATTTCCAGATCGGGGAATAGTGATCCACGACGCCGGTGTCGCCACGGTAGACCGTCCGGAAGGCAAACTCGGGATGCTCCTGAATGGTATCGGTATGGGCGTAGTAGCCGCCGCGCTCGTAGTTGAAGAGCTTGAACCGGGGCCACCGGAGTTGCAGCGCTCGTACGAACCCGAAGTACTCCTCCATGGAAACCTTCATCATGTCCTTGGCCGCCGCCCTGGAATTCGGCGCCAGCCACATGTGGTCGGCGAGAAAATCCCCCATGGTGTACATCGTTTCCGCGAGGCCGCAGGTGGCCCAGGCGCGCGGGTCGAGGTCGAGAGTTTCAAACCCCGCGTAAATTGCGTCGAAGAGGGCGAGGTGCTGGGGCCACAGAGGTTCGCCAGCGGGTCCCGTGTAGTGGATCGGCTCGTTCTCCCAGCGCTTGTTCTCGCCCGCGAGATATTGTTCCAGGTCACCTTCGATCAATTCAAGTGCGCCGTCCTTGTATTTGACGGCCGCGTGCGGCCACAGAAAGCTGGTGTCAAAGGCGCAGTCGATGCCCCTGTCCAGGCGCCGCTCAGGCGCGAAAGCGGGGGAGAAGTAGCGCTTGTGGTACTTGGCATGCCACATCAAGTGCGTTCCACGGGTTGCGGAATAGAGCCAGCTTTTCGTTTGCAAGCCTTTCCCGGGTCCGAGCTGAAGCCAGTTCCCCCGGGGAAGCTGCCAGCCTTCGCGCGTGACCATGGCCTCGATCCAGCCCGTGTTCGGATAGTCATCCGCCGGGACGCTCATGTATTCGGGAACGTCGTTTATCGTGAGCTGCACTTCCCCATAGGTAAAGTCGATGTCCGGGCGGGTCACCGTGCAGAGCCCGCTCTGCATATTGCGCCCGTTGACGAAGAAGCTCTCGGGAATCGCCGCAGTGGGAAACGTGCAATACCGGTTGCCGGTGTGGCCGATGTACTGGTAGTAGTACCCCCCAGCGCGCGCCTCGTCGGAGAGGACGGTCACGGAAACGATGTTGAGGATTTTCTCCGAGGGCGAATCGATCTCGACCCGTTTGATTACTTCGTGGTGCGCGGCATCGATTTGATAAATCTTGCGGACGGCGATTCCCGACTGCCGGTTCAAACACTCCACAACGATATGCGGCCTGTCTGCGTCCGTGAGGTCCTCGAAGCGGGTGACCTCATCGTCCAGTTCTGAACTGGAAACACCATCGAGGACGATGTACCGGTCGATGCTTCGAGCGTCCGCTTCTTCGAACAGCTTTGGGAAGCGAAGAGACTTCAAGTAGCCGTGCTTCCGGTCGATCAGGATTTCCAAGCGGCCCTGGGGATCGGCATAGGTCGGTTGCTCCGAAGGATCCGGCGCGGGAGGAACGATCTCTCTCGGCCCCCGGTTCTGAAACAACCGGAGCGGTTCGCTTGCGTCCTCGAGCCGCGTTCCCCCGTCTACATCCACTCCCTGGGCGAAGACCAAGGATCCGCATCCCAGGCCCAGCCAGAGCCACAACGCCGCAATTCTAATTTCCGTACCCATGAATTACTCCCAAGTTGAATTCCCGGCACCGTAACCGAAAAGGGGCTATCGAGAAAGCCGGATTTATGGACCCCACCGAGCTTGCTCTGCTCTTTACGCACAAATCGGACTGGGCAAACGCAGACGTCAATACATTTACGTGTACGGCGCCCAAGACGCGAAATTTGGAGTGCGCCGGCGTTTGTTTGCCCAGTGGTATTTGTGCGCAAAGAGCAGAGCAAGCTCGGAGGTGGCGTTAGTCTGCTGCAAGGCTATGGTAAAGGAGCCGTCCGTCCGGGGTCAGCCGCCAGGTACCGGGCAGAACCGTTACGGTTGGCCAGCCCAGCGTCTCGTCCGGTGTTTCGAACACGGCATCCTCCGAAATCCACTCCGGGGAAACGGCAAGCACCGCCTCAACGTAATCATTGTGAACCAGCATCGTTCCATCCGGGTGAGGCGTGATCTTGATGTGGGGCTGGCTTCCCAACGGCCAGATTACATCCATCCCTTCCACCGATCTCACCACGGCAGGCACCGTAGCCAAAAAGAAGAACACCGAATTCTGGGGGAGGATGTTCACGCCGGGTAAAGACAAATGAAGACCGTCCCAGCGGGCGTTCTTCACCGGCTTCACCGTGACCTCGGCCGGAACGTCCTTGTAGACATCGGTATACGGTTCCTTATAGGCGCTCGGGGGCTGAAGGCCGTTTCCGTGTGGGAGGCCAACCCACGGACCCTCCGTGATGGACGCCTTCCAGAGCCCGTACGGTTTTCGATCCATGATCGGTTCGAGATCAACCGACAAGTCGGCGGTGTACTCGTTGGTGCTGTGGAGCATGGCGGCCAGGTACACCGTCCCGGGGAGGGTCATGACCACGGTTTCCAGCGGACTGTCCGGCTGTTCCCACGCCACCGGGCGCAGCGGTACCGGCGCCATCCGTGCCTCCCGTAAGGGCCACCGCAGCTTTGTCAGTTCCTCGGGAACCCGGCTGAGCTGGTAGGCCGTACCGATCCGGTCATTCAAGTTCGGGACCAGGTTATACGCGAGGCACTGATGAATGTACTCGTCGCACATCATGAACAGGGCCACCGTGGTGTTCGGCCTGAACTCATGCAGCTTGTAGAGTTGCAGCCGGTCACCGAGGTACCGCCAGTTCGCCTTGATCTCCGCGTCCCATGCCCCTTCGAAATAGCTCACGTCGGCATAGGGCGCCTGCGGCTGGTTGCTCCAGTACATCCCGCCGGCGGCCCGAAGGCGCTCCGCCATTTTCTTTTCGCCGGCATACCCGACCTCGTGACTCTCGAACACGAGGCTTCCGTCCTTCTGAATCTTCGCATTGATCCCGGAGAAAGAGCCGTCGGTGTACAGCGAAAGACCTTCCTTCTGAAGTTCGACGTACTTGTCACCCAGCAACCGGAAGTGCGGCTCCCATCGGGCCCGGTGAACCATCCATTCCCTCTCGCCGAATTGAAAGGGGCCCGACGTATAGAGAGCCAGTTCCGGATGCTTTTGAATCGTCTCGGTAAAATTCCAGTAGCTGCCGCGCTCATAGTTCAACAGTTGAAATCGGGGCAGCGCCCGTTGCATGGTCTTCACGAACTCCATGTACTCTTTCGTCTTGATGATCCTGAGGTCTTCGAAGGTTCCCCGGGAGTTTTTGGTAAAGTAGAAGTTGTCGCTCAAGTGATCCCCGTGGGTGAACGTGGTCTCGTACAGCACGCAGGGCGCCCAGGCGCGGGGTCCGAGACTCTCTACGATACGCTCCAGCCGTTTGAATTCGGGGATTCCCCCGTAGATGCTCTGCTCTTCGAAAAGCTCCAGGCGCCCATCCACGTATTCAGCCACCTGGTACTGCCGGATGAAGCTGGCGTCGAAAGCCATGTCGAGGTGCTTCTCGAAGGGCCGCTCCGCCGCGAACATTGGGTAGAGATGGCGTTTGTGATACTCGGCGTGCCACATCAGGTGGGTGCCCCGGGTTGCGCTGTAGAGGGTGCCGACCCGCTGCGCTCCCCGGCCGGGTCCGAGTTGCAGCCACCCGCCGCGGGGCAGTTGCCAGCCGTCCTTCGTGAGGACGGTCATCCGGTCCATCTTGATGCTCATGAAGTCCGGCTCCACGTTGACCATGTGTTCGCCGGTGTCATTGGTAAAAAGGTGTACCTCCCCATATGTGAAATCGACGTCGGGCCGGGTCACCGTCAACACCGCGCTGTGCAGATCGTCGCCGGTTTCAAGGCGATAGGCATCCCCGATCGATGCCGTTGGAAATGCCATCAACCTCAAGTTGACGTGACTCTGATACTGGTAGTAGTACCCGCCTTCGCGTGTCTCGTCGGATAGCACGGTCGCGGAAACCAACGCGACCATCTTTTCGGACTGCGCGTCCATCTCCACGGTCTTGACGATCGAATGACGCGCCGGGTCCATCGTATAGATTTTCCTGACCGCAATCCGCGATGTCCGGTTGAGGCAGTCGACCACGATCCGCGGAGACTGCGGTTCAGTGTCGATCGCGAAGCCGGTGACTTCGTCATCGAGTTCTGTGCTGGCAAGTCCATCGAAAACGACATACCGGTCGATGCTTCGCGCGGCCGCCTCTTCCAGCAAGCCCGGAAATCGAACAGATTTCAGATACCCGTGTTCGGCGTCGATCATGACTTCCAATCGGCCCTTTGGGTCCGACCAGGTGGGCTTCTCTCCCGGGACGGGAGCGGGCGGGGGGACTTCAACCGGGCTTCTGTTCTTGAGGAGGTGATCGTCCCCAATCGCTGCACCGCATAAAAGATGCAACAGTGCGAAGGCAGGGACGGCTCGGGGTAAACTCATTTTGGGTCTTGAACTATTCATGGTGTCGATCTCATGTCGTATTCGAGGATGAGTTTGGGCGGGCTTGTGTCCTTATTCCCGTCGGCCCAAAAGTGGAAACCTCTGTCGCTGCCTTCGGGTTTGAGAAGCAGTCCGTGATTGGTTTCGGGCTGGTCGAGCCAGGTCTGAATGCCGGATGCATCCAGCACAAAGTATGTATTGCCGGCTTCGCCGACTTTCGCGCTGCAGAGTATCGCATCGTCGACATACCCTGCATCGCTGCCGCCGCTCCCCCAGTTGTTCCACCACGTTTTTCCGTCCGTCCAGGGCTTGAGCGCCTTGAATCCCTTCACAACGTTGATTCCACCGGCCGCCGGTTTGGGGGAATTGAGAACCAGGACGGCGCGGGTTACGCGCGCACCCTCTGGCACCTGCCCTGCGAGGTCGAACCGGATGAGTGACCGGGCATGCCGGGTTTTGTCGTCATCGCGGTATAGAAAGATGCCGTCGTCACCGTGCCGGGTGTTCCCCTCGTCTCCCCACTGGCCCGTGGCCATCTGCTCATTGAATTGCCCCTGGTAATCGTCTTTCCCGTTTTGGATATGAAGAACGTTCTCCGCGGCAAGCTGGCTCGTGTCAAGGGCGACGCGGGGTTCAGGTTCGATCGGACTGATCGGACTGATCGGACCGATCGGATTCTCAGGCCGGTTTTCCCAGAGGAGGCGGCCGTCGGGTTTGAGCCGCCAGGTCCCGGGGAGAATCCGGATCGTGGGCCAACCCAGTCTTTCATCCAGTGCGACGAGGTTGTGGTCATCGGAAAGCCACTCCGGATGAAGGGCTACGATGGCCTCGTTGTAGTCGTTACGGATGAGCAGGGTGCCGTCCTCTATCTCCTCGATATGAATGTGCGGCTGGCTGCCCACCGGCCAGAGAACGTCCCGGCCTTCGACCGACCGCACCACCGCCGGCACCGTGGCCAGGAAAAAGTAGGTCGACTGACGTTTGGAAATTTCGACGCCCGGAAGCTTCAGGCGTAGACCGTCCCACACGGCGCCGCCATACGGGGAAAACTCCGTTTCCGCCTCTTCGAACTTGTATCCCACCTTCTGGTACATTTCGCCCGGCTTGGTATCGGTGGGCACATGCGGCTCAAATCCCTGGGGGGTAACCAGGCCCGCCCACGGGCCTTTGGTAATGTCAACTCTCCAAATGGCGTACGGTTTCCGGTCAATGACCGGGCGCAGGTCCACCGACAGGTCGGCGGTATGGTCATTGGTCACGTGGTTGTAGGCGCCCAGGTAAACCGACCCGGGCAGGGTCATCACGCTGGTTTCCAGAGGACTGCCCGGGGTCTCCCAGGGGACCGGCCGCAACGGCACCGGCGCCATGCTTGCCTCCCGCAGATACCACCGCAGCCGAATCAGCTCCTTGGGGGCCCAGCTTTGGACCGTGGCCACTCCCACCCGGTTTCGCGTGTTGGGCACAAAGTTATAGAGGAGGCACTGATGAATAAACTCGTCACACATCATGTCGAGGGCGACCACCGTGTTGGGCCGGAACTCATGCAGCTTGTACAGTTGCAGCCGGTCGGCCCAGAACCGCCACTCGCTCCGCGTGTCGGTATCCCAGCTTCCACCCTCGACATAGCCGAAATCCGCCCAGGGCCCCGAGGACTGGTTCACGAAAAAGAATCCGCCGGCGTCGCGCATGGCCCGAGCCATCTTCTTCAGTGCGATCTGGCAGGTTTCGTAGCTTTGAAAAGTCATCTTCCCATCCGGCAGTACCTCCATCATGGAACTGGGCAGGGCCCAGTCCTCGTAGAGCGAAACACCTTCCTTCTGGAGTTCCAGGTATTTGTCAGTCAGTTGTGAAAAATAGTGGTCCCAGCGCGGGGTGTAGTTATTCACGCCGATGCCGTCGCGGTTCGGGACCGGCCGGAAAGCGAACTCGGGATGCGCCCGAATGGTATCGGTATGGGGATAGTAGTTGCCTCGCTCGTAGTTGAAGAGTTTGAACCGGGGCCACCGGCGTTGCAGCTTCCGCACGAACTGGAAGTACTCGTCCATGGGGACCTTCTTCATCTCCTCGAGCTTCGCCCGGGCGCCGGTCGGCGCGATCCACATGTGGTCGGCCAGCAAATCGCCCATGGTGTACATGGTCTCAGCCAGGCCGCAGGTGACCCAGGCGCGCGGGTCAAGGTCGAGCGATTCGAACATCGCATACGCGGCGTCGAACGCGTCGAGGCGCTGGTGCCATAGAGGTCCACCATCGGGTGTTTTTACTTTAATACGTTCGTTTTCCCAGCGCTTGTTCAGTCCCCCCATGTTCATTTCCCGGTCGCCCTCGATCAATTCGAGGGTACCGTTCGTATATATCGTTGCCGCGTGCGGCCACAGGAAGCTGATGTCAAAGGCCATGTCGATGCGCTTCGCCAGGCTCCTCTCCGGAGCGAAGGCCGGAAAGAAGTAGCGCTTGTGGTAGTTGGCGTGCCACATCAGGTGCGTCCCGCACGTCGCCGAATAGAGCCAGCTCTTCGTCTGCACGCCTTTCCCGGGTCCGAGCTGAAGCCAGTTCCCCCGGGGTAGCTGCCAGCCTTCCCGGGTGACCATGGATTCGATCCGGTCCTTGTTCGGAAATTCGTCCGCGTTGAGGCCCATGTACTCGGGAACGCCGTTGATGGTGAGTTGCACTTCGCCATAGGTAAAATCGATATCCGGCCGGGTCACGGTGCAGAGCGCGCTCTGCATATTGCGCCCGTTGACGTAATAACTCTCCGGAATGGCCGCGGTAGGGAACGTTGTGTACCGGCTGGCGGTGTGGGCGATGTACTGGTAGTAGTACCCTCCCTCGCGTGTCTCGTCCGAGAGGACGGTCACCGACACGATGTTGAGAAAATTCTCCGCGGGCGCTTCCAGTTCCACGGTCTTGATGACTTCATGGTGTTCGGGAAAAAGCTCGTAGATTTTCCGAATCGCAAACCTCGATTTACGGTTCAGGCAGTCCACGATGATCTTCGGGTTGTCCGCGTCGGCCTGGACCTCGAACCCGGTTACTTCATCGTCCAGTTCAGAACTCGAGATTTCGCCGAGAAGAATATAACGGTCAATGCTCCGGGCATCTGCTTCCTCGAAAAGCCGGGGAAAGCGTAGGGATTTCAAGTAGCCGTGTTGGCGATCGATCAGGATCTCGAGCTGACCATTCGCATCGACGAAGGTCGGTTTCTCCGATGGATCCGGCGCAGGGGGAACGACTTCTCGCGGCCCCCGGTTGTTAAACATCCGCAGCGGTTCACTCGACTCTTCGGTCCGCCTGCCTCCGCCCACATCCACTCCCTGGGCGAAGACCCAGGTTCCGCACCCGAGTCCAAGCCACAGGCACAACGCCGCGCGCTTTAATCCTGTTTTCAAGTTACCTCTCATGAAACTTTTGCTCTCGGTCATAGTTGTCTCATCACTTAGAAAATTTCCAATATCGAATATCCAAGGAACCCTCTTCGACATTGGACATTGAAAATTCGATATCCGACATTGCGCAGCACCACACTCTTATAAAGATTGTGACTTTGTCGGGAATTTTTTACTTCGTGTCATACTCGAGGATGAGCTTCGGCGGATTTGCGCCGGTGTCGCCGTCGGCCCAGAAGTGGAAACCATTGTCGCTGCGATCGGACTTCAGAAGCAGACCGTGATTACTATCTGGTTGGTCGATCCATTTCTGGACGCCCAACTCATCCAGCACAAAGAATGTATTGCCGACTGCACCGACTTTCTCGATACACAGCACAGCGTCGTCGACATACCCAGGCTCGGTACCCCCGCTACCCCAGTTGTTCCACCAAGTCTTGCCGTCCACCCAGGGTTTGAGAATTTTGTAACCCTTCACCACGCTTACACCGCCGGCGGTCGGCTTGGGTGAATTAACAACCAGAACGGCACGGGTTACCCCTGCGCCCTCGGGCAACTGCCCGTCGAGGTTGAACCGGATGAGCGAATGTGCATACCGAGTCTTATCATTATCACGGTATAAGAAGATGCCGTCTTCACCGGGCCGATTGTGCCCTTCGTCTCCCCATTGACCTGTGGCCACCTGATCGTTGGATTGCCCCTGATAACCGTCTTTCCCGTTTTGAAGATGAAGGACGTTCCCGGCCGCGAGCTCGGTTGTGTCGAGTGCAGCGCGAGGCGATGCGGCGGCCAACGTCGTGGCAGGCAGACTTTCAGCTGATACCGGACTCTTCGGACGGTTTTCATAGAGCAGGCGGCCATCGGGTTTCAAGCGCCAGGTGCCGGGAAGGATTTTGATCGTGGGCCAACCCAATTGTTCATCCCGGGTGTCGAGAATGGAGTCTTGGGATAGCCACTCCGGATGAATGGCTACGATGGCCTCGGTGTAATCGTTGCGGACAAGCAGCGTTCCATCCTCGATTTCTTCAATATGAATATGCGGCTGGCTTCCCACCGGCCAGAGAACCTCCCGCCCTTCTACCGACCGCACTACAGCGGGAACCATGGCCAGGAAAAAATAGGTCGACTGACGCGCGGAAATTTTTACATCCGGCAGCTTCAGGCGCATAACATCCCACACGGCGTCGTCGTACGGGGAAAATTCCGTTTCCGCCTCTTCAAACTTGTATCCTACTTTCTGGTACACTTCGCCCAGCTTGAGATAATAGGGCATATGTGGCTCAATCCCCTGCGGGGTAACCAGGCCCGCCCAGGGTCCCTTCGTAATGTCCACTCTCCAGATCGCGTACGGTCTCCGGTCAATGACCGGGCGCAGGTCTACAGACAGGTCCGCGGTATGGTCATTGGTCACGTGATTGTACGCACCCAGGTAAACCGACCCCGGCAAGGTCATTACGCTGGTTTCCAGCGGACTGCCCGGAGTCTCCCAGGGGACAGGGCGCAGCGGAACGGGCGCCATACTCGCTTCCCGCAGGGGCCAGCGCAGCCGGATCAACTCCTTGGGAGCCCAGCTCTGTGTCGTTGACACCCCCACTCGATTCCGGGTGTTGGGCACAAAATTATACAGGAGGCACTGGTGAATGAATTCATCACACATCATATCGAGAGCGACCACCGTGTTGGGTCGAAATTCATGCAATTTGTACAGTTGGAGCCGGTCGCCCCAGAAGCGCCACTCGCTCTGCGTATCGGTGTCCCAGCTTCCGCCCTCGACATAGCCGAAATCCGCCCAGGGTCCCGAAGGCTGGTTCACAAAGAAGAACCCGCCGGCGTCGCGCATGGCCCGAGCCATCTTTTTCAGCGCGATCTGGCAGGTTTCGTAGCTTTGAAAGGTCAATGCCCCATCCGGCATCGTCTGCACCATGGAGTTGGGCAGGGCCCAATCTTCGTAGAGCGAAACACCTTCCTTCTGGAGCTGCAGGTATTTATCCGTAAGCTGTGAAAAGTAGTGACCCCAGTGCGGCGTATAATTGTTGATTCCGATACCCGAACGATTGGGGACCGCCCGGAAGGCAAATTCGGGATGCGCCTTGATCGTATCGGTGTGGGGGTAATAGTTGCCGCGCTCGTAGTTAAAGAGCTTGAAGCGGGGCCACCGGTGTTGCAGCTTTCGTACGAACCGAAAGTACTCGTCCATGGGGACCTTCCTCATCTCCTCGGCGCTTGCCCTCGCACCGGTCGGCGCAATCCACATGTGGTCGGCCAGCAGATCTCCCATGGTGTACATCGTTTCCGCCAGGCCGCAGGTGACCCAGGCGCGCGGACCGAGATCGAGGCTTTCGAACATCGCGTACGCGGCATCGAAGACATCGAGGCGCTGGCGCCATACCGGTTCACCATCGGGTGTGTTCCGTTCAATGGGTTCGTTTTCCCAGCGCTTGTTCAAGCCCCCGAGATGAAGTTCCAGATCGCCCTCGATCAATTCGAGGGTGCCGTTCGTATATATCGTTGCCGCGTGCGGCCACAGGAAACTGATGTCAAAGGCCATGTCGATGCGCTTCTCGAGACTTCTCTCTGGCGCAAAGGCCGGAAAGAAGTAGCGATCGTGGTACTTGGAATGCCACATCAAGTGCGTCCCCCGGGTCGCGGAATAAAGCCAGCTCTTCGTTTGAACACCTCTCCCGGGTCCGAGCAAAAGCCAATTCCCTCGGGGTAGCTGCCAGCCTTCCCGCGTGACCATCGATTCTATCCGACCCTTATTCGGATACTCATCCGCACTCAGGCCCATGTACTCCGGGACGCCGTTGATCGTGAGTTGCACTTCACCATAGGTAAAATCGATATCCGGCCGGGTCACGGTACACAGCGCGCTCTGCATATTGCGTCCGTTGACGAAGTAGCTTTCGGGGATGGCTGCGGTGGGGAAGTTGCAGTACCGGCTGGCGGTGTGGGAGATGTACTGATAGTAGTATCCCCCTTCACGCGTCGCGTCCGAAAGGACGGTCACCGAAACCATGTTGAGGAAATTTTCTGCCGGCGCATCCAGTTCCACGGTCTTGATGACTTCATGGTGTTCGGGAAAAAGCTCGTAGATTTTCCGGATCGCAAACCTCGATTTACGGTTCAGGCAGTCCACGATGATCTTCGGGTTGTCCGCATCCTCCCGGACTTCGAACCCGGTTACTTCATCGTCCAGTTCCGAACTGGAAATTTCGCCGAGCAGAATATAGCGGTCGATGCTCCGGGCATCCGCTTCATCGAAAAGAGAGGGGAATCGCAGGGATGCCAAATAGCCATGTTGCCGATCGATCAGGATCTCGAGCTGACCATTCGCATCGATGTAGGTGGGTTTCTCCGAAGGATCCGGCGCAGGCGGAACAACTTCTCTCGGCCCCCGGTTATTAAACGTACGCAGCGGTTCAGCCGGCTCTTCGGTCCGCCTGCCTCCGCCCACATCCACTCCCTGGGCGAAGACCCAGGTTCCGCACCCGAGTCCAACCCACAGGCACAACGCCGCGCGCTTTAATCCTGTCTTCACGTTGCCTCTCATGAAGATTTTCCGCTCTGTCATAGTTGTCGCATCACTTAAAAATTTCCAACATCAAATATCCAAGGAACCCTCTTCGATATTGAACATTGAAAACCCGATATCCGACATTGCGCAGCACCACACTCTCATAAAGATTATGACTTTGGCGGGAATTTTTTACTTTGCATCATACCCAATCACCAGCTTCGGCGGATGTTCCTCCTGGTCGCCACAAGCCCACCAGTGGAAGCCGGAGTCGTCGTGAATGTTCTTGAAGAGCAGTCCGTGATTCCTTGCGGGGTGTTCAAGCCACCCCTGGACTACCGCAACATCAAGGACAAAGTGAGTATTTCCGATTGCTCCGACTCTCTCGCTGCAGACGGGTGTCGCATCGACATACCCCGGATCGCTGCCGCCGTTCCCCCAGTTCTTCCACCAGGTTTGCCCGTCAGTCCAGGGTTGCAACACCGGGTAGCCCTGCACAACCTGTTTTCCGCCCGCCGAGACCTTGGGCGAGTGAGTAACTAAAGCGGCCCGTCGCACGACGGCACCGGCAGGCAGACGGCCCTCGAGATTGAACCGGATCAGCTCGCGGGAATATCGATTCGCCTCCCCGTTCCCATAAATAAAAATGTGGTCCTCTCCGGGCGTCATGTTCCCCTTGTTTCCCCATTGCCCGGTGTTGATCTGATCATTCGATTGCCCCTCATACCCATCCATTCCATTTTGCAGCGTCAGGACATGTTGCGAGCCGAGTTCCTCGGTTCCCGCAATCGGTGTACCGACGGAAACAGGTGACATTCCGCCAAACGACCCCGCGGCGGAATCCGGGAGTACATCCGACCGCCGGCTTTCGTACAAGAGCCGGCCATCGGGCTTCAGCCGCCAGGATCCAGGCCGCACCATGACCGTGGGCCAACCGGTCTTCTTGTCCTCTGCCTCGATCCCCGCATCCGCATGCAGCCAATCGGGAGAAACGGCCAGTACCGCTTCGGTGTACTCGCTCCGGATCTGCAACGACCCGTCCGGGTGGTGCGAGATCTTAAGGTGAGGCTGGCTACTCACCGGCCAAAGGACGTCCCGGCCTTCGACCGAACGCACCACCGCCGGCACCGTCGCCAGAAAGAAGTAGACCGACTGGCGTTTTGAAATCGCCACGTCCGGCAACGTCAAATGCAGATCGTCCCATACGGCTTTGTCGTATCGCGAGAATTCCGTTTCCGCCTCTTCAAACTTGTATCCGACCTTTTGGTACACACCGTCTTCCCGGGTCTCGTATCCATGCGGCTCAAAGCCCTGCGGGGTGACCAGGCCCACCCAGGGTCCCTTAGTAATGTCCACTCTCCAGATCGCGTGGGGCTTCCGCTCGATCACTGGATGCAAGTCCACCGACAGGTCGGCGGTATGGTCGTTGGTCACGTGGTTGTATGCGGCGAGGTAGACCGTCCCGGGCAGGGTCATCACGCTGGTTTCCAGCGGACTGTCAGGGATTTCCCAGGGGACCGGCCGAAGCGGCACCGGGGCCATGCTCGCTTCCCGCAGGTTCCACCGCAGTCGAATCAACTCTTTTGGGGCCCAGCTCTGGGCGGTGGCCACCCCCACCCGGTTCCTGATGTTGGGCACGAAATTATAGAGGAGGCACTGGTGAATGAACTCATCACACATCATGTCGAGGGCCACCACCGTGTTGGGTCGAAACTCATGCAACTTGTAAAGTTGCAGTCGGTCCGCCCAGTAGCGCCACTCGATCTGCGAATCGGTGTCCCAACTGCCTCCCTCGACATACCCGAAATCCGCCCAGGGTCCGGAGGGCTGGTTGACGAAGAAAAAACTACCTGCGTCGCGCAGGGCCCGGACCGCCTTCTTCAGTGCGATCTGGCAGGATTCGTAGCTTTGGAAGATCGTCTTCCCATCCGGCATTTCCTGCATCACGGTCCCAGGCAAAGCCCAGTCTTCGTAGAGCGAAACGCCTTCCTTCTGCAATCCCAGGTACTTATCCTCCATCTGCGCCCAGTAGATTTCCCAAATCGGGGTATAGCTGTACACGACGCTGAACTCGCTGCGGCGGGTCGCCCGGAAGGCAAACTCGGGATGCGCCTGAATGGTGTCGGTATGGGGGTAGTAACCACCGCGCTCGTAGTTGAAGAGCTTGAACCGGGGCCACCGGTGCTGAAGCTTTCGCACGAACCGGAAGTACTCCTCCATGGGGACCTTCATCATTTGGTCGGGGCGAGCCCGTGCGCTTGCGGCAATCCACATGTGGTCGGATAGAAGATCTCCCATAGTGTACATGGTTTCCGCCAGGCCGCAGGTGACCCATGCGCGCGGGTCTAGGTCGAGGGATTCGAATGTCGCGTACACCGCGTCGAAGGTGTCGAGGCGCTGGTGCCACACCGGTCCACCGTCGGCTGTATTTATCTGAATCGCTTCGTTTTCCCAGCGCTTGTTCAGGCCCCCGGTTTGAAGTTCCAGGTTGCCTTCGATCAGCTCGAGGGCGCCGTCTTTATATTTGG
The DNA here is from genome assembly GCA_963578625.1 of Kiritimatiellia bacterium. Classification (GTDB taxonomy): domain Bacteria; phylum Verrucomicrobiota; class Kiritimatiellia; order SLOV01; family SLOV01; genus CAUZEO01. The sequence continues at coordinate 2,991 of CAUZEO010000021.1, read as the reverse complement.
TTGCGGCGTGCGGCCAAAGGAAACTGGCATCAAAGGCCATGTCGATGCGCTTCTCGAGACTTCTCTCCGGCGCGAAGGCGGGGAAAAAGTAGCGGTCGTGATACTTGGCGTGCCACATCAAGTGCGTCCCGCGGGTTGCGGAATAGAGCCAGCTCTTCGTTTGCACGCCTTTTCCGGGTACAAGATGAAGCCAGTTCCCCCGGGGAAGCTGCCAGCCCTCACGCGTGACCATGGATTCGATCCGGTCCTTGTTCGGAAACTCATCTGCGTTGAGGCCCATGTACTCCGGTACGCCGTTGATCGTGAGTTGGACTTCGCCGTAGGTGAAGTCGATATCCGGCCGAGTCACGGTGCAGAGTCCGCTCTGCATATTGCGCCCGTTGACGAAGTAGCCCTCGGGGATGGCCGCGGTGGGAAAGGTAGTGTACCGGCTGGAGGTGTGAGCGATGTACTGGTAGTAGTAGCCTCCCTCCCGTGCCTCGTCCGAGAGGACGGTCACCGACACGATGTTCAGGAATTTCTCAACGGGCGAATTGATCTCGACCCGCTTGATTACTTCGTGGTGGGCCGCGTCGAGTTGATAGATTTTTCGGACGGCGATACCTGACCGGCGGTTCAGGCATTCCACGATGATGTGCGGAGTGTCGGCGTCTGTCCGATCCTCAAAGCGGGTAACCTCATCGTCCAGCTCTGAACTGGAAGCACCATCGAGGACGATGTACCGGTCGATGCTTCGAGCGTCCGCCCCCAGGAACAGCCCCGGAAATCGCAGCGATTTCAGGTAGCCGCGTTTCCTGTCGATCAGGATCCTTAAACGGCCCTCGGGGTCTGTATACGTAGGCGGCTCCGAAGAATCCGGCGCGGGAGGAACGACCTCTCTTGCACCCCGGTTCTGAAATACCCGGAGCGGTTCACTCGGCTCCCCGCTTCCCCTGCCTCCGCCCACGTCCACGCCCTGGGCCAAGGCCCAAGTCCCGCACCCGAGCCCCAAGCACAGGCACAACGCCGCGCGCTTTAGTACTGTTTTCATGACTTACCCCCTGGATAAATTCGCGACACTGTGTGTCCAATCAGGGCTGGATGGAAGTGAAATTTTGCGTTGTGTAGTGCGAGAAGGGTTGAATGCCACTTCGATATTTCAATTCGACAACTATTCCGCGACGAAGAGGAGAGAAATTGGAGTGCGGCGGCAGAGCGAAGTCGGAGCGCGTCAGAGCCTTGGTGCAAGGCTCGGGTAATCCAGGCCTCTGCACCATACCCCGCGGGCGTGAAGAGGCCGCGGCGGACGACGATGCCGAAGGTGTCGAAGTGAGCGAGTCGCACGGAGTTGAGTTTCGCGGTTTCTGTTTCAGTTGGAATGGGCCGGCTGGTTTCATACGCATAGCTTGGGCTTCCAGCCCGAACCGCGCAAAGCAGCCATCCACCTCCAGGGGATGGGAGGCTGGATCAGCGCAGTATGGAGAAAGGACAGGGCGCAGCTCGCGGATTTCACTTCTTCCCGCTCAAACCAACCTCTGGTCCCCCGGAGGTGAACGACGACTTTGCACGACTGTAGCGGGATGGCTTCAGTGTTATCGGAGTTTATCTATTTCTCTCCTGTTGCAAGGCCGCCTCTGCCTGATAATGCATCGTGTTATTTAATTCATAATTGGGTGCAAGAAGTTTGGCCTCGGATCCCTGGTGAACCATCGTCACTAATTCATTGAAAGCATCAGTTCTTCGCCTGTTTATTTTATGTGCACGATATCGATATACGGTTGCATAAAACTCATTCCATAGTTGTGATGCCTGGCCATACCGATCAAACTGTTCCTGATCTTCCGGCGACAAAATACTCACGTATTCTGAATAATTTTTTGGACGAAATTCGAGAGTCTCCGTCATGTTAAGCAAAAAGTTTTCCGCTGTCTGGTAAAAGCTCAAGGGAGATGTGAATTCCAGTATGGGCCTATCATCCGTATGTAATGCCGCATTACCGACATAGCGCCTTAACGCTGCGTTATCTAAATGCATAAAATGTATAAATTGATAGGGATGATTGACGCCTATTTCTTCAAGATCCTCTTTAATACCGGGAATGAGCATCCTTTCTTTTAACTCATCAATATCAATCCGCAAAGGGTGGTTCGTACCGACAAGAATCCCGAAGTTTGTGATGATTGAGTTGATGTACCAAAGGGAAGCATCCTTGTATACTGTAGCGAATGAATTCAACAGGATTTTAAACTCATCAGGGGCTATCATCGGTATCCATGCAACAGCAATCCCGCCTTCCGTCATACTGTCTTTCATTAACTGAAAATATTCCACTGTATAAAGATTGGCATTTTGTTTGTATTGCAGATTTGTCGCATCGGTAGCGATAGCGTCATATTTCGTGTTGGTGATATGGAGATAATCGCGAGCATCATTGATGATGACACTAAAATTCGGTTCGTCCATTACACCGTAGTTCTGCTCATGAAACAGGTGCGCCGAATTAATCACTTCGGGCTCAATTTCAACAGTATCGGCTTCTATGTCATAGAGGGTCATCGACCAGGAGGTGCCACCACTACCAAAACCAACCGACAACATCCGCTTCGGATTCTCATGTAACAGCAGCGGAAGATGCGCCAACATTTTCGCATCGACCTTGGAACTCAAGTCAGTGGAAGCTACAGGCTGGTCATCAATATAGATCAGACGACTTTTCGATCCATCAGGGATTTCTTTCACCATGACAGTACCCGTTACACCTTCCTTGTAACGAATGATGTCTTCCATGCGTGGAACATCCTTCATACTCACGACCCAACGATCACCTTTTTTTGTAAGGTGGCCGAGCGAAACGAACGGATGTCCAAGATTCCCATACAACAGGAAGCTCGCGACCATAATAACCATCGCACTGTGCATGGAAATTTGAAACGATCGTGATGGCTCTTGGATAGCCAGATAGCTTCCATACGCAAGAATCGCGCTGAGTATCCCCAGAATGGCCAACGTCCA
>CAUZEO010000020.1:0-31296 GCA_963578625.1 Kiritimatiellia bacterium | reverse complement strand
CCGGTGCTGGCCTTCGGGTTGCCGTTACTCGGACTCCACGCGGTAACGCGCGGCGCCCTGCTCGGGATCAAGCGTGTCGCGGAGGCTTCGGCGTTTTCATCGCTGATACCCACCACGGTGGCAACCGCCGCGCTCGTCTGTGCCGCGCTACTATGGATGCCCGAAAAAGCATTCATGATGCCGATCTACGCGCATCTGCTCGGACTTGCCGTCGCCGTCGTCATCGGCGTGGCCATTTGGCGCCGGCGCGTTCCACCCGGAGACGAGGTAGGCAGTGTACCCTCCTATCGGGAACTTATCGCGGTATCCGCGCCCATGATGATTACCGCAAGCATGCATTTGCTGCTGAACTGGACGGACACCCTGATGCTTGGTTATTTTCGGGATATCGAGGAGATCGGGCATTACAGAATTGCGTTTCGGATTGCGGTGTTGAACGGATTCGCGCTCACCGCGGTGAACAGCATCAGCAATCCGAAGTTTGCGGAGACGAGTGCCGCGGAAGATATCGACAGGCTTCGGCGCATCGCGCGGGACGCGACACGAATCGTAATGCTGGTGTCGCTGCCGGTCTTCCTGGTGACTGTGCTCGCGCCAAAGTTCGTGCTCGGATTTTTCGGTCCGGGATTTACCTCTGTTGCACCCGTTGTTGTTGTGTTGTGTATAGGGAAGTTTTTCAGTGCCTGCTGTGGGCCGGTCGGATCCTTCCTCAACATGACGGGGCAGCAGGCTCCGATGGGCCGCATCATGGTCGTGAGCGCGGTAATGAATGCGGGCCTGAATTTGCTGCTCATTCCGAAATACGGCTTGATCGGTGCGGCGGTCGCAACCACCGTGAGCACGATCGCCTGGAACGTGGCCGCTACACTGCGGGTGTATCGGACACACGGTTTCTTTTTCTGGTTTTCTTTCCGAAGCTCAGGGGGGAAAGCAGGATGAAGCGCAGGATTTTTATCTCCTTCATGAAGGCGCGAAACGCCGCCTGGCCGCTCATTGCGCGCCGTGCGACGGCGGAACAGTTTCCGAATCCTATTTTTATTGTCTCGCCGCCCCGGTCCGGTTCCAATTTTCTTTTCGAATGTTTGGCGCAGTTTCCCGGCGTATTTCATCATCGGGAAGAGGCGAACGAACCGTGGCGTCGCGGATTCAAACCGGTAGCGAATCCCTCGTTTCATGACGCCGTTCCAGCATCCCTCATCACCGACGATATTTCCGCGGAGTTATACAAGGACTATTATCGGGGTTGCGTCTTCCACGCTTTGCGCGCCCGCCCGTCGCGGATCCGCCCGGCTCACCTGCAGGGTTCCTGCCCCATTCGATATCTCGACAAGACGATCGGAAATTGCTTCCGGCTGGATGCCCTGGAAAATATTTTTCCGGGCGCCCGCTTCATTTTCCTTCGCCGTGATCCTCGCGCTTCCATAAGCAGCATGATGAAGGGATGGCTCGGGGATCAATTTCGTCACCGGTACGCAACTCCGGTTCTCGAGAACACCCTGGAGACCGCGTTGGATAAGTGGAGCTATCCGGCGCCTCCGGGCTGGTTTGACCATCGTGACGATTCGGTGGCCATGGCGTGTTGCTGGAGCTGGGTCCAGCATATGAATTTCATTCTGGATTTTGAAGGGCGGATGTCCGGGGAACATTGTCTCGTCACCTACGAGGATCTCATGGCTGACCTGCCGGGCGAAATTGAACGTCTGTCCGGGTATCTGAGGTTGGAACCCACCGAACACCTTGCCGCCTATCTGAAGGATCCCCCACTCAGCAAGACGACAAATACCAAGCCAAGACCTGACAAGTGGAAGGAAGACCGGGAAGCCCTGCTCGACTGTTGGAGTGAGATCAGGGAAACCGCGGCGAAATCCGGCTATCCCGATTCGCCCTGAGCCTGCGGAGCTCGGTCATTGCGTTGCGGCTTGCTGAACAACTGGTATGGCGACCTCCGCCGTCGTCTGGTTTCCCGCCACCGTGAAGTGGATATCCACCAGATAATAGGTTCGCTCTTTCTGATCTCTCTCGATGAGCGCATCGATGGGATTGACAAAATAGGAGCCGTTGGCGGTTAGCTTCTCGGCGACGGCGCTAACCTCCGCCAGCACTTTTTCCGGGGATGCGTGTTTTTTATGGTTTACCCGGATGATATCCGCCGGACGTACCATGTAGGAGAAGGGGATATAGATGAACACCACCGGCACTTCATATCCAACGGATTTCTCGGCGAGATCAATATAGTTCTGGAACGTTTTCACGATTGCGTCCACATTTCCTGACAGTTCGCCTGTCGTCTCCTTGTCATACAGTTCTGTTCCCATTCCCACGTCATTTCCGACCTCGTCCGGACTCCTTATCTGCGCGTACAAGTGCCACCCGTAGAAGAGGATCGCCGATTTCTGTCGAACTCGTTTCAACCTGTTTTTGAAAGAATTCGTGTCGGGCCCCATGAGGTAGCCGTTCTTAACGGAAGGGCTCATTTTCGGGATAGCGCACTTGTCCCGGATATTGGTTACGCGCCCGTAGACCGTTTGCACGATGAGATCGGGTTGAAACTCTTTGCCCTTTTCCTCCAGCCAGCACAACTGGTTGGGAATTGGCTGTGAGGGGGTACCCAGGTTCTTGATTTGTACCGTTTTCCCCGGAATTTTGAGGCCCGCGCCGATCAGAGAGACGTAGGTATCTTCGTAATCAACGCCCCATCCGAACGTGAAAGACGGGCCAAGAAAGAGGATCCGGTAGGTGTCCGGAGACTTTTCGGGAAGAACGTCTTCTTGGCGTTCGTCCGTCCGCAATCCCTGCGAATCCGTAAAATATGTCGCCTTGAACTCTCGCGTGTTGTGTTCGAACTCAAGATTCGACTTCATTCTGTATTTCCGGATCGGGTCCGTATCGAAAATCGGAATGGCCCAAAGTTCGCTTAACCAGCGGCCGACAGTGGCGCGGTAATGGATCTGCAGGGCGACCTCCACGAAAATCCCCATTAGGAAAATCAGGATCAGCGAGAATACAAATTTCTTTTTCAATGCGGTTCTGCCTGGGTGGGAATATATGCAACCCGGGATTCTTTGATAAAACCACCACGAAAAGCGAACCTTTTGTTTCGGGGTTCACCCAGGGAAAGCCAGAATCGGGGGGAGACGAACATTTCACCATACAGGTGACGGAATCGGATCCGGCTAGGTGACGCACACCGAGTCATGCTCCAGGAGAGGGATTATGTGGAAATGTCTGTTGGCGCAGGAGAAGTTGATAGAGACTGAGATCACTATCAGTAGGCGTCGAGTCCGACTGCATGAATTCAGGCAGAGCCGGCCACTTCTGGCGCTCAGACCAGAGCGCCTCGCCTATAGCCCGCCACACACAGGATCCCGATCCCAAGGAGCAACGCCGAAGAGGGCTCAGGAACCGCTGTCAGCTGAACCCCGAACACGAATTGCTCATTTTGTATATTTCCGGCGGGCTTGACGAGGACGGCTGTGTATATGGCTGTGAATTCCGAGGCGCCGGCCATGTCGATCCCCCATTTTTTTTTTGTGTACCGTTCAGAAAGCCATGAACTGAATCATGGTTAGCAGCGTTGAAGCTAATAATGCTTCCGCTTGTAAAGGCGTCGGGTGTTGGTCCAACGACAGCGATAAGATCAGACGCTTCTGAATCGTCGACCGTCGCAGAAATCCCGGAGGGGGATAAATTGAGAGCATCATTGAAGGATAATTTGAGAGTGCGACCTGCCCACATCGAACCGTGGGAGGAGAGCGAAATACCGTCCACACCCCAATTGGGTTCTAGGGTTAGCACTGTGTGAATTCGATAGTCGATTCAGGATCGAGACCTACGACTGTTTCTGCCCGGGCCTGAAAGGCACCCCAATTGTGGACCGCATTTTCAGCCCTCCCGTCGTTTATGAATGGAGAATTAAAAGCCGTCGAGAAGCCTTCTGTGGCGCTCACGACCTCCAGCTTAACTTGTCCTACGGTGTTTCCTCCGAGCGTCATGTCACCGGTTCTAGACGTTCCGCCATCTGTCCCAATCCAGTTACCAAACGACACATTGTTATAGATCAGGCCGGCTTGGGCAATAGAACTAGTAAGCAACGTCACGGCAAGGCCAAGCACAAGGACAACAAAGTTCAGAATCTTGGCGACACCAGTCCTGCTGCGAAATGCACACATGATTTGCTCCTAACAAGTGGGAAGAATGTTTAATTGAACTTATAGAGGAATTCTGGCGACGCCGATTTGAACTTGGGAGGGCTTAGTAAACAAAAGTCTTGGGATGAAGACGTTTTTGGACAGTTATTAACAGGGCCCTTGTTGATAACTTGTCATCGGAGGTTCGGCCGGTGCTTTTATTAAGGAAAATTGGTGCTGAATCGAGAGCGACTCCGATCGTGGCGATTACCCTGCACGTTAGCAGTTCCAGGATTTGAACGGCTCAAAAGATCTGGTGCCGCGAAGGACGGTTCTCGCATGGCCGCCAAGAGAAACGCGCTCCCTTTTAACAATCACGTGGACCCTTGGCCTCGTCTGCAGTTTGCCCGGATTGAAAAGGATGATGGCTCACACTACTTCGGACCGTATGCGTCGGCGGCGTCCGCTCGCGCCACGCAGCACTTTGTCGAAAAGCGGTACGGACTCCGCCAGTGCCGCCCGCGAGAACCCGGCGCATCCGATCACAAGCACTGTCTTAACGACATTATGCGGTACTGCACCGCGCCCTGCATCGTGAAGATTACGCGAGACGCCTATCTCGAACGCGTGGAGGAGGCTTGTTCATTCCTCCGCGGGGAACGCAAGGATGTTCTGGCAGAGTTGGAGGCGGAGATGAGAACTGCCGCGGAAGCGCGTGATTTCGAACGGTCCGCGGAATTGCGCGATACGTTGCTGAAGCTTCGAAAAACGATTAGCCGGCGTGTGCTCGGCACCAAGCACCTTGAGGTGAAGCGCCGGGAAGCGGATAAAGGCATTCTGGAAATCTAGCGCGCTTTACATCTCGCCGAGCTACTCCGCGTGATCGAGTGCTATGACATTTGGAATATCAGCGGCACACATGCGGTTGGGAGCCTGGTATGCTCGGTGAACGGCGTCCCGAGTCGAAACCGCTACCGGATGTTTCGCATCAAGACTGTGGACGCAATCGACGACCCGGGAATGATTGCCGAGGTCATTCTCCGCCGTTTTCTTTGCGCGGTCGATGAAGCGCAGGAACTTCCCGCCCTGATTGTTGTCGACGGGGGAATCACGCAATTGCGGGTTGTCCCGGCGGAGCTTGATCAGCTTGGACTGCAGTCCCTGCCGATCGTCGGGCTGGCGAAGCGATACGAGGAAATCATTTTCGAGCAGCGCGGATCCACTGCGCCTATCCGGTTTGCGCACGACTCCAGCGCGTTGAAGGTTTTGAAGCAGATCCGTGACGAAGGCCATCGCTTCGCGCTCACCTACCATCGCAAGTTCCGCGCAAAACGGATCAGCGAATCGATCGACGAGATTCCGGGGACGGGGAAGAAATGCAAGGATATCCTTCTCCAATACTTTGGCAGCGTTCGGCGACTACGCAACGTTTCGGTCGAAAAGATCGCGGGCATACAGGGCATCGGCCCTGAGTTGGCACAGATGATCCGGGACGAAATCGATGCGCAGGTGTTGTCGAAAGCAGCACCGGCTCGCGATTACCGAGAGGGGATGACCTATTGGGGGGCACGGGGAGTGATCCTTATTGATTAAATAATTGAGCCCAATCGGCTTCTTTTGGTCAGATAGGTACTCATGAGGCCCTGCTCTGAAGAATCCCGATCCCCGTCCAAGACGCGGTTTTTTTGTTTTTCGCCCCCCACCCGCCTTTTTCCGTTCGAGTGGCATTGCCACGACCATTTCGAGCTGGTCTGTGTCCTGGGAGGTCACGGCCTACGATTCGTCGGTGATCACATGGGGGGATATGACGGCGCCGACCTGGCCCTGATCGGTCCCAATCTTCCCCACACCTACCTGTCCGCTCCTCAACCATCGGGAAGCAGCGATCAGGTTGTGGTCGTTCATTTCGAGGATGGATTTCTGCGCGCGGACCAATCGTCCTACCAGGAGTTCGAGGCCATCGATTCGTTGTTGGCGGCAGCACGGCGTGGGATTTCCTTTGGTGAGGGTGCGACGAAGGAAGCAGGAGGCATGATGTTGCGATTGCCGAACCTGGAGCCTTTCGAGCAGCATGTTGCCGTGCTGCGTATTCTGCATCACCTAGCGCGTAGCGGTTCGAGTACCCTCCTGTCTTCACCCGGCTTCAAGGCACTTCGGCGGATGGAGGATGAAGGCCGTGTTACCCGCGTATGTGCCGAGATCCATCAACGGGCGCGAGAACCCGTCACGCTGGACCAACTTGCGATTCTGGCGAAGATGAGTCCCGCCGCGTTCAGTCGGTTTTTCAAGCGGGCGACGGGGCGAACTTTCAAGCGCTATTTGAACGAAGTGCGCGTAGAAACCGCATGCCGTCTGCTGGTCATGACGGAATTGAGCGTGACGGAAATCTGCTATGAATCAGGCTTCCAGAACGTTTCGAATTTCAATCGAAGGTTCCTGCAAATCCGGTCGATTAATCCGATGGAGTATCGAAGGCAACGAAGAAATGCCGAGTGACGAAATACCCAATGACGATTGAATGACGGATTCCGAAGCACGGCCAGCGAACCGGAGAATACCAGCCCGCACGGTTCACCTTAGAATAAGATACGAGCCCGGCGCGGCTTTCGGAATGACGATGCCGGTGACGCTCTTGAGCGGATGGCCGTCGAACCGGTACACACCCATTCCGTTCGGTCTCGCCACCGGGCCCTGGCAGGCCACGTAGAGACTTCCGCCCTCATCGGTGCAGAGCGCCTCGGGCGAACCGTGCGTGTCCGGATCAAGCAACGCGTACAATTCCGCGGCACCATTCGTAAACACACCCTGCCCATTGTTCAGCCAGAACAAATTGTTCTGCAGGCGATAGTTCGACACGTAGACATCGAGGTCGCCGTCTTCGTCGAAATCGCACGCGGTCACGCCGCGCCCCGCGCGGAAGATGACCGGTCGTCCAGTCCACTTCGAACGTGCCGTCTCCCTTGTTGCGAAACACCGCGTCCTCGTTGTAGCCGGGTGTTTCGTATCCGGTCAGGTAGAAATCAATGAAGCTGTCCCCGTCAAAATCCCCCCAGGCCGCGGAGTAGGGTTGGGGCATGGGGGCGGCAGGCAGGTTCGCGGTCTGGTCCGAAAACGAAAACCCGCCCACGTTTCGATACAGTTTGAAATCTCTGGCACAGAAGATATCCGGGAGTCCGTCGTTGTCGTAGTCCCCCGTGACGCCGATGCCGCCCAGATTGGGGCCCTGGTATGTGAACTTGGTGCCGCCGTTTCGTCGGGCCCGGGCTGGAGAAAGGCTTTCTGGTCACCCCACGTTCTTCCCCCGTCGCGCGAAACCAGGGTCACCAGATCGGAAGGCTCGTCATCTCCGGCGCCAAGTTCCAGGCCACTTTTATGAATCAGCATCTTGGACATGAAGATGCTGCCGTCCTCCAGTTCGATCATATCCGCACCTCCGTGGCGCGGATGCTCCTCGCTGGCTTCGGCCACGGTTACGATTTCAACGCCGGGAAGTGTTGTCAGTAGGCTGCTCATTTTTCAATGAGCGAAACGGGTTTGGGGAGTATAACATGCCAGCCTTCGATACTGAAACCTTGTTTCTGAGTATCGTAGAATTTTTCAATCCTTATCCCTCCTCTTCATCGATGAAAAGGAGGGATAAAGAGGAGAGATGAAGAATCAGATGTTTCGAAAATTGTGACACGACGTCACAGGCCAGACTGAGCTCTGAAACCTGCGCTCTCACTTGCGCAGTGATGACCGAAGCACGATCGCCCGAGGCAAGCCGGAATGATCTAATCCGCCCTCTACCGATACGCGTTGTGGTTGCCGCCTCCCCACATATTCCCGATGTTCTGGGCCCAATCGGCAATGGGCACGAGGCTGCCATGACCGTCGGCGAAGAGCATGTTGGCGCTGCCTAGGTTGAGAGGATTGAGCTCGTTGTATTGCCCCACGCCTCCGAACCATTCGCCGGCCGCCGAGTCATTGATACCATCCTGATCGGAGTCCACATTCAATGACCAGGATCCGCTGGCAGCGGGATTGAGAATTTCACTGCGCGTCGTGCCGTATTCGCTCTTCCCGTCGGCCGCGATGAAAACTTGCCCAGGGATATTGTCGAGGATCGCGGAGCCGGTTAAGTCCTTGTCGTTCTCTTTGGGGATATTATAGGCAAAAACGGTGGAATAGGAGACACTGTAGCTTTGCTCGTAATAGGCCTCGCGCTTCCGTGACGGGCACGGCATGAAGGGTTGCTATCGGTCATCCACCCCGTGATATCCGAACCGCGGACTCTTCCAGTTGACGCCGCGGTTCACGGTAATAAGATCCCGGCCCATATAGGGAACGACGAATTGGTGCCAGGCGAGATTCAACGGATCATCGGCATACGCGGGTAGATGGCCGTTGTCCGAGTTGTACTGGTAAAGCGCGATCCCCAGTTGCTTCAGATTGGACATGCAAACGGTGGCGAGGCCCCGCTCCTTGGCCTCTCTCAATGTCGGCACCAGCAGGGCGGCAAGGATAGCTATGATCGCGATCACCACCAGGAGTTCGATCAGGGTGAACCCGGGGCTATTTTGATCTCTGCTTTCCACTTTCCGCTTTTCACCTGACGGAGGAAAATGTCATCTTTCGGTGTCCGGCTTTCAGAGTCTTTCCGGTTCCGGAAGCACGCTAACAATTTGTACTGGATTGGCCTCAATTTTCAAGGAGATTCATCCATACGGATGAACGAAAACAAAAATTATCGAGCTGGAATCATCGGCCTCGGGATGATCGGCGGTGCGGACCCGGTCTCCGCCGGCGCAATCGGGCAAGCAGTGGAGAGTCTGGACGGAACACACCTGGATGCCCTGCGGGACCACGATCGAGTCCGGATGGTCGCCGGCAGCAGCCGCGACGCCGGACGGCGAGAACGATTTGCCGAGCGTTCCGGCGCCAACGTCTATGCGGACTTTCACGAAATGCTCGAGCGGGATCGTTTGGACATCGTCAGCATCGCTTCCCGTTCGCCCGCTCACGCGGAACAGGCCGTTGCCTGTGCGGAGGCGGGTGTGAGGGCGATCTTTTGTGAAAAGCCCATCACTACCACCGCGGAGGATGGGAATCGCGTTGTCACCGCCTGCCGGCAGCACGGCACGCTCCTGCTGGTGAATCACCAGCGCCGGTTCGATCCGAATTACCGGAAGGTCCGGGACCTGGTCGCCTCCGGCGAACTGGGGGAGCTGACCTCTTGCCTGTTGCAGTGGGGCAGCGGAAGGCTCGGCAACGTGGGGACGCATACCATTGACGCCATTCGCATGCTGACATCCCGCCAGGTAGAAGCGGTGTCCGGTCACCTCGATCTTTCCGGCAGGCCCGATTGCCGCGGCGAGGAATTTCAGGACCCGGGAGGATGGGGCATGCTGCGCATGGAGGGCGGCCTGGTAATCCTTGTCGACGCAGCGGACTATGGGACGGTTCCGTTTCATATTGGACTGAACCTGACCGGGGGCAGAATCCGGATGGCCCCGGACGGCGCGCACATCGAACGGACTGGGGAAGAAACGGAACACTGGCCGGTCGTTCGCGACGAGACGACTTTCATGCATGGTGCGGTCGCCGAAATCGTTCGGTGCCTCGATGACAACGCCAAGCCTGACATTCCCGTAGATGATGCGGTGCGAACACTCGAAGCCATCGTGGCATTCCACGTGTCACATGATCGCAACGGCCAATGGGTGAACCTGCCGTTGGAAGGCGAAGATCGCGGGAGGGAAGTGAGAAGCGGTTGAGGGAGAGGGAATCAGCATGCTCTCTCCTTCGCACAAGCTACCATTTGGGGGCTTGAAATTTGGGATTTGTTTTGGATTTTGGAATTGAAATTTCCGATCCATATCAGAGAATGCATGGCTCATGAACGAAAGCGCTCTTGCCATCCAGGGAGGCCCTCGGGCCTTCGATCGGCCTTTTCCGCTCCGCCGTTTGTTTGGGGAAGAGGAAAAGCAGGTGGCGATGGAGATGTTCGACCGATGCATTACGACCGGCGAACCCATTGGCTACAACGGACCGGAGGAGGAAACTTATTGCAAGCAGTTCGCCGAATTCATGGGCGGCGGCTATTGCGACGGTGTCAATTCCGGGACCTCGGCAATCTATGCGGCGCTGCGGGCCCTGGAGATCCCGCCGTTCACGGAAGTGATCGTACCGCCGGTAACCGATGCGGGCGGGGTGATGCCGGTGGCGCTGATGAATTGCATCCCCGTGTTTCCCGACACCAATACCCATTCGTACAACACGGGAGCCGAGCAGATCGAGGCCCGCCTCACCGAGCATACGCGTGCAATTATCGTCGCCCATATCACCGGCATTCCCGTGGACATGGATCCGGTGATGGAAATTGCACGCGCCCGCGGCATCCCGGTGCTGGAAGATTGTTCCCAGTCCCACGGATCCCGCTACAAGGGCCGGCTCGTGGGCACAATGGGAGATATTGCAGCGTTTTCGACTATGAGCATCAAGCACCATGCCTCGGCGGCGCAGGGCGGACTGGTGTTTTCGAAGAATGAAGATCTCATCTGGAAGGCTCGCAGGGCTTCGGACCGGGGCAAACCGGTGGGACTGGAAGGCGTCGCCACCACCGTGCAGGGGCATGCCGCGAACGCGCCGGTGACGAACCTGTTCGCCTCGTTGAATCTGAATTCCAATGATCTGGCAGCGGCGATCGGCAAGGCGCAATTGAAAAAGCTGCCAGGCATTACGGAAGGACGCCGTCGTGTGGCAGGGGCCATCGAGCAAGGTGTGGCCGAACGATGCAAGGCCGTCCGCATGGTGGGAAATCCTCCCGGCTGCGAGAGCGTGTACTGGTTCCTGGTTTTCGACCTGGATCCAGAGAAAGTTTCCGTCGGAAAACACGAATTCGTGGACGCTGTTCGCGCAGAAGGTCTGCCGTACAACGCCGATTACATGCGCCCGATGCCGCAGTGGACGTGGATCAAAAACCGCGCCGTCTTCGGCGACAGCGGATATCCGTGGACCGCGCCGGAGTATAAGGGCGATCCCGACATCCCGATGCCGCTGCCCAACTTCGAAGCCATGGACCGGCGTTTATCCCGAATGGATTTTCACGAGAATCTGACGGACCAGGATATCGACGATGTCGTGGCGGCATTTGCGAAGGTGGATGCGGCGTATCGTGTATAGGACGAGTTCTTCCGGTGCGGCGCTGTGTGTCGTTCACTTCGAAATTCGACATTGGTTCCGAACGGAAATGTCGAATACTGAATTTCGAATGTCGAAGTACCGCCGTCTCCGCACCGACAACACCTTAAATCCGGGCACTTAAACAAGCCCGGCCGTGACCCAACGGCACGGTATTCCCTGTATCGGACGAGCATGACCTAGCCGGGGATGTTCTCCAGAATCCCGGAGCCGCGGTAGAACCGCGAATCCGGTTCGCCGGGGATGTTGTAGGTGAAGACGTTGTTGTACCAGACGCCGTAGGTCTGGGTGTCGAAGGTATTGGCCTTCGGGGAGGGGCAGGGCATGAAACGCGGCCACCGCGGATCGAACCCGTTGTGCCCGAACCGGGGATTGGTGGAGGCGATGGCCCGGTTATCGATGTTCAATTCGCCCTTCCCCATATACGGCGCCACGAACTGGTGCCAGCCCAGGTTGATCGTCCCGATTCCGGTTCAGGTCGATTCGGGCGGCCCGGTCAATGCGCGTGTGATGTCGTACGACGGGTCGCGCATGGAAATTGAGCTGAATGGCGCCGGGACCGCGTCCTTGGGGATCTTTGTCGGGACCAGCTATCCGGACCGGCGGGACGGAGTGTATACGGATGGCGGGATGAATCCGTCGGTCGTGGGTGTCGGGGACAGGTATCGAGTTCAAATTCACGGAACTGAGAGCGTCATCGAAGAAATTGACGGACTGTTGACGGTGCCGTTGCAACTGGATGGGATGCTGAATATGAGAATTGATCCCGAACGATGAGAACGCCCGTTCCGGTGAGAGCGGAGACCCCACCGAGCAAGCTCGGGTGGTGCTCGACACCGGACCCCGCCATTTCTAGAGTGGAGAGAGATAGGAAGTTAGCAGTATGCAGAGCAACTCAGGAAATCGAACCAGCCGCCCGAAACTTCGCGGGCTTCGCACACGAATGCGGGACCGTTCGCAGTCGCCGATCGTGATCGTCCCTGTCTCGATGGCCGCGCCACCAATCGTGGAAATTATTGCATTTGCCGGAGCCGAAGCAGTGCTTCTGGATGCCGAACACGGGATGTTGTCCGAAGAAACGATTCGCTCCATGATGGCACACGCCGAGGCGGCCGGCATTTCAGCCGTTTTCCGTCCGCGCAGCTTCGATGCGGGCGCGTGCCGGCAGGCGCTTGACCAGGGCGCGGCAGGTGTGCACGTGTCGCACATCGACACGGCCCAAGAAGCGCAGGCGGTCGTGGACGCATGCCGCTATGCGCCGCTCGGCTGCCGCGAAATGAGCCTGGGGCGGGCCGTGGAATACGATGGAACAAACATACCCGAGTACGTGAAGAAGGCGAATGAAGATCAACTGCTGACCATCATGGTCGAATCGAGAGTCGCCATGAGCAACATCGAGGAAATCGCGGCCGTGCCGGGGATCGATGTGATCCACATGGGAATCGCGGATCTGTCGCACGACATGGGGCTGACCGCGAAATACGACCATCCTGACGTACACCGGCAGGTCGAACGCGTGCTGGACGCGGCCGACCGGAACGATGTCGCGGTTGGATATCCCACAGGGAACCCCGACATCGTGAAGCACTGGGCCGCGAAAGGCGTCAGAATGTTCGAGGCCGAAGCGCCCGATTACTTGCTGCGTAGCGCCTATGCCCGGCATTTGCAAAGTTTTCATTCCGCATTCGGAAGTATCGCAGTCCCCGCCGGCGCGGAACGATGAAGAAACCCATCCGAGTCGGAATCGTCCGCGCCGACACGCATGGCGCCTATTTCGCGGCCCTGATGGCGCCCCACGATCCTCTGAAGTTCCAGCGTCCGGTTCCCGTTGAGGCCGATCCGCCGCATTCCTGGATGAACGGCGCGGCCCACTACTATTTTTACCAGTGTTGCGCCGATCCCACCTTGATGACAGTGGACACGGTCGACGGCTTTGAGATCGTTAAGGTTTGGGACGACTTTACCGAGTCCGCCGAAAGGCTTTCAGAAGCTCTGAATAGCCATCCCCAGGTGTGCGGGAATTTCGAGGACGTCAGCGAAGACGTCGACCTCGTTTTCATCGAGGATTGCAACGGCGACGGCAGCGATCACTTGAAATTGGCGACCCCGGAATCGAGAAAGGAATCCCGACCTACATCGACAAGCCGCTGGCGAATTCCGTGGAAGACGTGCGGAAGATTCAAGCCTTGGCGAGAAGGCACAACGTTCGCTCTTTCTATCACTGTTCCATGCATATCAGCGCCTATGGCCCCCAGGGCGCAATCATCGATTCAAAAAATATCAATGACTTCATGTTTCCTTACGGCGCGGCGGAGATCTTGAGATTGATTCGGCGCATGATGGAGACCGGTAAGGCCGATGATTCGATGGACGAGATGATCGAGGCCGTGGCGGCCATCAATGCGGGGCGATTGTCGGTGCGGGACGGCGGGCGCTCCGTGAGTTTGCAGGAAGTCGATCCGCAGTAATGCAACATGCCTGATCTCCTCCTGTCTCCCTTTCGATTTGAAGTTACCCCTTCCCTGGGCCATGCGTGCTGCGGCGGATGGATTACTCCGGTACTCGCCGTTGATGACCCGTTGTATTGCCATGGATTTGTCCTGACGGGGTGCGATTCACCCATCGTTGTTTGCGCGGTGGACTGGACCGGATTGTTCAACGAGGCGCACCTTGCGTGGCGCGTCGCCCTGGCTGAGGCGGCAGGCACGACGCCGGATCGTGTGGCGGTCCAATGCGTACATCAGCACAACGCGCCCCTGGCATGTCTGGATGCCGCGCGCATCGTGGCGGAGCAGGGTGATCTGCCCCGGGGGGTCGATCTCGAGTTTTTCAACGAATGCCTTGATCGGGCTGGCGCGTCCGTCACCCAATCTGTTCGCCGGGCCCGTCCCGTGACCCATATTGCCTCCGGCCGGGCGCAAGTCGAAAAGTTTGCTTCGAATCGCCGCGTGCACCGCGATGAAGAGGGCTTCGTCATCGCGACGCGAAACAGTAGAGAGACATCGGAGTCGATGCGGGAACTTCCGGAAGGTCTGATTGATCCGTGGCTGAAGACCGTCGCATTTTATGACGGAGACTTGAAGATCGCCGCCTGCCACTACTATGCAACCCATCCGATGAGCTACTACGGAGATGGACGGGTAAGCAGTGACACGGTGGGTCTCGCTCGAAAGCGACGTCAGGAAGACGAGCCCGATTGCGCCCACATCTATTTCACCGGATGCGCCGGTAACATTGCCGCGGGAAAATACAATGACGGTTCACCCGAGAGGCGCCCGATTTTGTCGGACCGAATCTACGACGGGATGGTCCGGGCGGAGCGGGAACTTCGCCCAGAACCGATATCGGAGGTGTCCTGGTCCACGACCGGCGTGATTCCGAAAGTGAACGATGCTCTTTTCCGGGCCGACCTGGAAGAGACGATCCGCTCGAAAACGGCTTCGGTGATGGATCGATGCCGTTCGTCCTACATGCTGAGCTGGAGACGACGCATTGAACAGAAGATTCCGTTGGGGCTCAGCTTTCTTCGCATCAACGGGATCGGTATGCTGCATCTACCGGCAGAGTGCTTTGTTGAGTACCAGCTGAGGGCGCAGAAGATGGCGCGAACCCAGTTCCTTGCCACGGCGGCCTATGGCGACGGTGGCCCATGGTATATTCCGGTGAAGGAGGAATACGGAAAGGGCGGCTACGAACTCACCGTGGCCTTCTGCGATCCGGAAGTAGATGACTTGATTACGAGAGGGATGAGGGAGTTGCTGCATCCAATGCAGGAGAGATGAAAAAATTCGTACTGCTATCTGCCGAAATCGCTCTTGATTCGGTAGCGCGGAATTCATTCCGCATTCAGGTGTTGCGGACTTCAGTCCGCAGGCGAGTTATTGACCGCTCTCGCATTCCATTCGAACCGCGTCGATCTGAGATCACGAGTACGATGAGGAGTGGGGAAGGAGAGCACGAAATCCGTTTTCTCGTGCTCCGTGAGCTTCTTCGTGCCGGTTTCCAGCTTTCACGTCGCCGATCGGAAGTCTCGGCGACTTTCGCTACATGGAAATTCGTGAGTTCTTTTTAAAACAGTACCGGAAATTGCATTTGAACGGAAAAGGAAACTGATGATTGAACAGCTTATGGTGGGCACTGACTTTCACATTCACTTTCATTCTTTCCTCACTTGCCGAACCCTACGCAGTCTGGAACTTCGATGAGGGATTGGGCGACGTCGCCCGCGACGCCACCGTAGGCGGCCGTGACGCGAAGCTACACGGCGCCTCGTGGGTGAAAACAGGGCGAGGGGTACGCCATCGAACTCGACGGCGTTGACGACTACGTGGACTGCTCTGCGTCGAAACCCCACGACATCGCCGGTTCGGTCGCCATGACCGCCTGGGTGAAACCCACGCGCAAGGGGGAAGGCGAAGCACATCTGCTCGGAGAAGGGATGAGCCAGTTTGCCATCACCTATTACAACACTCAGTTCTGCCACTTCTACATCGGGAGCGGCGGCAATCATCTCAAGGACTACCTAACGATGAACAAATGGCAGCACGTCGCTGCGTCCTTCGACGGGAAACGCATGAAAATGTGGATAGACGGCCGCGTCGTGGGCGGCCGGGACTCCGACACGGAAACGATTTCATCCGGGGGAACCTTTCATATCAGTTCCGCCGGGCCGCCCGATATGCCGCGGTTTAAAGGCCTGATCGACAACGTCCGCCTCTACAACCGCGGTATCACCGACGAGGAGGTCCTCAAACTGGTGACGGCGGAGGCGCAGGATCACGACCTGGGGGTCATGATTGCAAACCCGGAATCCGCCGAGGCGACGGTGCAATTTTTTCACGAACACCCCAACCCCATCGATCATCGGGAAGTCGACAATCGAATCCTTCTCGCCAACGACCGGATCGGCATCGAATTCCACCGTTCGGACACCGGCTTCCAGCTGTCCGGCCTGTACGACATCGCGAACCGGCACGACTTCCTGGCGCGAGTCGTGGACTACTACAAGAACCCAACCACCCGGGAGTTCCTGGCCTATGGACGGCTGGTACGGCCGCTGGAATTCGAATCGTCCGACGCGATGCCGATGCTGGAATACGCAAAGGGCTGGACGGTCCCCGCCCTCAGCAGCGGGGTGTTTCTCAGTGAAGCGGGCGAGCTGTGTGTCTTTGTCGTGAATGCGAGTCGGGACGAACAGGTCTGGAAAGCATCGATCGACCCGATGCGGTACGGATTGCCGGAAGGCGCGACGCTGCAAGTTGAAGAAATTGAATTCGACGGTAAGGTAAGGACGTTTGAGAAGAGTGCCCGCGGAGCCCTGAACCTGGAGCACAGTACCCCTGGGCGGGGATTCTCGGTGTTTCACATCTCCTCCGTGTGATCCCCGGAGATCAATGCGTAGGTAGGCCTTCCAGGCCGACCCAGAGCAAGACGAAATCATGAGACGAGAATCAGAGCGCATGCGCCACGCATTCACATTACATGAGCTGGCCTTGCTCCGCTCGGGCTGGAAGCCCAAGCTACGCCGGATGTCCGTAGCGACTATCCAACAATTTTGAAACTGTCCCTATAGATATTATATTCCAAGGCTTAGATGCCCATTCCAGTCTTCGGATCCATCAAGTGACCTGCCCGAGCTGCCTCACGTCCACAAACCGGCCGGTCCGGGCCGATTCTTTTGCGGCGAGGCAGGTGTACACGCTGCGGATTCCGGTTTCGATCGGGGTTCGGCTTCGTTGGATTCGGCTTTCAATGAGCCCCAGAAAGTCGCGGGCCAGTTCGTGGTCGCCGCCGAAGTGGTCATCTCCGCCGCTCGCCTTGGAGATGCTCGTAACCGGTTCGTGGTGCCGCACCTGTTTGATTTCGTTCGTAAACCAATCGAAGCTTACCGTCCCCTCGTAGCCGCTTACGGTAGCGCCTCGAGCGCCCGCGTCGCGCCGGGCAAAAAAGACTTGCGAATAGACGCCGTGGGCGCCGGAAGCAAATTCAAACAAAGCGCTGGAGCAATCTTCGTTCATTCCGGTCTCGGGTGAGCCGCATGCCTCACTGAAGAGGCAGAGGTGGTCATCGAGCGACCCGCCCGACCCGTTACGAATCCGGTTCTGAGGGCTCTCCCTGCAGGCCCACTGCTCGTCGCAATTCTTGCAAGTCAAATCCGCCGGTTTGCTTCCGCCAAAGATGCGTCCCATGTTCGCCATCGCGGCGATCCGGGTCACGGGTGAATTCAGCATGGACATCAGGTAGCTGAAATCGTGCGTGCTTTTTTGTAGAAAGAGCCCTTGCGTGACGCCGTAGTCCCGGTATCCGCGCTCCCAGTAGCAGGTCCCGTAGGGAACGTAGTTCACTGCCTGGACATGCTCCGGCCTTCCCACCGCGCCTTCTTCAATCAACTTTCGGGTCAGGTCGCAATGAGTTGAGACTTCGAGCGGAAAGCTTACCACCACTTCGCAGCGGGCGTGTTCAAAGGCGGTTTCCAGAGCCGTAGCCTGCTCCATACTCACCGCCACCGGTTTTTCCAGGAAAATCGGCAGATCGTATTGTGCCGCTTCGATCGCGTAGGGGGTGTGGAGATTGCAGCGTGTTCCGATCATCAAGGCGTCCAGCTTTGTATTGCGGACCAACTCGTCGACCGTGTCGAAGAAGGTCACCTCCTTCTGATCGCAAGCGGCCAGCCGGCTTCGCGCGCCCGTCTCATCCGGATCCACGATTCCCGCCACCCGGATCTCCGGTTGGATCGATGCGGGGTAGGCGCCGCGCAAAGGTTGTTGGATAACCCCGTCAATTCGACCGCCGTAACCGATAACCCCCAGTCGGATAATGCTCATTTCTTTAACGTCCTATGTTTTTCGTTCTGTAAGGAGTATCACGAATAAGGAGGAGTCTAGATGCAGAAAACTCAATTCGCAAACATTCTATAGTATACTACGTAGTGTTGTCCCCGGCGTTTTCCCGAACCTCGGAGGTGCGGGGTGCGGGATATGGAGCCGCGGCTTCGTGTATTTTGTGGTTCATTTTTTTTGGTTGGGCCTAGATGCTCTGGGCGAATATTCTCTGTCCGGCTTGTGCGTCGCCGATCGGAAGTCCAAGCGATTTCCGCTACTTTACGGATTTACAAGAAAACTGAAATTCTTCTCAGTTTTCTTCGTTACCTTTCTTTCTAAATCCGTACCCGGCACCCCGATATCGAGTCCGCTTTAAGTCGACTCCCGTAACCGTCGAAATCCTGCCAAAAGATGGGTTTTTGGCCGAATAAAACGGGGATGGAATTTGCGATGTGGATCTTGTCTTGTGATCGGGCCCGAATCCGTGTCGCGGTTCAGGTGACGAGCCTCTTGTTGAAGTGACTGAATTTGATGGAGCATGCCAGAAGGAGACGAATGTGGGACTTTTGTAGAAGCTGTACAGTCTGCGGCGTAATTGTCGCGGGGGGTGTCGGATCACCCTCCGTGCAGGCCATCGAATCCTTTCCGTTCATTACCGGGTTTGAGTCGTCAGATTCACCGTCCTACGCCCTCGGCGATTTGGACGGCCAGGGAGCATCCGCAAGTTGGACGGTTCTGGAAGGTTCTGCCGCCGTACAGAGCGCGCTGGTTTCGCGTGGTGCCCGGGCCGTGGAGCTGCAGGCCGCCAGCTCGGTGGAAGTCTCTGTCGGAGCCGGGCACAATATCGTTTGGACCGATCTTCAGATGCGTACGGACGGTTCCCTGGATCCGCCCGAGATTCCAAGCGAACCCGCATCGTCCGTGTTGTACTTCGGAGAAACGAGTGGGCTCATGGCCCTGGACGGGGACGGAACGGGAGGTGGCGCGTACGTTCTCGTGCTGAATCCTTTTCCGAACGGACAATTTGTTCGCGTCAGCATTCGACAGGATTACACAGCCAAAACCTACGATGTGTGGATCGGGGGCATTGCCTCCGTCTCCGGCCTGGGTTTCAAGGACAATTCTGTATCCTCCATCAGTACCGTGCAGTTCGATGCCGAAGGGGTGAGCTACCTGGATGATGTCAGCGTGACCGAGGAAGGGATCGATGCCGACACAGACTCGGACTATCTCAAGGACCTTGACGAAATGAAGTATTACGGTTCGTCGCCGACGATCGCCGACACCGACGGCGACACCATGATTGACGGTGACGAGGTCTTCGTCGGCACATCAGCCACGGATCCTGGCTCGGTATTCACCGCCGATCTCACCCGGCCCGGCGGCGGGCAGTTGACCGTGAGCTTTCAGACGATTCCCGCGCGCTTGTATGCCGTCCAGCAAACCGTGGATCCGCTTTCCGCGCCGTGGGCCGCCGCGCCTGGTCTCGGCAGCATTGTCGGCGACGGCACGCTGAAGCAGGTCACCGTCGACGAAACCCCGGACAGGCACGATTTTCGTGTTGCTGTGCGGCAGCAGTAGTTTTCGCCCGACGTGTCTTCCGATTCCAAATCATTTTGTTTTCGTGCATATTCCTTGTTTCTGAGTCCTTGTTTGAGAGTATCGGTTTCAGGGAACCGTTGGTCAGAAAATGTCGGATATTGAATACTCAATGTCCAATTTCGAAGGTACTTGGACATTCGATATTGAGCGTTCGATATTTGACATTTTTCTGAAACCTGAAACCTTACATCATGCACAATCGATTTGACCTGACTGGAAAGCGGGCGCTGGTTACCGGCGGGAGTCGCGGAATTGGCCGGGGGATTGCCATTGCGCTTGCCGAGCACGGAGCCGATGTGGCGATCGTTTATCGATCAGCCGAGAAAGAGGCGATGGAGGTCGTGGATCAGATTCGCGGGCTGGGGCGCGAGGCCCGGGAGTACCGTCAGGATCTCTCGGAAACCGACCAGTTGGCCTCGCTGGCCGACCGGGTGTGGGCGGATACCGGAGGAGTCGACATCCTGGTAAACAATGCCGGCATGGCGTACCTTGAGCACTTCAATCAGATCACGTATGAGCATTGGCGCAAGACCTTTGCGGTCCATGTTGATGCCGTTTTTTTCCTGACGCAGAGAATCGCGGAGCAGATGATTGCCGCCGGGGTAAAGGGGCGGATCATCAATCTCTCATCCAAGAACGGTTTCGTGGCGGAGGCCGGGCTTGCACACTACAATGCCGCGAAGGGTGCGGTGGAACTGATGTCGCAGTCGTTTGCCCTGGAACTGGGGCCGCACGGGATCACGGTCAATACCATCGCTCCGGGTGTTATCGATACGGATATCATCGGCGAATTCGATATCGATTTTGAAAAGTTCGTGCCCTACTACCGCGAGCACATTCCGCTCGAAGGCCGTTGGGGTACGGTCGAGGATTGCGCAGGTATCGCGGTTTTCCTGGCTTCCGCGGCGGGTGCGTATGTAACCGGTCAGCACATCATCAACGACGGCGGTATGCTCGCACAGCAGTTACCGAGGCTGCAGTTTATGCCGCCGTATAAGAATTCGCTCTAACCGTGCCACGGGGTTTTGGCTACATGGGCCGGACACTCGTTCTACGGTAGAGTTATCTCTGCCAGATTCGAAATGGGCTCGACCTTTTTTCCGTTTCGCCAGACTCTGCGTAGCTGCACGTTCGAGTCCCACAATGCAAGATCCGCCTGTCGTCCCGGCGCGAGAATCCCGATTTCCTGGTCCAGGCCCAGCGACACCGCGGGATTCAAGGTCACCGCGCGGATAGCCTCGTGCGCCGGCACGCCTGTGACTCGGATGAAATTGCGCAGGTGGTCTGCCAGTAGCAGTCCGCTGCCGGCTAATTGACCGGTGGGGGTCCGATGTATTCCGTTTGATTTGTGAAATGTTCTGCCGTCCGGCCAGGGAAAATCTCCGTCCGGACAACCGGCGCCCGGCAACGCGTCGGTGACGATGCAAATGCGCTCGAGCCCTTTGCAGCGCAAGACCAGGCGCATGATCACCGGATGGACATGTGTACCGTCGCAGATCATGTGGACGAATTTGATGCGTTCGTCCGTCAACCCGACATGGTCGATCGTCGGGCACTGAACTCCGGGCTCGGCAAGGCTTCCCAGGTTGTTGTTCCAGACGTGTCCAAGAATCGAAGTGCCCGCCTCAACGCAGGCTTCCACATGATCCGGCGTGGAATCCGCGTGTGCCATGGACACGATTGTACCCGCATCACGCAACGCTCGGATTCCTTCGATATCCTGCTCCGCACCCGGCGAAACGTTAACCATCGTTGTTGCGTCGCGGCCGAGTTCGAGAAGTCGCGCCACGTTCTCCCGGCTTGCAGGCTGCGTGTACTTTCCAAGGCTGGCGCCGGCCAACTTTGGTACCATGAACGGCCCTTCCCAGTAGACTCCCAGAAAGCGCGCCGCGCCGTCATGGGTCCCTGTTTGGTCTCGCCGAACATTCTCGCCGATCCGCTCCAGTGTATCCCAGGGCAGCGTGCCGATGCACATCTGGCAACTTGTCACGCCGAGCTTGATGTAGTCCCTCAGCAGCTCGCCCGGGTCATCCTGGTCCAGGGTGCGGCCGCAGGCGCCGCATACCATCAGGTCGATGAGACCGGGAGACAGGCAAAGTCCGTCGAGGTTTTCGGCCGGAAGATCGCCCCGGTACGGGCCGTCGCCGACGGATTCGATGATTCCATCCTTGAGAACCACATGCCCGGACCGTCGGGACCCATCGCCCGGCCAGAGTGTGCAATGAGTGAGTGCGTGATGTTTTGTCATTCGAGTCCCAGCAACTCGAGGCTGTTGCGGTGAATCATCCTTTCGATGGCTTCCGGATCCAATCGAGGCAGGCGGGTGCCTTCCAACATGTTGTTGAGACCGCGAATCCCGTCCGCGGAGGCGTCGACCGTGGTGAACGGATAGTCCGTGCCGAACAGCAGTTTTCCCCACACGCCGTATTCCTGCACGAGCATCAGACTGTTGTACAACTGGAAGGGCCTGTAGTGAAGGGCGCTCACGTCTGCGTAGACATTCGGGTGTTTTCGAATCACCGCGACACATTCGTTTTCGTACGGATGACCCAGGTGAGCCATGATGATTTTCGCATCGGGAAACCGGGTGGCGACCGGGTCCAGGTGTCGGGGCAAAGTCGCCTCCAGCGGCGCCTGGGACACGAAGGTCGTTCCGGTGTGGAGCAGAACCGGCAAGCCGTTGTCCACCGCGTACGCCCACAACGGATCGAGCAACGAATCATCCGGACGAAAGCCGGCGTACATCGGCATGAGCTTGATTCCGCGCAGGCCGAGGTCCACGTGCCCGTGCCGCATTTCCTCCTGCCACCCGTCTTGGGTTGGATCCACCGAGAGGAACCCCATCAACCTGTCCGGGTGTTCGGCGACGTAGCGTGCCACGAACGCATCGTCCACCCACAGCCCGCTCAATCGCGCCTTGCCGCCGAACACAACGGTCTTCGCAACTTCGAATTTCGATGCGGACGCGGCGTACTCCTCATATCGGACGGCGAGATCGACTTCCGCGCCGGCGAGCGCCTTTTTGGCCTGCTCCCGGAAATCGTCGTTGAAATGGGACGGATAGGACCATGTATGGCTATGAACATCGACGATCATGGGGAACCGAGTGTAGAACCCGGGGCGTCGCGAGGCAAGCAGAAATAAGACTTGCTAGCGATTGGCTTAGGGCGTTCACTTCCGGGCTACGCTTTACACCCTGGAATGATGGAGACCGCGCAGTGAGTTACGAGATGTACATCGACGGCGAGTGGACCGGGAGCGCCAGTGGAGAGACCTTCGACGCGATCAATCCTGCGCTGGGTGAATCGTTTGGTCAGATCCCCAAGGGCGGTCGTGACGATGCCCGCCGTGCGGTCGAAGCAGCAAATCGAGCGCTTGAGGAATGGAAAAAGGTCCCGTTGTGGGAGCGCTCGGCTCTATGCCATAAGGTGGCGGACATCATCGATGCGCGGAAGGAAGAAGTCGGAGACATCCTTTGCACGGAGTTGGGAAAGCCCCGTCATGGGGAAGCCGCGGATGAATCCGGAGAGACATCCAGACCGTGGCGGATCGCGGCCGAGCAGGCGAAGTTTTTTGAAGCACATACCAAGCCCTGCGAGGACGCTTCCAAGAGGGTCTTGACATTCTGGCGACCCCGCGGTGTCATCACCGCGATCACTCCCTGGAATTTTCCTGCCGCGATACCCGGGGAATATCTGCCGTTCGCGATCGTGATGGGCAACACCGTGTGCTGGACGCCTGCCCCGACTGCCGCCGCAACCGCAATCAAGTTGATGGAATGCATCCACGAGGCGGGCGTGCCGAAGGGCGTGATCAACCTGATTACCGGGCCGGGCGCTGAAGTTGGGGACGAACTCGTCGTAAATCCCGGCACGCATGCCGTCGGGATGACCGGTAGCCCCGCCACCGCGAACATTATCACCCAGCGGGCGGGTCTCAAGCCGAGGCTCTTTGAACTCGGTGGAAACGGGCCCATCGTCATCCTGCCCGATGCCGACCCGGCGCATATCGCCACCAGCGTTGCTTTTGCCTGCTACTACGCGGCGGGACAGGTTTGTTCCTGCGCAGAGCGAATTCTCGTTGCCGATGAGATCAAGAAGGATTTTGTTGATGCCATGGTGGAGGAGAGCAAGCACTGGGTGACCGGCGACCCGTGGGACAAGAAAGTGAACATGGGTCCGCAAAACAACATGGGCGTGGTTGAAAAGATGACTACGCACTTGAACGACGCAGTCGACAAAGGCGCAAAGATTGTAGCCGGCGGCAAGCGCCCGGACCGACCGGGTTTTTTCTACGATCCGACCGTGCTGGTAGATTTTTCAAACGATTCGCTGGTGAACCGGGAGGAAACATTCGGGCCGATCGCTCCGATCAAGTCCTTCAAGACGGAAAAAGAGGCGTGGGAATGCATCAACGAGTGTAATCTCGGGCTGGTTTCCGCCGTGTTCACACAAGATATCGACCGCGCCTGGACCTGGGCGGAGGGATTGAATACCGGTCTTACCGTGATCAACGATTGGACGCATTTCTGGGAGCATCATCTACCGTTCGGAGGAATGGCTTCCAATCAGAGCGGCATGGGCCGGATCGGCGGGCGCCACACGCTGGAGTTTATGAGCGATCTGAAAACCATCGCTTTCA
Organism: Kiritimatiellia bacterium; assembly: GCA_963578625.1. GTDB lineage: Bacteria > Verrucomicrobiota > Kiritimatiellia > SLOV01 > SLOV01 > CAUZEO01. Next base: position 6,923 of record CAUZEO010000020.1, on the reverse strand, counting down.
GCGTCGGCGGTCCCGCGGTAGGTCCTTCGATGTGGAAGTGAGGGAAACGAAAACCGAATTTTTTTGTAGGGTGTAGCGATGGCGAGCAGGAAATCGAAAAATCACTTGGCGGTCGTCACCGGTGCGGCGAGCGGGATTGGGTTGGCAACCACGCGACGATTTGCGGAGGCGGGATTTCGTGTGGCCGCCATCGACCGGTCCGAAAAAGGACTGGAGCAGCTGCGGCGCAGGAAATGGGCAAGCCGTGTCCACGCCTTTGTGTGCGATTTGGGTGACGTCGCCGCCACCGGGCAAACGGCTCAGAAAATCTTGAAGGAACAGGGCCCGGTGAGAACCCTCGTGAACAACGCGGGAATCTGGTACTACACGCCAATCGAAGAGACGCCCGACGAATATTGGCAACATACGCTGAATGTAAACCTGGTTTCCGCCGCAGCCCTGGTGCGCGCATTTGTTCCGGGAATGAAAGCAATCGAAGGGGCGGCCATCGTGAATACTTCGTCGCGCAATGCCCTGTCCAGTAGTCCCAATGCGTCCACGTACGATGCATCGAAGGCCGCTCTGCTCGGATTCACCCGCACCATGGCGGTTGAATTAGGGCCCTATGGGATTCGCGCGAACGCAGTATGTCCCGGGGTAATCGACACGCCGGCCAACAAGGCGGAGATCGCGGATCCGCAGTTCGTAGAAAACTATTTGCGACTGATTCCTCTTAATCGTTTTGGAAAGCCGGAGGATATGGCAAATGTGATCTATTTCCTCGCGTCCGAGGAGGCGGCGTTTGTTACCGGGCAGCATATCGTGGCCGACGGGGGGCAGATGTCGGGGCAAAATTACTCCCGCATTTTCGACGTGACGCAGTGGACTCCCGCGAATTCGGAAAAGAAGAAATCCAAGACCCGCCAGTCTTTCAACTCGACTCCAGCGAAGAAGACATCGGCAAAGAAGCACCCTGCGAAAAAGCAATCTGCGAAAAAGCAACCTGCGAAAAAGCAACCACGCATGCGGGCACGGTAGCTCCCGCCGGGTTGCGATATCACGGCGGAGCCTATACCGCGAAAAGTCGGCCGGGCGGAGTCCTTTATTCCTTATCCGGCATGACCATGTGGTCTTCCGGTGCGCACTCGAAAATTTCGATAATCAAGCCGTCCGGGTCCTCCAGATAGGCGCCTTTCGCTATTGTCTGGCCGTCCCGAATCACTTTCACCGGCGGATTCAGGAATGTGTAACCCATTCCCGTCATGTGCGTATAGAACGCATCGATGTCCTCTACCTGGTAGGCGACATGGGATGATCCGACGAAGCGAAAATGCTGCTCCCGTTCCTCGCGCCGCGGGTTGATCATCTCGAAAAGTTCAATGAACATTTCCAGGTTCGGCATTTGAAAAAGCGCCACGCGAATCTTCATTCCGGGATGGTTGAAAATCACATCGTACGATTCGATGTTTTCCCGCATGACATCCTGAACCAGCTCGAACCCGAGACCGTCCCGATAAAACTTGATGCTCCGGTCCAAATCGCTGACACAGTAGTTCGTGTGATGAGGCTTGATGATGTTCATAATTGAAGAATCCCGATTTTCGCGATTGATTGCCTTTAATCCATCAGTGCGCCGCCGTTGACCTCAATCACCTCGCCGGTCATGTAGCTTCCGTCATCGGAGGCGAGGAGCAGGACGGCTCCGACGATTTCGTCCGGTTGACCCAGACGCTGCAACGGAATTGTTTTTACGGCGGCATCCAGGCGTTCCTTGCTGCAGAACTCGTTCAGCATGGGCGTATCGGTGGCGCCCGGAGAAACACCGTTGACCCGGATACCGTGGGCGGCAAGTTCTTTTGCGAGGCCCCGGGTGAGCGAGTTGACGCCGCCCTTGGACGCTGCGTACGGAATCGTCCCTGTTGCCCCTCCGGTGCGGGCGACGACCGAACTTACGTTTACGATGGCTCCGCTCTTCTGCTTGATCATGATGGGCGCCGCGGAACGGCACAGGTGAAACACGCTGGTGAGGTTTACCCGGATGACATCTTCCCAGGTGTCGGGCGGGCATTCGTGGAGCGGCGTGGGATCCATCCATCTTCCGCCATTGTTGATGAGCACATCGAGCCGCCCGCCGAGCGAGTTCACCGCATCCCGCAGTCGCTGTTCCAGGGCAGCGCTGTCCCGTAGATCGACCTGCCATGGAATCCCCTTGCCGCCGCCATCTGCGATTTCCTTTACCACCTCGAGAGCGCGGTCTTCACCCCTGCAGAATCCTACGGCGACATTCGCGCCTTCCCGCCCCAGCGCAAGGGCCACGGCACGCCCCATCCCGCTGCTGGCGCCGGTGACTACCGCGGTCTTTCCTGTGAATCGATCCAACATGGCCCAGCAATCTGCAATGTTTAGCGTCGGTTGGCCAGCCAGAAGAAGCTTTCACCCGGTTTGGGACCAGTCCTGATTCTGGTGTCTCGCGTGGATCGGAGGTTTCTACTTTTTAGGCCGCGGTTAACGATAATATCCAAATAAATGCCGTTTTATTATGGTATAGTAGACGACGTTTCGCTTTTCGGAATTCCTCTCGGCGCCGGGTTTTGGAGTTTTCGGAGGGTCGATACTTTTGTTGGGGCACTCGCGTGTTGATGAGCAGAATTCCTCAGAATTGTACGTTCCTGTTCGCCGGTTCATTCAAGCAATGGATCGCCGGCGGGATGGCATTGTGCCTGACCCTGCCGTCCTCGGGGGCGGCGACGCTTGCCTGGTGGCGCATGCAGGAGGCGACCTCCGGGTTCGCCGGCCCCGGTGGGGAATCGCCGGAAATGTTTCTGGACTCCGCCGGATCGATTCACCTTGGAACGAAGAGTGGAACCACGAAATACACGAAACACACGAAAGAGTAGCGTGAATTGATATGATGAATTAGCGATGGATCAATCACCAATCGGTGAGTTAAGTAGTAGAATCGAAAAGGCATCAAACTTTCGTGTATTTCGTGGTTTAACCGGTGTTGCGAGTTGAAAACTTTCGTCTATTCCGCTACCAGACCCGATCCCAATCCAACGGAATCCAGGGGTGGCAGCGCGTGGACTCCTTTTTGCGGATCGAATAGATCCGGGCATGCCCTCGCAAACCGCGTGTTTGCCGCGGGGAGGTATTGCGGTGAATTCAGTTCCAGGCCGTTTATCGTTGGCACCCAACCGGAAAAGAGCGCCGCGTGCAGTGCGGCGTACCCGGGATTTGTCAGGTCCTGAAGAGACACCGCCAGGTTTTGCTGTTTTGCCCAGGCCGCCGCCGTTAGCGCGAGGCTGTGACCCTTGCAGGTCTTGAGTCCCAATCCGCTCCATCCCTGTTCGAGCACGCTTTCCAGGACGTCCAGTCCCGTCAGACCTTCGTCTACCAGTACCGGCTTGATGCGCGACACGGGCCGCCAGTCGTGTCCATCGCGCCGGAGATCCCGGCCGGTTGGTTGCTCAATGTATTGAAGGGAGTCGAATGCTTCCGGCGCGTCGCGCCGCAGGCGCTCAAGATACTCCACGGTTTCCTGCACACCGGGCGTTGCGCCATTGCTGTCGGCGCACAGCTTCGCCTCCCTTGCGCCCGCCGTCCGTGCGGCGCGAAATGCGGCGGCGGTAAATGGTGCGTCGACGGCCGGGTCCCCGGTCAGTTTCAGCTTGAAGCGCCGATACCCGCGTTCTTCGATGCGATGACCGACCTCTCCCGGCAAATCATCTTTTGGACCCACGATGAGCCACGCCTCGCGCGTTCCGGATCGAGGTGACATCAGTGCGCGAATGGCGGACGAGGCGCCGCTGGAAGGAAACAGGTGATCCGCCGAAGGGATGGGATCATTGTCATCGTACAACATAAACGAAGAACGGCTCAGAGCGATGCCCGCCGCATCGTGAATCGCGGCATCAAAGGGACTGCCGCAGAGCGTTCTGGCCAAACGCCACGGCCTGGGCTGACCGTGCACAAGGGGCCCTGCGCCGGCAAGAGAGGCGTTGAGCCGCAATCCCAGTTCCAAGGGATGCGCCTCTGAATCTCCGCAGAGCGAATGTAACTCGGAGGCGATCCATTCGCACCAGGCGCGCATGACCAGGGACCGCGTGTTTTGCTCGACGCTCGGGTCCGGCCAGGACCATAGCTCGCTTAGGCAGATGCTTCCATGGCCGGTCGCAGTCTTCCCGCCCGCCTCAACGGTTACGGACGCGGTTGCCACCGTGGCGTGGGTGACGGGACCGGTACTCAGCAACAGAGGCGCAGCCAGTACGTACTCCTCGAAGCGCACGCCCGCATGATGAATTCGAACCCTCATTGGTAGATCCTCGTCCTGCAAAAACAATTCAATAATGCGCCCGGTTCCAAGAGGCAAGCGCCAAACACTATATAGCATGCTACGTAGTGTTGTGGAGATGATTTCCACATCCAAATCTTGACTCAGGCTATGGTCTGATGATAGGATTCCCGCATGACACCGAGCAGAAAAAAGATGGATCCGGAGATTCAGGCGCGGCGCCGGGCGGAGATTGTGCGCGAGAGGAAACAGCGCGAAGATGGCTACCGGGAGCGCGCATTGAGAATCTATCCCCACATCTGCGCGAGCTGCGGCCGCGAATTCGAAGGCAGGCGGCTCAAGGAATTGACGGTTCATCACAAGGATCACGACCATGACAATAATCCGCCCGACGGCAGTAACTGGGAACTGTTGTGCGTCTACTGCCACGATAACGAGCACGAGAAGCTCAAGATGAAGGGGTACGGCGGCGGTACCAGCGCAAACGCAGAGGCCGCTCCTTCCATCGCCAATCCGTTCGATGCTCTCGACTCGATATTTGCATCCGACGAAGAGGCGGATTCTGAACAGGAGGAAACGAAGTGAACGAAGGGCGAGCACCCTCGCGGTGAATTTTACCCGCTCAGTTCACTTAGCTTAACCGGGGAGCCCCGTTCCGCGGAAAGATCCGCCGCGAGACAGGCTTGGTGAGTGAGCAGGGCGCCTTCCAGGGAGAACTGCGGTTCCCTGTCTTCATGAATCGAATCCACGAAATCCTGGAAAACAGGCACATACGGATGGTGCCCCACATCCCCGGAATCCGCCAGTTGCACGCTTAGCTCGCTCCATGCGGTTTTGTCCAGTCCACCCAGCTGGTCGGAGTGAAACTTGTCGTTCCAGATGCTTCCGTTGGCGCCGACCAGGTGGACGTTGAAAAGGTACGGTTGGATGCAATCCGTCACGCTGGCCACCTTTGCAATCCCGCCGCTTTCGAGTTTGAGTATTGTCGTGGACGTGGTCGGATATTCGTACTTCTGGAAAATATCCTTCCGGCTCTTCGTTGAGTACGACGTGACTTCGACCGGCTTGTCATTCGTGAGCCACAGGAGCGCATCCATGGCATGGCAGCCCGCGGTCAGAAGACTGCTGCCGCCCATCTCTTTCTTGATGTTCCACTCGTACTGACCGTACCACGGCCCAATGCCGTGATAGTAGTCAACTTCTGCGTAGTGAATTGGGCCGATGAGATTACCGGCAAGAATTTCCTTGTAGGTAATCATGGCGCCGATTGCGCGGACTTCGAAGCACACCATCGCCTTCACGCCAGCCGCTTTGACGGCATCCCGGATTCGCTTGCACCCCTCCCAGTCCAGCGCGATGGGCTTTTCGATGATGACGTGTTTGCCGGCTGCACAAGCCTGTTCCACCTGCTCCACGTGGAATGGATGCGGGGTGCAGACACTGATGACGTCGACGTTCTCGTCCGCGAGCATCGCCGCGTAGTCATTGTAGAGCCTGAATGTCTTGCCGTGTTCCGCGATGAAGGTTTCATCCGGAATTTTCCGGCGAGAACAGATTGCAGTGACTTCACATCCTTCCAGGGCTTCAAGACTGGCGATATGTGCGCCGGCGACCCAGCCGTACCCGATGATTCCGAAGTTCAGTTTTCTCATGGTGTTTGCATCCTTTTGTTGATCGAGGGTATTTAAGCGCCGATTCCGCCGATGGTCACGGATTTTAGTTGGAGTTTTCTTCTATAACCATACAGTTCGTGTTTTCTTCGGGCACAGAGGAGCCGGATCGAATTGATTAGACGATTCTTGATACTCTACGCAGTAATGGCGGCCCTACCTGCAATGGCGGCGACTTCTTCACACCCTATCATTTTTCGGAGGCGATTCGCGCGGGCGAGCAACCTTTTCTCGATGTGTTCCGGGGGGTCGCTATGTCGATTGTGGGAATTCTTGCCTACCGTTCGGCACTGAACGATTCCAACACGGTGGAGGTTCCTGATTTTCGCAAAAAAAAGACGCGGACGATGTACCGGAACGATCATTGGACGCCCGACCCGGCCCGTCGAAAAGCGGGCGATCCGTGGCCCAGCATCACCGGGAACGTTCGGCCGTCGGCGCAAGCCCTCGCGGAGGCACGAAAAGTTTGGCGTGAGATTGGGTATCAGGTAGAATGAAGTCTCGCGGGTGTCCGAGCCCGTGTTGCAGAACCTCAAGCACGGAGCCCATGCCACAGGGGCGGCTCTGGAGTTCGGAGCCCTTGTGCTTCTCGTGTAGAACGTATACAAACCGGATCGAAATGCGGCGGATCGCATTTATCCTCATTTTTGTTGCCAACATTGGTCTTGCTCTAGTTTCACTTGCGGTATCGCCTTCGCGCGTTGCCATCCACTTTGGGGCGGATGGGAATGCGGACAACTGGGCGCCGAACTATGTCCCGCTGATTATCTTTCTTCTGGTTCCTGGCCTGTTGTTTTTTACGATCTACTATTCACCTCTCTTCGTGACCCTGGCCCTTTACATGGTCTACGCGGTGGTGTGGTGTGTTTCGCTCTACCGCGGATTTCGCCTGCATAATCTACGAATCATTTTTGACCCCACTGCGACGAACCCTGGGAAACGGTATCCGGTCAGCGGCAGCACGTATAATGCCGAATCTTGAG
>CAUZEO010000019.1:0-31426 GCA_963578625.1 Kiritimatiellia bacterium | reverse complement strand
CCATGCCGCGTGCGCCGCAAAGGTGGCAGCACAGAATTTCGCGGTTGCGGTGGTACGTCATGGGTATGCTGCAGTTCTCGCAGGTGATGACGTGACCACACTTCGGGCAGGTCACTGAAGTGGAAAAACCTCGCCGATTCAAAAACAGGATGGTCTGCTCCCTCCGTTCAATCCGGCCTTGCATCGCCACCATCAGATCCCTCGACAGGACGTTGATCCGGCCTTCTCGCGCCGCCTCGGCCCGCATATCGACAATCCTCATGACAGGCATACGCCGATGATCAACGCGGTGCGGCATCGGGGCCACGCCATACTTTCCGCATTGCACGTTTCGCATGGATTCGAGCGACGGGGTGGCGGTACCAAGGACGACGGAGACCCCTTCGAGGTGACCGCGCATGACCGCCACATCCCGCGCGTGATACCGGGGTGACTCCTCCTGCTTGTAGGAGTACTCGTGCTCTTCGTCGACCACGATGAGGCCCAGGTTACTCACGGGAGCAAAGAGAGCGGAACGAGCGCCGATCACTATTTGGACCTTGCCGTCCCGAACCTTGTGCCACTCGTCGTGACGCTCCCCCATGGAGAGCGCGCTGTGCAACACCGCGATCCTGTCGCCGAACCGGCTTCGAAACCGGTCCACGGTCTGGGGTGTCAAAGATATTTCCGGAACCAGCACGATAGCCCCTTTGCCCTGCTGCAGCCCATGCTCTATCGATTGCAGATAGATTTCGGTCTTTCCGCTTCCAGTGACGCCGTAGAGGAGCACTACCGGTGGAGCCAATGTGTCCATGGAACCGCGAATGATCCGCATGGCTTCCTGCTGCTGCTCCATGAGTTCGAGGGCGCCCGTGCGAACCACCTTGTGGCCCGCCAGCGGATTTCGAAGTTCCGCGCGCGCCGCGACCCGAACAAACCCCTCCTGCGCCAACTTCCGGACGGTCGCCGCTGTCGTTTTTGCCGCTGAAACCAGGTCCTGAAGATACATTTCTTCCCCTTCCAGCAGCACGTCCAGGACCGCTGAGCGGCGCGCGCTCTTTTCACGCAAAGCAAATCGCTGACTCTCCACATGAGCTTTCGGTTCGGGAACGACATGCAGCCTTTCTTTAAATCCGGCCCCATGGCGACGAACCGCGCTGGGCAGCATGGTGCGAACCGCATTTTCAATCGGAGCTACGTAGTAAGATGACATCCATCGAGCCAACCCGAGAATGTTGGGAGTAATAAGCGGTTTGTCGCCAACCACACGTTGAATGCGCTTCAGCTTCTTGCGATCCGAACCATCCGCGAGGCCGATCACATAACCCCTCGTGAACCTCTTTCCAAACGGCACCTCGACGACAGACCCCAGCTCGACCTTCTCTTCGATCGCCGCCGGAATTTCATAATCGAACTCCCGATCGAGCGCGATCTCCACGATTACTTTCGCTACATTCGCCACGACTTCACTTGCCGATAATCTTGATCAGCACCCGCTTGTCTCTCTTCCCGTCGAGCTCGAAATAAAAAATCCGCTCCCAGGTACCGAAGTCGAGCTTCCCTTCTGTAATGGCGACGACGACTTCGCGGCCCATGATGGTTCTCTTCAGATGGGCATCCGCGTTGTCTTCGAACCCGTTGTGTCGATACTGGTCGTAGGGTTTCTCGGGAGCCAGTTTCTCCAGCCAATCGTCCCAGTCCGCGTGCAACCCGCTTTCATCGTCGTTAATGAATACGCTGGCAGTGATATGCATTGCATTGACGAGCACCAGCCCGTCCAGAACGCCGCTCTCGCGAATCGCGTCTTCAACGTCCCCAGTAATATTGAAAAGCTCTCGCCGTTTTTCCGCATGAAACCAAAGCTCTTTCCTCAATGTTTTCATCACTGAAACCTCCCGGGCCGGTTTTCCCGGCCGTATTCTAAATTCTGAAGCCTCTCCGAATTGTGATCCTACTCCGTATCGAATTGAATTGCGATTCGGTCCGTATTGAATCAAATATCCTATTTCCCCTGCAGTCAGGAAGAACGAACCATGGCCGCCCCCGAAAGGTTTTACGAACTCTGTGCCGAGTACGGCATCCATCCGCAACCTGCGGATCTGGAGAAACATGAGAAATACCTGCGGCTCCTCCTGGCGGAAAACCAGGTCATGAATCTGACCGCCGCCACCACCGGGGAAGACGCCTGGCTTCGCCATATTGGCGACAGCCTCCTTCTCGTACGACTCGTTGAAAAAGGCGGGACGGCGATCGATGTCGGTACCGGCGGCGGCCTGCCGGGCATTCCGCTCGCCATTCAGCGCCCGGAACTGGTGCTGACGCTGCTGGAAGCCACGAATAAGAAGTGCAGGTTTCTGGAACGGGCGGTGGCGGAACTCGAACTCGAAAACGTAACCGTTCGGTGTGACCGTTCAGAAATCGCGGCGCGCGACGCGTCCCTGCGCGAATCCTTCGATTACGCGATTGCCCGCGCCCTCGCCCCGTTACCCGTCCTTCTCGAACTCACCGTTCCATTTCTCTGCGAGGGGGGGCGCGTCCTCGCAATGAAAGGAGCGCGGGCCCATGAGGAACTGTCGGCAGCGAAAGATGCGCTCACGAAATTGCATTGCAGTTTGGAGGAAATTCTCGAATCCGGCGAATCAGGGTCGCGCATTCTCGTGATTCGAAAAAAGGCGCCCACCCCGGATATTTATCCGCGAAGAACCGGGATTCCGACAAAACGCCCGCTGTAGCGCCCATGCCTCAAAATAAATGCAAACTGGACGCGGTATAACTTTTGCTGTATGTTTAGGCTCGTTGCTGGTTTGCAATGAGGATGAATGCAAGGTACGCTTACTGTGCGCATCCGGAGTCACGCCGTGAAAGTGATTCGTCCAGCTTGCCGCATGCAGTTTACTGCTGCGGATGTGGAATTTATCGTATCCGCGCTCGGTCGCGATTTCGATAGGAAGGACTGCCTTGTAGATTTGCTGTCCGACCCGGACTCCCGTGATACCATACTCGATGATGTCCGCCTGTTCCGCGCCCTCCTGGAACAGATGGGCTGCCTGCAGGTTTCAAGTCGCCTGTATTTTTATGTGCTCGTGCGCCATGTCACGCTGGAAGCCGGCCTGGATGATCTCCGGGTAGCCGACTACATCGCCGAGGTGCTGAGCGTATTCGTGAGCGAACGCCGGAGAAGAAATCCGTTTGACGACGGGAACCAGCCCATGCACTACGTGATCGACATGCTGGCCGCGCTGCAGAGTGCGTCCCACGCGGATTGCTTCATCATTCGCGCCCACCTGGGCAACTTCACCTTGTTTCTGTCGGGGCTATTTCCAAAACATGTGCGTCATCGCCGGGAGCGCCGGGGCGCACCCGGGATTGATTACTATGAGCAGGTCGGGCAGGACAGCTACCGAGTCGCGGGCAACCACCAGCTGGCCGATCAGTACGCGCTGGCGCCGGTTTTTCGAACGTTGTCAACACAGTTTCAAACAACACGACTGGCATTAAACGAACTCTCCGACCGCCTCGTGTCACTCGAAAACAGCGGGTTCGAAAACGCGCTGATCATCGGCGATTAGTAGTCCCCGGTGACGGGAGGGATTGCACATAGAATCGTGCCCCGTCCTCCAGGTTGGTGGGAGGAGTGGCGTACCCTGCGGCGCGGAGTTTCGTCATGTCCGCCTCCGTAAAATACTGATACTTTTCGATCAACGCCCCAGGCATCTCGATGTAGCGAATTTTCGGTTCCCGGTCCATCGCGGCAAATGTCGCGCTCGCCAGGTCATTCCAGGTCCTGGCAATTCCCGTGCCGCAGTTGAAGAGACCGGATATGCTGGGGTTGTCAAGAAACCACAGAATCACGTCCACCGCATCAGTGACGCAGACAAAATCACGCTTTTGCTCCCCATCCCGATAGTCCGGATGGTACGACTTGAACAGAGTGACTTCCCCCGAGTCAAGGATCTGGGAGTGCGCTTTGTTCACGACGGAACGCATCTCTCCCTTGTGATCCTCTCGGGGGCCATACACGTTGAAGTACTTCAGGCCCGAAATTTCGCTGAACAATCCATTCGCCAGTGCCCACAGGTCGAACATCTGTTTCGAGTAGCCGTACATGTTCAGAGGATGCAGCGAAGGTGTTACATCATCGTTGTCGGAGTATCCAAGACTCCCATCGCCGTACGTGGCCGCGCTGGAAGCGTAGATGAATCGCGCGCCCCGCTCCAGGCACCAGGTGCACAGTTCCCGGGAATAGGCATAGTTGTTGTCGACCAGGTAATCCGCGTCGGATTCCGTGGTTACACTGCAAGCGCCCAGGTGAAATACAGCCTGCACATCGTCCAGAAGCCCTTCGCGCCACATCCCTTCACGGAACAGAGCCTTGTCCATGAAATCTTCGTACTTCAGGCCGACAAGATTGCGCCATTTTCCGCCGGTGCCGAGGGAATCGACCACGAGGATTGCCTGCTCGCCGCGCCGGTTGAGCTCGGCGATCAGGTTGCAACCGATGAACCCGGCGCCCCCAGTCACGATGAACTTAATTTCCATCGTCTATTCGTCCTGCCCGTAGGCAATTCTAATTCGCTCAATCATGCTTGTTGAAGAGAGACCTTCCTTTACGTCCGCCAACTCGATGCGTCCGCCGGCCCCTTCTACGATTTCGCGACCCGCCACATAGTGAGCCCAGTCACGCCCCTTGACCAACACATCGGGAAGCACCGCTCGAAGCAGATCATCCGGCTTGTCCTCTCCGAACACGACGACATAATCAACGCTCTCCAGACTTGCCAGAACCAGCGACCGATCGTTCTCGGTATTAATCGGACGTTTGTCCCCCTTGTATCGCCGGACCGAGGCGTCAGAATTGAGCCCCACCGCCAACGCATCCCCGAATCCCCGCGCGATCTCGAGATAGTAAGCGTGCCCCGCATGAAACACGTCGAACACGCCGTTGGTAAACACCAGCGTTTTTCCCTCCGTCCGCAGACGGGCGCGCTCTTCAACGAGTTGCACCCGGGTCAGGATCTTTGATTGCGCGCCTCTCATCCCATATTCCGAGCCACTAACTCGCCGAACTCGCTGCACTTCACCAGGGTTGCGCCGTCCATGAGGCGGTGGAAATCGTAGGTGACTGTTTTCTTGGAAATCGTGGTGTCCATGCCCTTTATGATCAAATCCGCGACTTCCGTCCACCCCATGTAGCGAAACATCATTTCCCCTGACAAGATGAGGGAACCCGGGTTGACCTTGTCCTGGCCGGCGTACTTGGGCGCAGTTCCATGCGTCGCTTCGAAAATTGCCAGACCGGTCACGTAGTTGATATTCGCACCGGGGGCGATCCCGATTCCGCCCACGCAGGCAGCCAGGGCGTCGGAGATGTAGTCGCCATTCAGATTCATGGTCGCAATGACTCCATAGTCGGCAGGACGAGTGAGGATCTGCTGTAGAAATGCGTCGGCGATCACATCTTTTACAATAATTTCTTCACCAGAATTGGGATTTTTAAACACTTGCCACGGCCCGCCGTCCAGGTCCTTCGCGCCGAATTCCTTCCTGGCAATATCGTACCCCCAGTCGCGAAATGCGCCTTCGGTAAATTTCATGATGTTGCCCTTGTGCACCAACGTGACGGATGGCCGGTTGTTGTCGATGGCGTACTGAAGCGCGGCGCGCACGAGGCGGTATGTGCCTTCCTCGGATATCGGCTTGATCCCGATGCCGGAGCTTCCGGGAAATCGAATCTTCGTGGCACCCATTTCCTCTTGCAGAAATTTGATGACCTTCTCTGCCTCAGGAGTGCCCGCCTCGTATTCAATGCCGGCGTAAATGTCTTCGGAGTTCTCACGGAAAATCACCATATCGGTCTGTTCCGGGTGGGCGACCGGTGACGGCACGCCTTCAAACCACCGTACCGGCCGAAGGCAGACATACAGATCAAGCTCCTGGCGGAGCGCAACATTGAGACTTCGAATGCCCCCGCCCACCGGCGTGGTAAGCGGCCCCTTGATGGCTACCGTGAACTCTTTGACCGCGTCGAGAGTTTCAGGGGGCAACCAGATCGTTTCCCCATACACTTCGTTGGCCTTGTCGCCCGCATAGATCTCCATCCACGAAACGCGACGGTCCCCTCCATAGGCCTTTTCGACGGCCGCATTCCACACGGTCATGCAGGCACGGGTAATATCCTCTCCTGTTCCATCGCCCTCGATGAAGGGAAGAATCGGCCGATCGGGGACGTGAAGCAATCCGTCGTCCCCCATCGTGATTTTCTCGCCGCCTTCCGGAATCTCGATCTTGTCATATGCCATAGCGTTTATCCTTTCAGATACGTTGGATTCTTCCGCGCCGATGTGCGAAGCGGTACAGAGATTCAAACACGATAAATCAATGGGCAGTACAGGACTCGAACCTGTGACCCCCTCGGTGTAAACGAGGTGCTCTAACCAACTGAGCTAACCACCCGTCGTGCAATCTGTCCCAAACGGGTAGAACATTGTAGGCGCGGGGCTCTCCGAGTCAATCCCACGCTTAGATTAGTTCGGGCCTGCGTCCACTTCGTTTCGGAACGATTGAAGAATAGTCTCTCTCATCCTGCTGCGGCTCTACGTTGGGCATGACCATCGATTCGAGCGGCACCGTCGGATACTTCTTCAAACCGCAGGAGAACCTCACCGGATCAGGCACCCATGCGCCGGTACCCGGGTTATGGCCTCCTCTATATGACGCGCCTGGTTTCCAAGGACTGAAAATCGTATCCAATGGCCGGATCGGCGGTGAACTTGCCCTTGGGGCTACGGTTGTCTTATATTCATTTTAGAGTGAAATTCATACGAATCTGCTCTGCCACGCTTCTCCTTGCCGTCGCTTCCGCATTTTCTTCGGCACAGACCGTCCTGGCCGACGAAAACTTTGATGACGGAAATTCCACCGGCTGGACATTTGCCTCGGATCCGGTGGGAATCTGGTCGGTGCCCGCAACCGATCTTCAACTGACCTGCGGCAGCTGCATTTTCCCGGCCGGCAACCAGGACTTCTACAGCCCGCCCGTGAATTCCGCCGAATTTTCTTTCCCCGTGCAAACGCTAAGCGAATTCGAACTTCGCGCCCACGTCACGTTCCACGGAAGCGGGCCTCCAGATGCGAACACCACCCACAACGAAAATTTTTCAGTATTGGGGTTTTCAATGCAGCGGGTGATCCCGGCTATTTCGCGGACCTGACCGCCAACGCCAACCCGGCCACAGTTGGTCGGGGATGAACATCCGGCGGATGACAGCCGGCGTCCTGGTGGAGACGCTGGACCTTCACGGCCGCATCCATTCCAGGGCAAATGGTAAAGACACTTGGAGGAATGCTCTAAACGCCGATCGAAAAGTACGGCGGTAGGAAAGGCGGTTTAAAAGTGCGGCGCCCCCAATAAACCTTCGGTAAGTGGCCCGAGAAGCCAGTATTTTCTCGGGATTGTGAACGAAGGAGGAAGGGTATACGCAGAGATGGAATGGTGGACGAAGATTCGTCAACAAGTGGAGGAGGAAAGGGTCTCGAAGCGGGAGGTGCCGCGAGGGACCGGGATCCACTGGAGGACGCTGGAGAAGATGCTGAGCCACAGCAGCCCGCCGGGCTATCAACTCAGCGAGCCGAGGCCGGAACCGAAAATCGGTCCGATCGGATCGCCGAGATCCTGAAGCAGGACCAAGTGGTGCCCAGGAAGCAGCGCCACAGTGCCAAGCGGATCTTTGAACGGATTCGGGACGAGGGCTACAGCGGAGGCTACACGCGGGTAAAGGAGGCGGTCCGGGAGATCAAGCAGACCCGGCGGGAGGAGTTTGTCCCGCTGGTGCACCGCCCGGGGGAGACCCAGGTTGACTTCGGCCATGCATTGGCCAAGGCAGGCGGGAATCTCAAGAAGATCGTGTTTTTCGTGATGTGCCTTCCGCACTCCGATGCGGTGCATGTGCAGGCGTTTCCGCGGATCTGCACCGAGGTGCTCTGGGAAGGGCACGTGCGGGCGCTGCGTTTTTTTCGGCCGGTGTGCGCCCAGGCGGATCACCTGCGACAACGACCGCACGCTGGAGGCCGCGGCGCACTTGGCGGCGGAGGCGAGTTCACCGGGGGTACGGGCCGCGGGAAAAGCGGGGCTGGAGCGACTTCGGAGGATTCGCTCCGGAATCGATCCCAGCCATGGCTTGGAAGAGAAAAAGTACGGCAGAGATTGGCAGGCCTTCGGCAATATGGCGGAGGACCGGGAGCAGGTGATTGAAACCATTGTGGCGATTCAGAACGCGGAGTGATCCTGGAAGCAGAATGATAGGAGCGGGCTCTACCATTCGCTTCTTCATGATCTTCTCTTGCTCCGCTCGGGCTGGAAGCCCAAGCTACGGATTGCGCCTCATGTCCATTATCTATATCAAAAAAGCCACCCGAACTGCGCAAACCGGCAGCGATGAAACGGCTCGCACGGTGAGCGAAATGCTGGGAGTCCTGGAGCAGGGAGGCGAGGACGCGGTGCGGGACGCGTGCCGAAGGTTGGATCGCTGGGACGGTGATATCGTGGTCGGCCGCAAGCAGATCGACGAAGCGGTTCGGCAACTACCGGAGACAGTGAAGGACGATATTCGCTTTGCGCACGAGCGGGTCAGCGACTTCGCAAGACATCAACGGGACGCTCTTCTTGAATTCGAAGTGGAACTGATGGACGGCCTGGTAGCCGGGCAGAAGCTCGTCCCGGTGAAGACCGCCGGCTGCTATGTGCCGGGCGGGCGCTATGCCCATGTCGCGTCCGCGATCATGAGTGTCGCCACCGCGAAGGTGGCCGGCGTGGAACAGGTGATCGCCACCTCACCCGCTTCGGGGGAACGCGGCGGCATCCACCCCGCGATCCTGTACGCCATGGATTTATCCGGGGCCGACTACATTCTTTGCGCGGGGGGCGTGCAGGGAATTGCCGCCCTGGCCTATGGTCTGTTTACCGGCCGTCGCGCGGACATCATTGTGGGTCCGGGGAATCGCTTCGTGGCGGAGGCCAAACGGGTGCTGTTCGGCAGAGTGGGGATCGATGTGATCGCCGGGCCCACCGAGTCCCTGGTGGTCTGTGACGATACCGCGGATCCCAAAATCGTGTCTTGCGACCTTGCGGGCCAGGCTGAGCACGGAGTCGATTCGCCGGTATGGCTGGTCACTACTTCGGAGCGCGTCGCCACCGAAGTGAATCGGTTGATGCCGGAAGTGATTGGCCGATTTCCCGTGGTGGCCCGCAATGCAGCCCAGCCCGCGTGGGACGACTATGGCGAGATTGTCCTCACCGATACCCGGGAGGAAGCGGTGCAGATCTGCGACGACTATGCGCCCGAGCATCTCCACGTACAGGCGGAGGACCTGGACTGGTGGCCGGCGTCCTTGCATAACTACGGGTCCCTTTTCCTGGGAGAGGAAACCACGGTGGCGTTCGGAGACAAGTGTGCCGGGCCCAATCACATCCTGCCCACCCGGGGCGCGGGGCGCTATTCCGGCGGTCTCAACGTGGGAAAATTTATCAAGACCCTGACCTACCAGCGGATGAGCAAGGACGCCTGCAGAGCCGTGGCACCAGTGGCGGCACGCATTTCACGCCTGGAGGGTATGGAGGGCCATGCGTTGACGGCTGACGCGCGCCTTGAAAAGTACTCTCCCGGGCAGCGGGATCAACCGCCGGTTCTCAAAATCGACCTCAGCGACCCGGGGCCGATCCCCGATGGAGCGATCGCCGAGGCGGTGGATCTGATGCGGACCGGACGGCTGCATCGCTATGGAGAATTTTCCGGTACGGAACCCCATGCCGCACTGTTCGAACAGGAATTCGCCGAATATGTCGGAAGCCGGTACGCCGTCGGGATCAACTCCGGTGGCAGCGCAATTTTTCTCGGGCTCAAGGTGGCCGGTGTGGAACCGGGAGACAAAGTGCTGGTGAACGCGTTCAACCTGGCGCCCGTGCCCGGGGCGATTCATCATGCGGGCGCCACGGCGGTGCTGGCGGAGGTGAGAGAGGATTATTTGATCAATCTCGACGACTTGGAGCAAAAGGCCCGGGATTCCGGCGCAAAGGTATTCCTGCTGACCCACATGCGCGGCCACATCGCGGACATGTCCGGCGTGCAGTCATTGTGCGACCGGTTGGGACTGATCCTGGTGGAGGATTGTGCGCACACCATGGGCGCCAAATGGAAAGGAACCTTTACCGGACGATTCGGCGCGGTGGGATGTTTCAGTACGCAGACATTCAAGCACATCAACTCCGGCGAGGGCGGGATCCTGGTCACCGACGATGACGAGATGGCGGCAAAAGCGATCCTGTATGCCGGCAGTTATATGCTGTACGAACAACATCGGAGCGCACCGGCCCGATCGGTGTTCGAACGGTTTGCGCCCCACATCCCCAATTTCAGTTTACGCATGTCGAACCTGGTTGCCTGCATCCTGCGGCCGCAGCTTCGTGAAATCACAGCGAGAGGCGAACGCTGGAACACCTTGTATGCTGCTCTTGAGAGACGGCTGAACCGGATTGACAACGTCCGTGTGCCGCCGCGCAAAGAGGGAGAACAATTTGTTGCCAGTTCGATCCAGTTCCATATCACCGGTCTCGATACCCGGCAGCTGCAGGTCCTGGCGGATCGCTGCACGGCGCGGGGCGTGGCCATCAAGTGGTTCGGGCGCAATAATCCGATGGGCTACACCAGCCAGGCTCGTCACTGGCAATATCTTGAATCTCAACCAGTCCCCGATACGGCCGGCGTGCTGAGAACGACCTTTGACATGCGGATTCCGCTCGCCTTGACCAAGGAGGATTGCGATACCATTGCGGTCATCCTGCGTGAAGAACTCGAAAACGTTTGAGCTGTGTGCCGCGGCCACGTCGCTCCAACATATCCAGGCCCCGCCGGCCCTGTGCTGGAGGAGGAAGGTTTTGAGTACTACGCCGGGGATTGACTTGCGGAGTTCTCAGATTCAATTCTTACTTCCGGCCAAAGGGCAGGGCTACCGATCCCATTCGTTGAAGAGTGTTGTCATGCGCCTCCGGACGAGAGCGCCACCGCCGGACGCCACGGCCTCCGGATCCCACCACATAAAATAGAAGTCGCCGATTTCATCATCATACCATTGAACATGTCCGTCGAAGAAGCCGAAGTTGAACCCGGTCCGGTGCCGCATGCGCGTTCCGGCCGTCGAGTCGAACACCGCTACTTTTCCCAAGTAGTCTTCGAACACCGGCTCGACTAACCTCTGACTGCTACTGCCGTGCAGGTTGCGGACCATGTATTCGGTCTCGATGATGTAGGACCCATAAGGCCCCGGATTACTGGGCGATGCCGGTTGCCCGTTCGGCCAACTATTTGCCCGGACGGCCTTGCTGTAATCTCCTGCCGGGCAGAGATAGGCCGAGATATGCTTAACATAGTCACCTTCCCAAAGCAGCCCCAATCCGCCCCATTCAGTGACGCCGTTCCCACGCATATAATTGCTTGCCTTCATCCTGCTTTGATCATGGCTCGCACGCGGGCCGAAACGTCTGTCGCCAACCATGTGCGGACTGGCGCCATTGTGGTCTCTTGCGTACGATGAAAGCCCGATACACAATTGCCGAACATTGCTGGAGCAGGAGGCACGCAAGGCTTTATCTCTCGCCTGCTTCATCGCCGGAAGCAGCAGCGCGGCCAGGATCGCAATGATGGCGACGACCACCAACAACTCGATGAGCGTGAACCCTCCCGTGCAACGGCCGTTCCTCTTTGAATGGGATAAACAAGTCCTGATTATTAACATGGACATGAACTCTTTCTGATCTTTCGCGGGGCTTCCCCGTCTCTGTAAGAGTTTAGGGTATTCCGATCAGGATGACAAGCGTACTGCTCGTTTCACGGTTCAACGCGGCGAAACGCCGATCGCGGGTTCATTGCTTCCGCGGCCCCAGTTGTCGGAACGGTGCTTGATGTGTTCGCACCAGCGGGCGTTCTTTTTATCGCGTTGGAGCTGTCCGTTCGGGTCCGGCAGCGTGAATGTATAGGAATACAACCTTGCGTTTCGCAGGTAGATCTTGAACAGCAGGCCGCCGCGGTGGTTCGGTGCGATTTCTTCCCAGGCGCTCTTACCGTGTTTCCAGGACAAGGGTTGATCCTTGCCGTTAGCGGTGGCCGGAATACAATCGCTGCGCGAATAGCCGTTGACGACCTTCCCGTACGGCGTGACCAACTCCGCCTCGATCGAACCGCCTTCGGCATCGGCATTGACGAAGATTTCATGGGGCGGGCCCCAAGGTTTGCAAACGAAGTTGCCTTCGTCTTTGCCTGCGTCCAGCGAAACCCAATGGTCTTCGGGCATCTTCGCAAGCATGCAGGACGTGGCGTCTCGCATGTCGAAATTATGTTCCTTCATGTAAGCGGACTGGGTCCGATCGTTGTGCTGGAAACGTACCGCGGTGTAATAGATGTACGTATCGCCATCGATGGTGAAGGGATTGGCCGAGGGAACAAAGATGACACCGGCGTCGGACGAGCCAGGCTCGCCGACGGGCAGGATGGGCGACCGGTCATCCGGGCGCAACCAGTTCCGCCCATCTCGACTGTAGGCAAGCTGAACGTCGACATGACCCATTTTGTTCCGGGGAGAATCCGCGGGAGGTTCATTGAAGATCTCGTATGACTCGGACGCGGGCAGCGAGTATTGCGTGTTAAGTAGGCCCAGGCAAAAATTCTCGTAAAAGAAGGGGGTCATTGCCTGAAAATTAAACATCTCCGGCGGGTCCAATTCATCGCCGGGCACGAGAATCCGCCCCCGGTCCTCCCAGTTCACCAGGTCGAAACTTTCATAGAGCGAAATGTCGCGCGGCACGTTAGGCACTCGCCGGGTGTATAGCTGGTAGATGCGGCGGTCCCGGTCATAGATAAATCCCCATCCCCCGTCGCTGATGCCGCGCAGCACGGGATTGACGTGAACCGGTCGCTCCCAATTCAATCCGTCGGCGGAATAGGCGAGGCACAGGGGCATATGATCTTTCGCCCAGCGCGATTCCCCACTTTCCACTTGGAAGATCATTTTGTAGCGGCGCTCTGAATTGTCGCTCGGATCATCGATGATGGTGTAGGTGAGCGACAGCATCTCGCCGATGAGATAATTGTTCTCAGTGGATCCGTTGACCTCGACCCGGTTCAGGATCGGCATTTCCCAGTGGATGCCGTCCCGGCTGGTCGCATAGGCCGTCTTGCGGCCGCGTTCCCAGTATTCATCCGGTTCCTGCCCACAGACCACGTACCACATCCGGAAGAGCTTTTCCTGTTCGTCGTAGAGAACGTTGTTGTAGTTGAACATCTCCATGGGATTCGTATTCCATGGAGCGTCCAGTTTGAGCACGGGCTCAGGGTGCTTGACGGCCTGGTTGGTCTTCCGCCGGAGGTTGTTGACCTCCAGCAAATCCTGGTCATCAATCACAAGGAACTTGTAGCGACAGCTATGCGACATATTCTTACTCACCTTTTTCTCGCGGGATATCCGGTAGACTTCTGTGCAGTACTATCACCTCTATACGTTCCTGTTTGCGACAACTTTTCTACCTCAGAGTGCAATACGCTGTCCGTAGCCCGGAATTCATTCCGCAGGGGAGAAATTGGCCTCTCGCACCCTCAACTCGGGCCGCATCTAGTTGCGATTACGAGTATGATCTGGACCAGGAAAGGGGAGAGTAAAATTCGTTATTCGTACGACAATCTTCCAACATCGCTTTCGTTTTCGAGAATTTTGCCCACCACGGGCTTGTGCGTCGCAGATCGGAAGTCTCGGCGACTTCCGCTACTTTGAAATCCAAAATCGTAAATCCGAATGATCTTCGGTACGATTGCGTCCATGATTTACAGGGAGCAGGTGCATTGCAAACCGATGTTCGTTATCCAGTGCCTGGTCGGTCTCGGTCTGCTTCTGTTCGAGGGCCGGATTCGGGCCGTCGAGGTGGTCCTGGTCTCGCCCGAGGGTCCGGCGCCGAGTGTAATCGCCGGCGATCACCCGGACGACGGGGACGCGGCGGCGGATTTCTGCGACTACCTTTCGAGGGTTACCGGGCGCACCATCACGGTCTCGCCCTCCCCTGCCCTCTCCGGCGTCACCATCCATGTCGGGGCCGATTCATTCGTGCGGGCGCAGGCGCCGGAGCTCGGCCGGATCCGGGGTGACGGGTTTGTCATCAAATGCGTCGAGGCGGAAGGTCGTCGACACCTGATCCTGGCCGGTCCGCAGGCGCCCTCGTCCCAGTGGGCGGTGGAGCGTTTTCTCATGAACCACTGCGGGGTCCGCTGGTTGTTTCCCGATCCCGAGTACGGCGAGGTCGTGCCGACGAAGCCGACGGTCACCATTCCCGACACGCTCTCTAAAGTGTACGAGCCTGATTATCTCTCCCGCTCCAATTGCAGCATGTACATGTTTACCCCCAGGAAGAAATACCTACGGCTGGGGCCGATCGGCGGGCCGTTCGGCAGCCACGAGATTCAGACCATCTTCTCCACCGATGAATTCGCGGCCCATCCCGAATGGTTCGCTTTCTTCAAGGGCAAGCGGCAGTGGTGGAAGTACGGCAACGGATGGCAGATCTGCACCACGAATCCCGGGACGGTTGAACACGCGGTGAAGTACATCGACGGGTATTTCCTGAAGAACCCGGACGTCATCGCCGCCTCGGTGGGGCAAAATGACGGGTCGGGTTGGTGCGAATGCGACACCTGCACCGCCTTCGTCAACTCCTTCGATCCGCCCTACACCATGACCGAGCGATGGTTTCACTGGGTGAACATGGTCGCGCGCGAGGTGGCGCATAAGCATCCTGGAAAATGGGTGGAGTCCATGGCATATGCGAGCACATCAGAACCCCCGCGCTTCCCCCTCGAGGACAACGTAGCCATCACGAAAACCTTTGTCCTGGAAAAAGAATTCGAACTGGCCGAGAAATGGAAATCGGTCTGCAAATCGGTCAACCTGTACTCCTACATGTATGGGAACTCCTTCATGGGGTTTCGCCATTATCCGCACGCCGCCCAGGAATTCCTCCAGTGGGGATACGACGGATTAGGGGCGATCGCACACGTCACGGAGTGCGGCGGCGACTGGTCCTTCGACGGGCCGAAGTATCATTACCTCCAGGCCCTGCAGTGGGATGTGAACGCGGACGTGGACGCAGTCATGCGGGACTTCTGCCGCGCCTCCTACGGGGGGGCCTCGTCGCCGATGCGGGCGTTCTGGAATTTACTGGAGGTGGTGTACGATCGGCGGCCGCCCACACCGTACGGCGAGACGCGTAAGCGGTGGCTCTTCTACCAGTGGGTGTCCTGGGCGATGAACTCATACGTCCAACCGAACGACGAGTTCGTTCCCTACCGCTTGACGGATGTCGATGAGTTGGACAGGCACATCGCGGAGGCGATTAAGCGTGCCGCGGCCGACTCCGAAGCGGTGCAGTTTCGCGTGGACCGTGTCTCCGACGCCTGGCGGTACTACCGCACGATGATCATCAGCGCGGCAAAATATTATCCGAGTGCGCCGGAGACGGCCGTCACCTCGGCAGAGGCCGCCGGGCATGCAGTGCAGCGGGCCCGCGAGATCGCCGACATGAGGGCGGAACGCCGGCATTACGACCAGCAAATGCTCCGCTATCCGCAGATCAATCCGCGGCGGGCCGGAAAAAACTTCTGGTCCTGGGGCGAAGCTCTCACTCTATTCAGTCGCGAGACCACGCTGATCGACGAACTGTGCACCGCGGTCAGCGCGTATCGAATGCGGGCGGAGGGCGTCGACAGTGTTCGGTCATTCTGGCGCGAAGTTCTGCCCGCGGACAGTCTGTACGATCATGCAAGAATTCAACTGTATATGCTCGATCACCCTACGCTTACGAACGTGCTGATCAACGGCAGCTTTGAGTCCGGAAACCTGGAGGGATGGGAAGCGAATGCATCGGAGACGGTGGCCCGGGACGGAGCGCGCACCGGCAATGCAGCGCTGTACTGTTCGTCCACAACATCCACCCTTCGCCAACGAGTGCCGGTCAAGCCTCTGGAACGCTATCGACTCACCGCGTATGCAAAATACCTGCGTGAATCCTCCGAGACGGCGGTGCCCGCGGAGGCCATCCTGGATTTCTACGGCGGCGGCACGCGGATATGGGCGGAGCCGACGCGCTGCGTTCTGCCGACCATTGACCCGGCCGCGGGATGGATTCGGCTTCGGTCAACGGTATCCGTCCCGCCGGGGGCGGATTCGTTGGAGATCAAATTGAAGCGGCGTTCCGCGGGCGAACATCTGTGGGACGACATTGCATTTGAGCGTATCCTGGCCCCGCCGGAGATCACCGATGGGCGCCTGGTCGATCCGTTTGACGGCGATTACTTCCGCGCCGATACCTGGATCCAGACCACGGACCACCGCTACGGACCCGAGACGCCTGTGGTCCGGGACGGGTGGGCGGAGTTTTATCTGGCGGAAAGCCACCCGGTGAACTCGCTGGCCCGATTCGACGACCTGTTGGCCTACGAAGAAGGTGCTGGATGTTATCGTCTTCGATTCCACGCGGCGACGCGCGGCGGTCTGCCTGAGGAGGAGACCCTGTTGGCGGTGGGTATCCAGAACGGCCCCGGTCCCATCAGCACCCGTGCCACGGGAATGTTCTGGTACTTCTATTTCTCGTCCGCAAAGCGGGCGGAGGCGATGATGTCCGGATACGCAATCCAGGGAGGATCACGCACCGCCTCAACGAGTCAAGGCTTGGGCGATCTGCGACAACCCGTCACCGATCTGTGGGTTACCTTGCGCTTTGACCCCGGCACGGTAGAGATCTACGCAGCGGCCGACGGGTATGACGAGAGCCCGGCGTCCCTGCTGGCCGAATACGAACACGGGATCACGAACCTGGCGGCCGACGGCCCGGTCTACCTGAAACTGGACACGGGAGACTACCGACTGGACGAGATCAACCTGGCGCGCCCGGATCGGGCGGGCGAAGAGATGCCGATTCGCCACGACCAACCGCCTCCCGAGCACGATCCGCAGCGCCTGATCATGCCGGGGGTGACTGAAGACTAAAACTACAACGGTTTAAAAACCGGGGGATTAACCACGATTCGGTAAGCCTTGTTTGCGCTGGATCCGTCAGGGTCATACAGAAACTGATTGGTCCCGCTGCCCATAGTGTAGGCCCCGGTGCTCTCGAAACTGGACGTCACCAGCTCGGTGGTGCTTTCCAGGCCATACTCGACACCCGCCTGACTCAGAAATTCCATGGTCACCGCACCCGCTGCGGTCGCCGAGGCAGAAGCGACCTCATGGACGAACTGGGTTCCGGTCAGGGAGATGCTCTCGAAGGAGACCTCGGAGCCGACATTGGTTTCAGCGCCGTTGGCAAGAAAACAACTGAGTTCGATTCGGGCGATCCGGTCGACGGGATTGTCGAAGGCGGTCTCGGCCAGGGTGATCGGTCCGTTGCCTTCGGTGTCCGTTGCTACGACATCGAAAGTATCCGACTGCGCGTCGAAGTTGATCACGAAGTTGGCTCCATTGGTGAATCTCCAGAGGATCGAATCATTCTGCGTAATGAAGGTGCCCGCGTTGATCTGAGACGCTTCGATGATCGTACCGTCCGGGCTGTTCGTCACCACGATCTCCACACCCACCGTTCCATTACCGCTTAAAAGGCGCGCCTTCAGACCCGTTCTGCCGGTCCCGTCTCCGAAATCATTCAAGGAGAGCGTACCGACATCCAAAGGGGCGGTAAGATCGATAGCGGCGATGGCATTGTTGACGGCATTGCTCAATACCCGCAACCGTCCGGCGATGTTGTTGCCCGTTCCGCCAAGGGCGTGGGTATCCCGTTTTGCCCCGACCAGTACCGATGGGAAATCGCCATCAAAGGGTATGATCCAAGTCTGTCCGTCTACGACATCCCCATTGTTCCAATCGCCATCGCCAAAGCCATTATCCAACCAGGTTCCGGGATGGCCGATCCCGTCCGCGAAATCGTCTGTGAAACTGAGGGCAACCTGGCCCCGGACGGAACCGCCGGCAATCAAGAGGGCGGCAAAAACGGAAAACAATAGCCTCATGGGAATACGATGCTCCTTCTACGGATAACGCCGTTGCTAGTCTTATCAGTGGAAACCCTAGCGAAAAATGTCTGCATTCTCCAGCGATTTTATTAAAAAATATGCGGATCCCGGACATCAAGTGCTCAGCAAATAGTGTTCCTTTCGTTTCCTTCTGTTTTAATCCGTTGGGGTGAGGTGCCGCCGTTTCGTACTCCTGTCTTCCGAAATCGTTGTTATTTGCGACGATTTCACCAACCACGGAAAAGATCCCCAATCCTTGCGCTTGGGAGTTTCAGGTTGCGAAGCCCCTAAACAGCGACGCCCTGCCTTCGATCAAACGGGGCTCTTTAGGGGCTTCGCAGCCTACCCATCCCGCCCCCCAGGAGCGGGGATTCCAAACGGAACTTTGTACGACGATCCTTAAAATCGGAAATTTGGTTATGGCCGAAACGAAGTGAAGGCTGCCTCGTGGTTCTACTCCGCCAAAGCAGCGACGATGGCTTCAGCCTGGTCCGCGGCCGCCTGGCGCAGGATGTCGTAGGCCCCCAAAGGGAGGTCGGGCTCCACCCGTGGCCGATTGTAGGCGGACGCCTCCGCGGGGTCGCCCCGAACTTTGAGAAAAGCCTTACCGTAATTGTCCATGGTGACCATGGAACGGGCCTGCTCGAAAACAGCCTCGGCGCCGCGGACGAGGTCATCGCGACCCGCATCGGCGGCGCGTCCGGCTTGCCGCTTCAGCGTGGCCAGGTAGCGGTAGTCGTCGATCCCTTCGCGAACCGCTTCCCATCCGATGGTCGGAATCAACTCGTCCTCCGCAGGGTAGACGTAACTCAGCTTCGGCATCGCATCGAAATAGCACCAGTGCGCACAGCCCTTCACCTGCGAGACCCAGGCCCAGATACCAAAATAGTACCGGTCGGTTTCGGCATCCACCGGCGCGAGCATACAGTCATAAGTCCAGAGTTCCTTGCGGTGCATCTTTGCGTCGGCGATCACGCCCGACTCGCCGATCCGTTGACCCATGCACCCGATCCACAGGTCGAAGTAGTGCCCGACCGTCTGGATCCCCTGCGAGGAGCCCAGCGCCGTGGTCAACCGCACCGGATCGTCGTAGCGCCGCTCGCGGAACGGTTCGAATTTCCTCATGAAGGCGCGGACACGCTGGTTGCGATCCTCCTCGCCCGGTTCGTCCACCCCGTAGATCACGATCTCCTGCCAGCCGCGGCGGCGGCGTTCGTCTAAAACCTGCGTCCAAATGTCCGGATCGTAGTTGCCGGCTCCCAGCCAGATGACCGGCAGGCCGGGCGCGACGAGGCCGGTCTCGTCCAGCAGGTCCATCGTGGGTACAAATCCGAGGTGGCCGGGTTCACTCTCCGTGAGCGTGAATTGGTCCTCGACCATGGGGTAGATATAGAGGCTCGCGGTGGTCATTCCGTGGCTTCGCATATCTTCGAACACCCGCTTCTGGTAGGCAGGCGTGACAAACGTCTCCGCGCCTCCGGGCAACTTCGCGTAGTACCCCGTGTTGTTGTACATGAAGTAGGCCATGCCGGTTTCGTGGGCATCGAGCAACCTGAGGGGCCGTACGCGCACTTCGAGCGTGAGGGCCTTGAGCGTCTGCAGACGACCCAGGTCCGGACCCAGGTCCGTGATCGGGACGCCGACGATCAATTTCGTTCGATAGGTCCCGGGCCTGGCACTCGCGGGCACGTGCATCGTCAGCCAGAAGCGCCGGGTCGAATTTTCCGTGAGGTCGACGGTGTCCTTGCGTAGCAGGAACTGCTCGATGTCATCCCTTTTCGTCCAACTCTCGAACGGATCGGCCAGGCGGATGGTTACGGCCTCCTTGTCGATGCGGTCGCCCGCGTCGCTCGTCAGATCGCCGGCCAACTCGAGGCGAACCTGCTGCCGCGGCCGGGCAGAGCGGATGCTGATGGTAGCCGGTTCATACTCGCCGGGAGCGGCGGCGATGGATATCACATCCCGTAATTGCTCCTTACGCGGTTGCGTATCAGACCCGCTGCGTTCGAACCAGGACGTGACGAATACCACAGGGTCCGATTCTGTCTCGGCGATTGTGCTTACAGACATTGCCTCGATCACACCGGTGGCAATTATCGCTAAAAAAAACCTGGGGATGGAATGGTTGCCAATCATTTTTTGGAAAACCACTGATCCTTGCGAATCTTCACTAATTGGAAATCTGCCGGCAGCATCCTAATTAGTGAAAATTAGTGCAGATGAGTGGTTCAAACTTATTAGTCGTACGATGGAACATAGTGGTTCTTCAGGATCCGCGGCGTGAATGAAAAGAGCCGCGCTTTCTCGAGATGGAATCGCAACCGGATTGGCTGCGCCTGGATCAGGTGGCAGTCATCCTTGCCGGCCCATTTCAACACATGTCGGATGGCATCCGCCGTGAAAGGTTCGCAGTCCTCTTTCGAAAATCCTTCGATCGGATTGCCGTCGGCGCCGAGAGCCTCGACCCGGATCGATCCGCCGGTCGCGTCAGCGTTCATTTCCAAACCGTCGCCCAGAAACACGAGGGGCTTTGTGGTTAAGGTCCCTGTCCCTTCGACCGAGACGAAACCGTCAAGACGCAACGTGGCCAGGCCGATGCCGCTGGTGGTTTCCCCGTCGCCGTGATACTCCGCCCAATGACGACCGGTGATGCCGACGTAGTAGATTCGGATCTCATCTTCGGTTACCACCGGCGCCTGCAGCGGGTAAATCGTGCCCCAGTCCCAATCCTGCTTCGCGCGACCCCAGGGGATAAAGGTGGCCGCTTCGGTCTCCGCTTCCCAGTTCCTCTCCTCATCGAATTCCTCGGGCCGGTATGCGCCCCGACCGCCGACCCGCCGCCAGGTCCGGCCGTTCCGGCTGAAGGTGAGTTGCACATCCAACTTGTCGGCCCACGCTTCCTTCTCCGGCGGAATCGGTTGGATGGTCTCGCCGTAATAAGTGGAGATCATACCGAAGTAGTAATTCTCATAGGGGAGGACTTCCATCTGGTAGAGTTTGGTGCTGCGGGGCCTGTCGAGCGGTGATCCGGCCTGGGGAAAAAGCGTAATTTTGGGCGACCAGTGCACGAAGTCCTCGCTCTCGGTCATGGAAATTGCGCGGGTATTGGGCGGACCGTAGCGCAGGTAAGCCACGTAGCGCCCGCGCCGTGAGTCCCAGAAGGGACAGAGGTGCGCGTCGCTGAATGGAATCAGGGGATTCTCGGAGCAGGGGGTCCAATGGATTCCGTCGGGCGAGAATGCCGCGCTGCTGGAGGCGGTGGCGGAAGTCCCGCCGGGATAGTCGCTGTAGAGCATCTTGTAGCGGCGCTCCGGATCGCGGGCCACCGGATCTTTGAAAACCCCGGCGCAATTGAATTCCTTAGTTTTGCCGAAGACGATGTTCGAATGCTCCTCGGCGTTCCACGATGTGGTGAGATGCTTGCGCCAGTCAATGCCGTCGGGCGAAGTGGCGTAGCAGAGAACCTGGCTCTTGTAATCCGACGAGAACGCGGCGTACCACATTTTATAGAAACCCTCCTCACGGTCGTACAACACCGAGCTGAAACTCAAGTGTCCTTCCCAGGGCTTGTCCGTTACGATGAGGGGATTCCTGGCGTGTTTGACCGGCTGGTTGAGGGCGCGCGTCACGCCCTCCAGCTTTTCGATTAGAAATTCATCCACGAACAACTGCTTCCCGTTGATCAGGATGGCATCGCCGACGATCTGTTCGTCGAGCTGCTTGAACAGCCCGGGTGGGGCTTCGAGCGTGGCGCCGGAAGTCATCGACACGATCCATGGAAATGCGACGACTGCAGCACAAAAGGAACAGGCAATTGAGGAGGTGTCGTGCATATTTTCAAAGTCCACTTTCGGGCTCGGGTCACGTTCCTAGTCTGCCTGACAGAAAACAGGAGTGGGGATTGTATGTCAATCTTGGGACGGCCCAGTGGGCCTCCCGCGGAGGGGGCCGGAGTCCAAGCTACAGTCGTGCAAAGTAGTCGTCCATCTCCGAGGGAGGAGAGGCTGGTTTGAGCCCGAAGAAGAGAAAGGGGTGAGCTGCGCTCCTCCCTTTCTCTATATCTGCGCCGATTCAGCCGCCCATCCCCCGGAGGTGGATGGCTACTTTGCTGAGGCTGGAAGCCCAAGCTACGTTCGAAGAATGCCGGCAAAGCCAAGGGGCCCGATTCGGGGGAACGCATGCGTTCGCCCGAATCGAGCCCCAGGGCACTTGAAATCGATGACGACGAAAAGTCGCCCGATTCGTTTGATTAGGATCTCTTCGTTCGCCGACCGAACGCCGCTACCAACGCGCCGATGCCGATGAGGGCCAGGGCGCCGGGCTCGGGGATCTGCGTGAGAACGATGCGCTCGAAGCTGACCTCGCCGCCGAGGGCGTTGCCCCAGTTAACCGCATCGTGCACGAATTCAAGACGCGCAATCTCCGTCACGGCGTTGTCGAAGGCGAAGGAACCAGAAGTCCCGGCGATGTTTCCTCCGGAGGTTTCCGTGACATCGACGGAAAATGTATCGGTAAGCACGTCGAAGGAGATAAACAGATTCGCGCCGGGGTTCCGCCAATTAATGGACTGGGCCTCAGTGATAAACGGGCCGGAATTGGCCTGCGTGCCGGTCATAAAAACAAGGTCTTCTGCATTCCCGAACACCAGTTCGAGCGCCGTGGTGCCCCCGCTGTCCTTGAGGCGGATTCTCCAGTCGGTCGTGCCGGTCCCGTCTCCAATATTGATGAGGTCCAGCGTTCCACCGTCGGCAATCGGACTGGTCAGATCGATCGCGGCCAGCATTTCCACGTTGGAGTTTTTCAAGGCGCGGAGGCGTCCGCCCTGGCTGTTGCCGAAGAGGCCGCCGTTGCCGGCATTTTCGGTAGGGCCTGCTCCGGTGACAGGCCAACTATCCCGTCTCGCCGCGATGTACTGGGGTCCGCCGAATGATTCGTCGATGGGAATGATCCAGGTCTGGCCGTCGGTGACGTCTCCGTTTGCCCAGTTGTTCAGGTCCGGATCGCCGCCGGCGGCGAAGTCCTCCGTCCAGGTCAGCGCTCCAAATGCGGTGCCGGTGGCAACGCAGAATAGCGCGGCAGTGATGAGGGTTGCGGTGTTTGTTCGTTTCATTTTGGTCTCCACTCTGTTCGAGTTTTCTGTTGTTGGGTTCTGCTCCTGTACCGCCGTTTGTGCCGGCGACGTCCGTTTAAATCACGATTGTTTCAATTCTTTATAAGGGTCGAATTTCTGGCGGGTCCGCCTGGACCCGGTAAGCCTTGTTGGTACTGAAACCGGCCGGGTCGAAGAGGAGTTGGGTGGACCCGTCTCCGATCAGATAGGCGCCGGTGCTGGTGAAGTTGTTGGAAGTCACCAGGTCAGTGGTGCTGTCCAGGCCGTAAACAACGTTGCTCTGGCTCGGGAATTCGATGCCATCGGCATCCTGGGAGGAGATCTGGGCGAACTCGACCTCCAGGTTGAGGTTGGTGCCGACCAGCGAGATGCTTTCGAAGCTGACCTCGGAGCCAATCTGGGTTGCCGCATCGTGGGCCAGAAAACATTCGAGTTCGAGTCGGGCCACCCGGTCGATGGGAATGTCGAAGGCGGTTTCGGTCAGAATCGCCGGTCCTCCGAAAAAGGTGTCCGTCGCTACCACTTCGAAGGTGTCCGACCGCGCATCGAAGTTGATTACAAGGTTGGCACCCACGCCGGCGAGCCAGGCGATTCCCTGGCCCCCTGTGATAAAGGTGCCTGCGTTGACCTGCGACGCTGAGATGTAATTCCCGAGAGGCTCGCTGATTTGCACTACGATCTCCAGTCCAACGATTCCTGCAGAATTCAGAAGCCGGATATTAAGACCCGATCTGCTCGTTCCGTCTCCGAAGTCATTCAGGCGCAGGGTGCCGACATCCAACTCGGTAGTGAGATCGATGGCGGCGAGGGCAAGGTTGGTGACCCCGCCGGGGTGCGCAGAGGCCCGCAACGTACGCAACCGCCCGCCAATGTTGTTGCCCGTGAAACCCTGGGGAGGTGAATCGCGTCTCGCCGCCGCAGCCAGGCTGAAGTTATCAACATCAAATGGAATGATCCAGGTCTGGCCGTCGACGATATCCCCATCGTCCCAATTTCCATCGGCCCCGTACGTCCCGGGATGGCCTATGCCATCGCTGAAATCATCCGTGAAGCTCAAGGTGGTCTGGCCTGGGGCCGAAATCTGTGCGACCAGGAAAGTAGCGAACACGGCTAACAAGGATCGATTAGTCACTAGCGGCTCCAAAATTTGCAGGACTCATCCATAACCTCACGGAGCCTAGAAGAACCGGTGTACTCTCGCAAGCGATTTATGAGGAGAATCGGCGTGATTTCACCTTTTTCTTTACGTTTTCGCTCTTAGCGTGGGCGATGCCGAGCCAATAGCGGGCGAATTTGGGAGAAGATGGCGACTGCAGCAATGTACCCCCCTGATCTACCTCCTTCGAAATTTGAAATTGAACATTCGACATTTCCGGCTCCGCAAGGTGGCAGAAATCGGAAAATGTCCAATGTCGAATACTCAATGTCGAATTTTCAAGTAGGTACCGCGCGGCCAGGCCCTCCAACTCGAACCCGCTGAAGTCTCATCGGATGCGGCACAAACGCCAGGTACGTCATGGGCGTGTCGTCCATGAGTGTCAGGGCACGAGCAAATCCGTCGGGCTCACACGGACCCGGTAGGCCTTGCCGGCGCTGAATCCGGCCGGATCAAAGACCAACATATTCGCTCCGTTGCCCACGGTGTAGGCCCCGGTGTCGGTGTAGTTGTTCGATGACACCAGGTCTGTGGTGCTGTCTAGCCGGTAGGTGACGTCGACCTCACTTAAGAACTCAAGAGCGATCGTCTCTCCAACCTGAACCTGGGTGAGGTTGATATTCTCGATAACTTTGGCGCCCGTCAGGGCGATGCGCTCGAAGCTGACTTCGGAACCGATATTGGTCTCCGCGCCGTTGGCCAGGAAACATTCGAGTTCGAAGCGGGCGATCCGGTCCACGGCATTGTCGAACGCGGTTTCACTCAGGACAATCGGGCCACTACCGCCGGTATCGGAGAATGTGGCATCGA
Source organism: Kiritimatiellia bacterium (assembly GCA_963578625.1). Classification (GTDB taxonomy): domain Bacteria; phylum Verrucomicrobiota; class Kiritimatiellia; order SLOV01; family SLOV01; genus CAUZEO01. The sequence continues at coordinate 6,276 of CAUZEO010000019.1, read as the reverse complement.
AGGTGTCCGTGCGCACGTCGAAGTTGATCACTATATTCGCCCCGACGCCGCCGGCCCAGTTAACATCGTCAGCCGCGTTGACGAACGTGCCCGCATTCACCTGGGACGCCTCGATCACCGACGAGAGCGGGGCGCTGTTTTGCACCACGACCTCGAGTGCCGGCGTCCCGGATTCATTCAGCAGGCGGATCTTAAACCCGGTGCGGGAGGTGCCGTCTCCGATAGCGCTGATGCTCAGGGAGCCGATGTCCAGCGGGATAGTAACATCGATCGCGGCGACGGCGGAGTTGGCGGCGCCACCCGGTTGTTTAGCGGACTCCAGCGCCCGCAGTCGCCCGGCGATGTTGTTTCCGGTGCCACCCATGGAACTGGTATCGCGTTTCGCCCCCACACCTGGCCCCGGCCACGGGTCAGCATCCATGGGGATGATCCAGATTTGTCCGTCGACAAAATCCCCGTTGTCCCACTCTCCGTCCGCGCCGAATGTTCCCGGGTGTCCGATGCCGTCACTGAAATCATCCGTGAAACTGAGGTTCTGCCCCCGCCCGAAACCCGGGAAGACAACGAAGAAAACCAAAACGGTAAACGAATTCCTGAGAAGCAGGGTTAGCGTCGCTTTCATAAGCCTGCACGAATATGGACCCGTTCGCCCGGCATAACAAGCGTGCAAGGTTAAGAGGCTGGCCAATTTGCCGATTTTGTGGCAAATGAGCTGCGATCATGCCGTGCAGAACCCTACTTACCACGTATGTCTTCTTCGTCATGGAGTTGAGCCCGGTTCTGGGCGCCTTCAATTTTACCGAGGACTTCGCCACCGGCGGCCAGCCGGACCTGAATGACTGGGACACCGCGGACATTACCGACGGGCAAACCTGGATCATGAACGCGGAGAGTGACATCTTTGCGAATCCACCCGCCAAGGCGGCCAAGCGGGATTCCTCCTTCGCCGGTGTGGGCAACGGCAACGTCGGCCGTCTTCGGGTTTTGACGGCGGCCACCGAACCGATGCAGGCCGCCATCGATTTCACGTTCCACCTCGACAGCGGCTCGTTTGCGATCCTCGGCGTCCTGGACGGCACCGGCAATACCCCCTTTCGGGCGCGGCTCCTGGACAGCGCCGGCGTGGTGGCGATGGAGTTCGTGTCTGCCGACGCAACCATCGGCCTCCTTCGACTCTCGCAGGTCAACGCCGGCCAGTTCGTTAACGACAGCGACTTGATCAACTGGCGCGGTGGCGTGGTGGCGAACATCGAGATCGATTTCGATACTTCGACCGACACCTTCACCGCGCTCATAACGGAAACCAGAGGTAGCGATCAAGTAGTCCTTGGCGCCACGGCGTTCGACAATCCGGTATCCGAAATTGCCCGCCTGGAAATCATCGCCGACGTGCAGCCGACCGCGGTCGGGGGCGACCTCAATATTGAGCGCATCGTCCTCACCGGGGAAGGCAACCTGGTGGGCAAAGAGCCCGGTATGATCCTCACCGAGGCTCCCCGGACAGCCGTCACGATCGAAGTCCCGCTCACCGATCCCGATTTGATCTACCGCCTGGATTCCACAGCCGATGTGACCGACCCCGGCAGTTGGACTAGCACCTGCACCTTCGTCCGGGGCAACGGGTCCAGCATTCAATTGCAATCCGCCGCCGGATCCGACAACCATCAGCTCTACCGCGTCGCGCCGGTGGCAATCAGCCCCGACCCGCCGGCGGTATCGGGAGCGATACTGATCAACAAAACCGCGTCGATCATTCCAGGCCTAAGCGATCTTTCCGCGGCCTGGGGCGACTTCAACAACGACGGCTTTCCCGACCTGGCGGATGGAGTCAGGATCTGGAAAAACAGCGGGGGAATCAGCTTTTCGTTTTCCTACCTTGCGCCGGGCCGAGCCTGGGCAGATTACAACAATGATGGATATCTCGATTTCTATGGCCAGGACGCCGGGGTGGTTACAGCCAGGATTTTCCTCAACAATGCCGGGACCGGATTCACTGAGCAGGCTGTTTCCGGATTGCCTTCTGTGATCAGCCGCGGCGGTTGCTGGGGTGATTGGGACGGCGATTCCTATGCCGACCTCTACCTGGGCGGATATGAGACGGCGTCGATTTCGGGTCCGTATCAGGATGTCATCCTGGGAAACAACGCCGGGAGTTCCTTCTCGGTTGACTGGATCGAGTCAGTGCCGCGTCGCCACGGACGCGGGGTCACGGCATGTGACTTCGACGAAGACGGGGACCTGGATCTCTACGTTTCCAACTATCGTCAGCTACCCAACTACCTCTGGCGGAACAACGGATCAGGCAGTTTCGCGGATGATGCCAAAACATACGGAGTGGCCGGCGACAACCCTCCCGTTGCCCCGTCTCTCAATCCATATGGGCACACGATTGGCTCTGCCTTTGGAGACCTGGACAATGACGGGCACTTCGATCTGTTCGTGGGTAACTTCAATCACCACGATTTTCGCTGGTCGGACGAATCGAAATTCTTACGAAACCTCGGGCCGGGCAGCGGCTATACCTTCCAGCTTATGGATGAACTGGACGGAGCGGACTGGATCGAATCCTACGCATCCCCCACACTGGCGGACTACGACAATGACGGAGACCTGGACCTCTACTTCACCACCGCATACGTGGGGTCCAAATCCGTTCTCTACCGGAACGACGGGAACTGGAAATTTACGAATGTAACCTCCGAATCCGGCCTTGGGGCCCTGACGTACACGTACCAGGCCGCCTGGGCCGATTTTGACCTGGACGGCGACCTCGACCTCGTGACGGAGGGGGATTTCTATGAGAACCAGGGCAACGCAAATCACTGGCTAAAGGTCAAACTGGACGGCGCCTCGCGGGGCGTGAACCGTTCCGCGATCGGAGCCCAGGCCCGGATCCAGCTCGGCAACCAGGTGCTCAGCCGGCAGGTGGAAGGCGGAACCGGGGAGCACAACCAGAACGACCTCGTCCTGCACTTCGGGCTCGGCGGCCATACCGGCCCCGTGGATCTCGAAATCACCTGGCCGGGCGGCGCGACCGAGACGATTGAAAACCTGGTAGTGGATCAGCTGGTGGTGGTGGACTGAAGGTGATCTTGAATTTTGGATTTGCTCCACCCGATGAGGGAGTCATCGACGACCTTGATGGAACATTTCAGGATAGAATAAATATCAGACATCGTTAGGTCCGTATAAGAGTGCCCGATCATGAATAGGCCCGCGACAACAACTCTCACCGTCTTCGCTGTCTACTTGCTCGCCTGCGAGGCACCGCTGTTTGCCCAGGGCGACCTGGCGCCGCCCGGCCCTCCTGCGCCGATCATGAAAACGCTGGAACAGGGGAACCACGAACCACGATCTCATTGTTGCCTTATGTGATCGACACGCCGGAATCCTACTACGTGACGACGAATTTAACCGGAGCTCCAACCCGGCCCGGGATTTCCATAGAGGCGAGTGATGCGACCCTCGATTTGGGCGGATTCACGCTACTCGGGGTGACCGGGGCCCTGGAGGGGATCCTTGCGGGAAACTCGGCGACCCTCAGTGAGTGCTCAGCAATAGACAATGGTATGAACGGAATCTATGTGAACATAGGGAGCACGATCAGCGCCTGCACGGCGCTGGGGAACTCCAGCAACGGGATTTCCGCCGTGCACGGTGGCAACTCCATTCACGCCTGCACGACCCGAAATAATAGCGGCGATGGAATCGCCACCGCAGCCGGCACGGTGGTCCGATACACGTCAACAAGTAATGGCGACGATGGCATCGATGCATCCTTCTCCAGCCGCGTGACCCAATGCGCCAGCGTGTTCAACCTGGAAGACGGCATCCAGGTTACGTTCGACGATCGGGTGGCGGAGAACAATTGCGACCGCAATAGAAACATGGGGGGGGGACAGGGCGGGAATTCACGTCATCAACTCCGACAACCGGATCGAAGGAACCGCCGTGTCCGATAGTGATCGCGGCATCGAGGTGGAAAGTGCAGGTAATCTGATCATCCGCAATCGCGCCGCGGGAAATTCCATGAATTTCGTTATTTCCGCCAACAACAAGGTCGGCGTGATTGTTGCCGCTCCAAACAGTAGGGCCATCAGCGGAAGCACCGGAGGAGCGGATGTCGGCTCGACGGATCCCTGAGCCAATTTCACCTTTTAGCCGAACAACTCCACCGCGGTGGGTTCGTTGTCCAGCATGGATCGGACGCAGAATCCCAGTTCCTCCCGCGAAAACGGCTTTCGCAGGAGAGTGGACTTGCTGAAGGCGTTCGTATCCACAAAAAGAGGGTGTTCGCTGAATCCGGTGGTGAACACGATCTTAAAGTCATGCCGCACGCCGCGCAGACAGTTCGCCAGATCGAGCCCGTTCATTTCCGGCATAATGATATCCGTCATGATCAGATCGATGTCGTGCTTTTGCTCCTTGGCGATGATCAGAGCTTCGCGGCCGCAGCTTGCTTCCAGGATATTGTACCCAAGAGCCTTCAGCAGATAGATGCAGAGCGTGCGAAGATCCCGGTCATCCTCTACCAGCAGAATGGTTTCTTCGCCGCGCGGCACTTCCACCGGTCCGATCTCGGACTCCTCGTCGGCCGATCCAACATGAACCGGAAAATAGATTTTGAATTCGGTGCCAGCGCCTTCCTTGCTCTCGACCATAATTCCGCCGTTAAATCGGGTCACGATGCCGCACACCGTCGAAAGACCCAGGCCCGTGCCCTTCCCCTCTTCCTTGGTGGTAAAGAACGGTTCGAACAAGTGCTCGCGGACTTCCTCCGACATGCCGCACCCGGTGTCACGCACACAGAGTTCAACTTGCGGACAGGGCTTCAGCTTATGGACCCGGACCATGTCCGCGGGCAAATCCGCAATACGGGTGGATATATGCAAGTCGCCGCCCGCCGGCATCATGGCGTCCCGGGCGTTGACACCCAGGTTCATGATGAGCTGATTGTATTGGCCGGGATCGATCAGAATTACGTCTCCTTCCCCCACCAGATCGAACGTCAACCGAATATCTTCACCCAGGGTATGGTTCAGGAACTTTTCCATATCCGAAATCATTTTGCTTACGGGAACCCGCTCGGATCTACCGGCCTGGGTGCGGGCGAACGACAGTAACTGCCGGTTCAGGTCCCCTGCCCGTTCGCCGACCCGGATGATCTCATTGATGTCCCCCATCAATGGGTCGTCCTCTTCGAGCTGGCTCTGGACGATCTGACTGAAACCGAGAATGACGGTCAGCATGTTCGAAAGGTCATGCACAACACCGCCCGCCAGGCGTCCAATGACTTCCATCTTCTGAGATTGCAGGAACTGTTCCTGCAGCTTCATACGTTCGGTAATATCGTTAATCATGAAGACGTAGTGGGACACATTGCCATCGCTGTCTTTGATGGGCGCCATGGAGGCGCCAAAGTCCATGACTACGCCGCCATCTTTCAAGCGGTCCCGGTACTCTGAATGCCACTCTTTGCCGCGAATCATGGAGTCCCACAGCGTGGTCAACTCTTCTTCTTCAAGACATCCCGGCTCCAGGATAGACGCAGGTTTCCCTTCTAGTTCCGCTTTGGGATATCCCGTGATGCGGGAATACTTCTCGTTCACGTACTCCACGATTCCCCGCATGTCTGTAATCAGCACTGCGACAGAACTGTGTTCCATCGCCTGGGTCAACTTGCTTAGCTGGCTGGAGGCTCGATCGGAAAGGCTCAGCTGCCGCGCCAGTTCATCGGTGGCAGCGGACAATGCAGACACATGCTCGCCGGCGAGACGTTCAAACTCGGCTACCCGAGTCGCCAGCACCAGAAAGTAATCCCCCAGAAGCACGCTGAAGAAAAAGCCGCCGGACAGCACCCACCACTCCCACTGGGTACGACTCAGGGCCAGGTAACCGGGCGTTGGAGCAATGGTGGTCTCGATCTCGCGGCCCGCGAATTCAAGCACATGACTTTCATGCTGCCCCAACAAAATGGTCTCGATCCGATCACGGCCCACACCCTCTTCAAAGGCTCCTTCTACGCCAAGCCGGACATCAAAAGTGTAGGGCTCGCCGGACGAATCGTCGATGGTGAGGATGTACTCCAGCCCATCTCTCCGGACGTGAAGAAGACAGTCCGCAAGAAAGTCTTTCATCCAGAACAAGCCCACCAGGTAGCCGACGACTTTCTCTTCGCCGTCAGGACCCGGCGCGATCATCGGGGCGGCAATTTCCATCGCATAGGATTCGTGGCCATTGCGCTTACGCGGCACCGGCTCCAGAGCCTGCACGGAA
>CAUZEO010000018.1:0-33684 GCA_963578625.1 Kiritimatiellia bacterium | reverse complement strand
ATTTTTGATTTCTTGCCGCCTGCAACTTTTACAATTTCTTCGGGTACCCACGTGTTGGTGAAAATCGGAGAATTTTGACTTTTAAGCCATTATGTTACACTCCTATGGTAAGTAACGAATTATACGATTTCAATCAGAATGGACAGGGCATTGCACAGTAAAACCAATCAAAAAGCAAAAAGCAAAAATCAAAATTTCCTCACGTTGGCTTTGATCTTCTCCTTGGCGGCCTTTCTTATTTCGGGCTACCTGCTGTGGTCGGCAGCCCGCGACGGAATTGGGCTTGCGGGTTGCGGGGAGGGATCGGGTTGTGATGATGTGATGAATAGTCGGTGGTCGTTGTGGCTTGGCCTGCCGGTTTCGGTCTTCGCGGTTGGATTCTACGTTCTCATGGTGGTATGTACTTTCGCCGTCCGGGCCCGCCGAATCGATGGCGATCGATGGCTGCCGTGGATGGCGGCCGGGGCCTGGGCCGCGGGGATCATGATCCTGTGGTTTGTTTTCCTTCAGGCGGCGGTGATTCGGAGCTTTTGTATCTATTGCCTGGCCGACCATGCCCTGGGGTTTCTTGCCATCGGGTGCCTGACACTTTATACAAGGCGGACGAAGCTGCGTTTGGGATTGGTCAGGATTGTGCTCGTCGTTTCGGTGGCGGCGGCGTTCATTGCCGTCCATATCATCGCCGCTCCGAGTCAGATGGACGTCGTCGACATAGAGGAGGTTGAATCCGAAGAAGTGCAAGGCGAGGGCGGCACCATCCAGATCGGCCCGGCAGCCAGGTCCCGCATCGTCCAGGCTCTGGACAAACGGGTTTCGTTCGATATCTACAAGATTCCATGCATCGGATCCCGGGAAGCGGAGTACGTGATTATGGAGCTCTTTGATTACACGTGCTCCCATTGCCGCGACCTTCACAAGAATCTCCACCATGCCTTGGAACGCTATGGCGACCAGTTGGCGGTCGTTATGCTTCCTGTTCCGATGGATATGGGATGCAATCCCACGGTGCAGGTCGACTACCCCAAACACAAAAATGCATGTGCCTATGCCAAGTACGGACTAGCGGTTTGCGCCCGGGGCCGTGATCTATTTCCAGAATTTCATGACTGGCTGATGACCGGGAAGACGGTGACTACCCTGGAGAAAGCGGGAGCAAAGGCCGAAGCTGTTCTTGGAAAGGGCACCATAGCGGATGCCGTCGCCGATCCGCTGGTGCAGGAATGGCTGAATGCCGGCAGCGCTTTGTACAAGCTGACGAAATTCGGCGGCATTCCCAAGCTCGTGGTTGGTTCGAAAGTCGTGACCATCCCCCGCACTACATCGGAGAGGCTGTTCGAGTTTCTTGAATCGACGCTGGGGATTCAGCCCGTGGAGAATGATGAACTCAAAGAGTAACCGGCCCGGATATTTCCGTGATCCTATCTAGCCCGAGGATCTCACGCGCATGTGCTGTCCGCCTTCGTGAGCCTGCGTGTAGACGTAGACCTTTCCGGTAGTGGGATGAACTTCGGCGCTCATGTGCCAGAATTCGACGAGGTTTGAAACCATCGGGTCCGAGAGGTCTTTCGGTGTGATCCAAAAGGCCCAGAAAAAAATCTGGCTCGGATAATTAATCGACATGTCGCGAAGCAGGATGGTGATGTAGAGACCGTCCGCCGTAATACAAGTCCAACGCCGTCCGGGTCTGGTGATTCTGTCGCACCCTGTTCGCGTCAAACTCGTTGAGAAATCGCGCAAACTCTCGCGGTAGGCCATCTGGGCAAAGGTCATGCAGAGGTATTGCTCGTGGCAACTGAACTTTTGAACCTTGTAGTTGCCCCTGTAGCATTGAACGCAACGATGGAACTGATGGCGTGGTAGCGAATCGACGATCTGCGCGAAAACGCGACCTGTATACATGGTTTCGGCCCTCGTGGTTTCGAGGGATCAGAGGGCAAAAAGCCCCTGCCAGTTCAAGTCGCTAACAGCACAAATCGCATGCAACATATTGCTTTTCAATAGGGTAGACTGATATTCTGGCTCAACATCCGGACCGCACTGATTCTTCGTCACACGCCTGTGACCCAGTGTAGTGAAAAATCATCGCTCTACCGGCACCTGTCTGCGCTGCGCTGTGCCATTTCATGCAAGGCCAGTTGGGGAGGAGGGTGGTGGACTCGCTGGGTTCGCATTTAGCGCACAATCCTACGCTCCACCGGCATGAAGCCGGCGGGGGCGTTTTGGAGTCGGATGCGTATCGAGTGCAAAATCATATCCTCCATCGGCGTAAAGCCGAAGGAGGCTTGACCCGCCTTTGCCGAGCCGCTGCGGTGTTGCAAGCAAGTTCGGTGGAGACCGACGGCAACGGAAGCGCAGGGTGAAACAGATATAAATACTCTCGAACTCGTGATGGAGTTATGCGAGATTGCGAGGGTGAATCTTTTCTTCCGCAATAGGACCTGGGTTCTGGTGATCGTAGGATGGTGGAATATGGAATGTAATGGAGAATCGGCGGTGCCTGGTGTGGAGATCCGGCCGCACATGGGGCGTCCCGCGGTTTTTATCGACGGAACGGTGCATCACCTCGCCGGCTACAACTATCACGCGAAGCACCTGGCGCTCTTCAGCAAGCATGGTATGGGCGTCTACCTGATTGGGCCCGGATCGAATCCGGACGATGAGAACGGGACGCGATTCTGGTCCGGCGACCAGATCTCGAGCCGGCCGCTGGTGGATTCGCCCGAGATCGACACGGTTGACAAGCGCGCTGCACGGGTCCTGGAAAAGGATCCGGACAGCTACCTGATTGTACGCTTCGTCACCCGGGCCCCGAAATCGTGGCGCACCCGACATCCCGAGGCATTCTTCGTCACCGAGGAGGGAGAACTTCTCGACCGGCCCTCGCTCGCTTCCGACCTGTTCTGGGACATGAACGCGCGCTACACGGCCGCGCTCCTCGAGTATGTCGAATCACGGCCCTGGGCCGCCCGGGTTGTAGGATACGCAAACTTTCATTACGAAGAGGGGATCCACCGCCCGGTGGCCCAAGGATGGTACTTCGATCACAGTGAAATCATGACAACGAATTGGCGGCGCTTTCTCAAAGAGAAGTACCGAACTGTCAATGCCCTGCAGGCGGCCTACGACGATTCCTCGATCACATTCGACACGGCCCGCGTGCCGACGGATCGATTGCGTGGCTCTGTCCCCGACGTGGCGCAGATTCCCTACTGGCAGGCAGGCGCGGACAATCGGGGTCTGCGTGACTATCTCGAACTGACACGCAACCTGTTCCACAAGAATTTCCGCGAAACCAGCGCAGCGATGGCCGGCGCCGTGGATCGGAAGGTTTTTTTTCTTCACGACGCACTGAAGCAGGTGATGCTCGGGTGGAACCTATACGGCTTTTTTAACTATCCCCATACCGGCGCCAACACTTCCTGGAGTCCGGCCTATCCCGATCTCATGGGCGGATCCGGCAGCATCGGAGTGGCCGACCTGTTTGATCTTCCCGGGTGTGACGGCCTGATCACTCCCCACGACTACGAGGGCCGAGGCATCGGCGGCGTCTATGAACCCGAAGGCATTGTCGACTCAGCTGTGCTGCGCGGAAAGTTTTTTGCCGGGGAAATGGATCAGCGGATCGGGACCCTCGACGTGGGTCCGGCCCGCACGCCAAAGGAGCTGCATGCCCTGATTTGGCGGAATTTCGCCGACAGTTTCACCCGCGGCTACCACTCGTACTGGATGCACGGATTCTTTGTGGACGACTGGTTTGAAGAGGACGAAATCCAGCAGATGGTCCGCCGCCATATCGATGTCGTCAAGGAGTCCATCGACTGGCCGCACGAAACCGTGCCCGGCATCGCCATGATTTTGGATGACGCCGGAATCCTGGAGACCAACGGGAACGGGAATTATCTTCACCAGGCTGTCATCGTGGAGCGAAAGTTGGGCATCGCCCGATGCGGTGTGCCGATGCGCATCTATCTTTTCGAGGACCTTGCACTGGATAATTTCCCGCCCCATCGGGTTTATTACTTTCCGAACCTCTTCCGAGCCGACGAGGAGAGGATGGAAATCTTACGGAACAAGGTCTTTCGAGACGGTAATGTCGTCGTGTGGGGTCCCGGATCGGGCATCTCGGACGGGGAACAGATCGGCGCGGCGTCGGCGACGAAGTTGACGGGTTTTGAGTTCGACGTGCTGCCCGTCAACGCGGCCCGCCGCATTCTCGTATCCAACTTCGAGCATCCGCTTACGAAAGGACTGGATTCGGATACCATGATCGGCGGTCCCCAGCCCTATGGTCCGGTCCTGCTGCCCACCGACGGCCTGGAACTGGGCCTGGCCTGGACGAAAGGCGGCCATGCGGACATCGGCATGGCGCTGAAAGAATTCGGCAGCGGCGCCGGGAAATATACGGCCCTGTTCATGACCGCGATCCAAATTCCTGCCGACCTGTGGCGCAACATCGCCCGCTATGCCGGGGCGCATGTGTACTGCGAATCGAACGACGTTCTCATGGCAAACAAGTACATGGTCGCGTTGCATTCGCTCAAGGGCGGCGAAAAGCGAATCGTGCTGCCGGGGACCTGTCGGGTGCGGGATGTGGTTTCCGGGAAAATTTTTTCACATGAAACATCGGAGATCATATTCCAGCTCGATCCCCCGGAAACGCGGGTCTTCTTGTTGGAGGAATAATTGCATAGCATTTCATTGTTTTGTGGGCGGCTACAGTTATGTAACTTCGACTGCATCGCTCCCCACGGGCCTACCCTTGGGTGCGAGAGTTTAAGGGCTAAATGGACCGACACGGCCCTACGCCGAGCCCTCATTGCTTGAAAATTGGTGGAGAGAATATGGACGACATCGACAACCTTGCCCAAAGCATGCCCCGGGAAAACTGGAACGGCTTCTGGATCTGGCCGGAGGACACTGATGTCGAGCGGAACGTATACAGTCTGTTTCGCAGAACCTTCGAAAACAGCACCCCCGCCACCCTCGAGATCCACATCACCGCGAACCATTTCTACAGCCTGTACCTGGATTCGGAATTCGTCTGCCGCGGTCCTGCACGCGCTCATCTCCGATATTATTCCTTCGACTCCCTCTCTCTCCCTCTTGAACCGGGCGCGCACACTCTTGCCGTGGTGGTCCATCACGTCGGGGAAGTGGTCGCAACCATGGAAATCGGCAGGCCCGGATTCCTGGCGGACGTAACCCTGGAGGAAAACGGGAGTCCCGTCGATCTCTCCACGGGCAAGGACTGGACTTGCCGCCGTTGCGATGCCTGGAAACAGGATCTACCCTGCCTGATGTCGCACTTCGGTTTCTGGGAAGATCTCGACTTCCGTAGCTACCCTCCGGGTTGGACGGAAACTGAATTCGACGAAAGCGAGTGGCAAGAGCCGTTCATCATCGGATCTCCACCGTGTGAACCATGGACATCTCTGCACCATCGTGAGATCCCCAGCTTCGATTACATCAATCGCCAAGGCCGGGTCGTCGGTTTCGGGCAGTGGGCTTACGGCGCATTGATGCCAACCATTCCATTGCACGAACGCAGGAATGCCCACGAATTCTTGAAACCTGACAATGAACCCCTTCTCCCATCCGAAGCGGTCGCGTTGCGAAGCCGCCGGCCGGCAACGTTTCTTTCCAAGGCGGAGTTCCCTCTTCGGCTTGCCCCGCTCCCGGACCGCCAGGGGTACTACCTCACGCTGGATTTCGGCACATCATTGTCCGGCTACGTGGTAGTCAAGCTGGGCTGTGCGCATGCCAGCCAGCGTGTCGAAGTCGCCTTTGGAGAGATTCTCGATGCGCCCGGTTCCATCAATCCGGAACAAAGCTATGTGCACAACGCGGACCGATATGTCCTGTCAGGAAAGGAACAGGAGATCCGGTCCGCGCACCCGCGGGGGTTTCGCTACGTCATGATTGATGTGGAGACGGCCGGCCATGACCTGGTTATCGAAGACGTTCATATGATCGAAGAGGCCTATCCCTACCGGGACCAGGATGCATTCAGTTCCTCCGACCCGGCACTCGACGAGCTCTTCGATAAATGCAAGCGAACCATTAGGGGCTGTACCATTGACTGTTTCGTCGATAACGCTGTGCGGGAGCGCGTGCATTGGACCGGCGAGGCGATGTTTTGCTGTCAGTTGTCAGCTCCGCTGCTGTTTGCGGACACCGCAATGTCGCGGCGGAGCCTGATTCAAAGCGCGCAGGGAATCCTGCCGGATGGAAGGATCAACGGTTTCACGCCGAGGGGGAGGACCGGCTGCACCGACTCGATCCGCAGCATTCTCTGGCTGGAGCACCTGGTCGATTACTGGCTCTACACGGGCGACGGCGCCGATATTGAGAGGTTGCTTCCGATCGCCGACCGGGTCCTGAGTATGCTTCAGGTATATGCAAACGAGGACCTGCTCATCGACAACTGGCCGAAAGGCGAATACTGGGATTGGTCCCACAACGATCGAGGGGGTCCCGGCGCCTGCCTTCTGCTCACGAATGCTTTCCATGCTCACGCTCTCCAACGGCTCGCGGAGCAGGACGTGTTTGCGGGGGCGCTGCCCGGACTGGCCGAGCGGGCCGCCGCGATCCGGTCCCGGTGTCACGAGACCTACTGGGATCCCGGACGGGCCGTCTACCGCGACTGCATTCAGGCCGACGGATCGCCCAGCCACATCTGCAGTCAATTCGCCAACAGCGCCGCGGTGTTCGCGGACATCTGCCCCGCCGAACACAGGGGAGACCTCCTTCAGCGAATCACGGATCCGGCCCTGGTCGATCCGCTCGGCGTCGGGGAAGCAAAAAAAGGACCGGTCGATGGCATCGTACCCGCCTCTACTCCCTGGTCGGCGTACTGGCTTTGCCGCGCATTTTTCGAGAGCGGTCTGGACATCGAAGCCGTCGAGCACATGAAAGCGAATTTTTGTGAATTCGATCGGATGGCGACGCTGCCGGAGGTGCGAATCCAGCACGGCAACACCTGCCTGTGTCAGAGCGTAGGCGCCGCCGCCGCGCACTTGCTTTGCGGCCGAGTGCTGGGGATTCAGCCGACGGCCGGCGGGTGGAGCCAGGTTCGATTCGCTCCAAACCCCGCACGCCTGAACTCCGCAAACGGCGAATTCAAGACTCCTCTAGGCCTCCTGACCGCACGATGGAAGCACATCGACGGCAGATATGAACTGAAACTTGAGAAACCGAAGGATATGTCGGTCCACGTCCAGTTCCGTAAGATCGATGAGATCATCGAGCACGAAGAATCCTGGCAGGCGTCCACTTGAGATGGCGCCTCCTCAAGGACGAGGAGGGGAGGTGGTGGGATCATGGCTCCCGACGGTGGTGAATTCACTTGCCCGGCCTCGCGGCTCCACTGGAGAAGAGTGCTTTCTTGTCAATCAAGAACACCCCATGCTGAAAGCAGGATTCATAGGCGCAGGAGACCGAGTCGTCCTCGTTCACATGCCCATGATACAACGCCTGAAGGGCGTCGAAATGTCGGGGTCTGCGAGATCGAGCCGGAGTGTCTCAGGTGGGCTACCGAGGCCTCTCCCTTCGGCCGGATTTACGACGACCATTGGGAAATGCTGGAGAGAGAGGATCTCGACATCGTCTACTGCGTTATTATGCACGAACGGTGTGCTGGATGTTCCCTTGTTACTCGACACGTTGGCGGCGGCCGGTCATACCGAACCGCTGAGCGTCCACGCCGAGTACCGCAGCCATTTTCCCCCCGAGTGACTTCGGATGTGGACGCGGTGAATCGCCTGGTGGCCGAGGATGTGCGCTACCTGCGGGCGTTGATGCATGGGACCGCACAAAAGCGGAACCAACCCGCCGGCCAGGGTTATTCCGCATCCTCATGAGCGTGGTCACCTCATGCGGTCCAATATGGGCGGACACCTTAGTGAGTCCGTCCAATATCCTTGAGAGATCAGTGTTCGACGTTCGATGTGAGCAAACTTCGAACATTGAACACCGAACCTCGAGCTAACGAAGACTCTCCCGCCACTTCCGCATTTCCTCCTGCACCCAGTCGCGACCCTGAAACCTGTCGAAGATCATTCGGACCTTGAGGCGGTACTCCGCACCTACGCGAGGTTCGTGAATGTTCATCTGAAAATCCCAGGGATTCCAACTTCTCGGCGGCCTGACGTCGCCCGAGTACATGCCGATGTCGTGAGCCGTATCAAACATCACGATGTAGGCGTATTCTCCCCAAAGGCAATAGTAGAACGGCTCGGCCCACCGTCTTTTATCGGTCGTAGCCATCGCCTCGTCGCGCATCGGCCCCGGGAATCGTAGGGGGACCTTTGCGTCCCGGCTGTATACCATGTTTGTGCCGTCGGTTTGGAGCCAGGTCGGCTCCACCTGCTCCGGGGATTCGTAGCCGAGGAAATGTGCATACGGATCTTCCCGTGGTTTCACATAGGTGGCCCAGAAGACACCCATCCAACCGTTGGGATCGATCTCTTTCCTCGGAACACAGCGAAACGCCATGTCGATCGTGTTGGGTTCGTGAATGGTGAATTCCGTCCAGCTTTCGACCCCGTAAAAGGCGGTGGGCGGCTGGTGAAGGACGATGCTGGTTGCGGATTTTCGATGGAGCTCCATCGGCGATCTGCGTGGATCGAACAGGATATTGTCCTTCTTCTTGTCCTCATCCCGGCCGTTGATGTAGTGCTCGAGGTTTAGCCCTGCGAGTCCCGGACCGAAAATATTCGTCGTGGTTCCCGCCGGCACCAGGCTCCAGATTCCGTTGAAGCCGGCGTGATGCCCGTCCGGACCCGGGGAATTGTCCCCAATCACGGCATGAAAAGCTCGGGTCGTGATCTTGGTGCTGTTCATTTGGTCTCCTTTTCCCGCCGCGGCGGGAAAACCCATGCACGATAAAATTGACGATATCAGGACAGATGTTGACTTTCTATGAAACAATGTTTGCCCGATCGTCATGCGAAAGTAGCCATCACCCACCGGGGGATGCCGCGGCTGGAGAGGTGAAGGGAAGAAAACGCGCGGAACTGTGTTCCACAGCGCACGGCGCGATCTGCATTCCATTCTTCATCCCCTTCAGCCTCCCGTCTCCCTGAGGTAGACGACTACTATTCCCCGTGAACGATGATCCGGCTCTTCCCCTTTTCTACGGGCACGATCACGAACCGTTCACCGCCATAGTTTATAAAGGGCCTGCGCCACGCCGTTCACGTCAATACGTGGTTGCGTCCATTCTTCCGGGCACCATGCCGCGACCTTGGCCGGTGTCACTGCCTGCGGCGTAAAGCGGATCGGGTATTGGACTCGATGATCCACGATCATCTTATCAGCAGATTCGGCGGTCATTCTGCATGTCAGGGCGTAGGTACGGTGATTGCGAACACCGACTCCGTCAATGGTGATTCGAAAGTCACGGTCGCCGGCCGGAGATTGTGTGGCAAACGGCGGCAGGGGCGCCAGCGCCTCAAGAGACTCGTTGTCTGTATCCCCGCCAGGTGTGATCGAAAAAGTGATCGAGCCGGACGACTGGAGCGGGCTGTTCATTGGACAGCAAGGTCTTGTCCTATGGTTCAGCATGTTGAGCCAGTATCGGCAGCAGCTCCGGTTCCGGTTCGTTGAAGGTTTCTTCGTCCGCCGGACTCGCCTCATCCAGAATGCGGCCCAGAAGCGTTTGCCAACTTGCCCATCGCCACCAGGGTACGCCCTTTTCCACCTCCCCGAGCGGTGTGCCCGTCATGGCGTACACGGTGCCTTTGCCGACACGCCACGTTGTTAGAATCGGCTCGTCGCCGGCGCGGAGCAGCACGTGCGCTCCCGGCTTCGCTTTTACCTGGTGGAAAAAAATGTTTCGTGGCGCATCGGAAAAATCCAGCCCCTTCGTCGTCCTATTGCTGCTGTTGGCGCGAATTACCTGATCAACCCCATCCGCTTTTCGCAAATCGAATTTCGTCACTTCCACAGGAAGCAATTCCGCCAGGAACGTGTTCATGTACGACCCGTGACCAAATGCGCGAGCCCCGCCGCCTACAAACAAGGTGCCGCCTCGATGAACATACTCCCGAAGATTCTTCCGCTGGACCGGCTGGAGTGAGTCGCTCGCAAAGTTCAACAATGCGACGAGATCGTTTTGCATCAGATCCGACAGGGCCGCGGGAAGACCGGGCGCAATCACCGAGAAATCGTTAAAAATGGTCTCCCATGCCTCGGTCGATTCGATCCCGGCCCGATCGAGCGCCTCGTCAAAACCGAAATAGTCATGCCATAGACCACGGGCCAGGTGAGCCTTTTTCGAGTGGCCCTTGCGGGCAGGACGCGAGTCGACCTCGAGCTTTTTCTTGCTGAACAGATCGCGGTCTTGCGCGAGGTCGAGCTGTTCAACGACGACCGAGTCCATGTACAGGTCTGTTTCTCCATAATAGAAGAGAGCGATGGAGTCGGATTCTCCATCTTTCAAATCGTACTCGTATGTAAACGACTGAAAGACGCCGGGCTTCCGGAATTGGTCGCACGTAAAGATCCGCTGGCCGAACCGCCCAGTCAGCTTGCAGACCTTCTTCGGGCTCGAGTTGTCCGCGACCTTGAAGCGAAGCGTCATGCGGAGTCGGCCCGGCATCATGGTGGGCGTATCCTTTCGGGGCCCGTCCATAACTTTCACATCGTCGATGAAGGCAGGAGTGCACAGGAACGCATGGCCGAGGAGGGAATCTTTATCCGCGACCAGGCTGGTTCCGAACTCGCCCCGGACATACGACAGGATGGGAAAGATGATCTTGCCGTTTTCCGGCTCAGGAAGGAGATCCCTGCCGTGAAAAGACTTTTGCGGAATCACCTCGATCGGAATGTGGTCCCCGGCGCCGGAAAATTCCTGCACCAGGATTTTCCATGCCTTCAGCTCAGGGATCGTGATCGTTTTCGCGGAGTCAACTTGCCGCATCCATTGTTCCGCTTCCGGGTCCAGCAGAAAAATACGCGCCGGCTTGTCGGCCAGGGCAATCTGTACGTTCTTGAGCGGCGAGGGTTCTTTATCGGGTGTCGACGTATTCTTGGTTACGCCGGGAGCCGGCATATTGACCAGGTGAGTAATGAGTTGATACCCGTCTTTTATCGGTCGTTTGTAAGAGTAGAGCTTCCACCAGAGATCGTCGCTCTTCTTCCCGTTCACGGTGACGGCAAGATGATCTTCCGGTTTGAGGATTGGCCGGATGTCTTTATTGTAGAGAATTTGCTGATAGCGCAGCGCAAATCGGAAATAGAGGTCCTGCAACCAATTCTCGCCGGGATGGCCCGGATAGAGTCCGCCGACGATGTGACTCGTTGCCGCGAAATTGGTGATGAAGACATACCGGTGTGAGAAATCGCCGCGGCTATAACGGTCCCCGCTTCCCAGGAAACGCGAGGAGCCGAAGTGAACGCCGCCGTGCTGATGGACGCGCAACGCGTTGTCTCGAAGTCCCAAAGCCCCGTTGCGCCAATCCGAGTAGGATTCGTCCCCGAAGGTCGCTCCCTCCCAGAGGACCATGCCGCCGTCCTCGCAGGCTGCGCGATAGGCCTCGGGGCTCCTGCCCCCGCTTTGTTCATAGCTGAGCCCGTAGTTGTAGGCGAATTGGAACTCAGGCCTGCGTTCCCGGATGTAGTTCTTCATGTGCCGGGTGATCCACGCATTCACCGTGTCCAGGCTCTGGCCCCGGGTCGGGCGGCGGCCGCGCATGTCGAACCCCAGGCCGGTCCAGGACGGGCCGATGATCCAGTGCCCGTCGAAGCGCACGCCGCCGAGTCCCATGTCGTCGTAGGCAGCGAGCATCTGGTCGCAGCCGAATTCGATGAGCTGGCGGTCGTTCAGCATGATCAGCAACGGGTGGAACCCGCCGATCTGGTCGGGATTCATCGTCAGGTGCCAGGACTTGGTCTTCTCGATATCCTGCGTGTTCATCATGGCCTGCATGCTGCCCTGGTAGTTGTAGGAGAGCCACTCCGGATGTTTGCGCGCCCATTCCGTTCCAATGGAGCCGGACGGGGTGGCGTTGTTGTACATCATGACCTGAATGCCCAACCGGTTCGCCTCGCGGGTAAAGGCGCGGATCGTTTTTTTGGTCCGTTTGAATTTCCCCTGCATGCTTACCCACTGGTCCCAATCCGTCTTCAGGCCGCAGAATTCACCCGGGCCCAGGCAGTTGATTTCGAGATAGGTGCCTTTCATCTTCCGCCACCGGGTCGGCCAGACGCCTTCCACCGGCTTGTATAACGGTAATTTGTTCAAGGCCAGATCGCCCCCGGTACTGGCCTGCTGTCCCAACCGGAACGGGTTCTTCCCAACCACAAACACATCCTGCGCTTCGGCGAGAGGGCGATCGTTCTCTATCAGTTCCGCCCGGACTGCATATCCCCCGGTGCCGGACCGCACCGTAAACGGGATCTGGATCGAATTTGTCGTTGAAAGATCGACGTTCGCATCGGGAAGATCGAGGGAATCGTTCATCCCGTATTCCAATCGGCTTCGCACAACCCGCGAACGGGATTCGGGCGGCGATGACTCGATACGAATCGTTGCGGTGCCATCCTCCCCGGGTTGATAGACGACCTTGTCCACGGCGACGGAAATCGTCCAAGCGTTATCCGCCGCATGCACGATGCCGTGGGTTCCAATGAGCAGAGCGAGACAGCGCAGCAATAACTGGTCGTTCATTATTGGACTCATTTTGGGTGCCGGGCTCTCCCCCCTGATTCGACCTCATCACCTCGTGATGTCTACTTTTGAAGACCGTGCCGAAACACCGGAAGGAACGCAAGGCAAAGTTGGAGCACGTTCCTGCAGCCTCGATACATCTACATAATAGAGCTTTACGTAAATGCCGTTCAAGGCCCCTTTATTTGCCTGCGTTAACCTGTTCCAGTGGCAACTGGAATGAAGTAAACACCCACAAACAGAATCTTTCAGCAGGCCAAACGGTCGTGGGCAGCTTTGTGTACCTGCCATCGTCGAAGTTCACCGAGATTGTCGGATTGTGTGGGTACGATTTCGTAGTGATTGACATGGAGCATGGACCCGTGGACTTCGTGGTGGCAGAGGAGATGATCCGCGCCGCCAACTACGGACTCGAACAACCGTTGAGCGAGTATTGCCGGGAGGCGAACAAGCAGATCTATGGTCATTTCTCCAAGCATCTCGGCCGTTGTATCTATGACGGGATTTGGGTTGGTGCTGACTCGTCCATTCCAAACATACGCGGCATTCGCAGTGACATCAGCGAGGCTCTGCGTCATATCAACATCCCCAATCTACGTTGGCCGGGTGGCTGTTTTGCGGACGAGTATCATTGGAGGGATGGCATCGGCCCGTACGAAGACCGTCCTTGCATGGTCAATACTCGTGCCACGATCACTTGCTTTCCTGTTTGCTCTGCCTGCTTCAGTGCGGCAACGATGCACAAGGTTCCGATGGGGTGTTCGATTTTGTCGCTGGGCGCATTGTCTTCGCCCGGAACGTCGGCGGCAAATCCCGCCCAATTGTAGTCACCACTTCGGGTCGCCACATTTTCGGTGTCCGCGATTCTGCGCGGATTGAGCACATCGTCATTGATCACGACACTCATCTTCGCGCCGTTCCATGGCGTTGAGGCCCGACGCTGCGATAGACCGTGCCGCTGTGCGGCGCTTTGATACTTCCGGAGCGGGAGAGCGGGGCCCGAAGGCTGGTCCCCTGGAAGGGCCGTGACAAGTCGTAAGCAGCGAAAGCCGGGATTGCAACCCGGACCCGCCCGGGGACGAGATGATAAGCACCCGGAAGGCCTGGAAAACGCCGTATCCGGACGGGGGGCGGGAAAAAAGTCCATGGGACATGCAATAAACGCACCGGTGCCTCCGTTCTATGGAATATCGAGCGCAACCAGTAACCAGGGATGAGCGATGAAACGTACGTTACTATATTTGTTTAGCCTATCGGCCACGGTCCTGGTGGCGGGGACCGGCTGGAGTGACGGAACCGGTACCCGGGGCATCCTTGAACGTTACCGGTCCATCCGGCCGGAAGCGAAAGACCTGGCCATGTACCGGCTGGATTGGGCGGCGTCACTGGATGATGCGCTGAAACGGGCGGCGAAGGAGAGCCGGCCCGTGTACCTCATCATTATCCACGCCAAGTACGGGGACATCAGGTCGGGCCACTGTTGAGCAACGGCCACGCAGGTCCGTGGGACCTCGCTCATCGATCCGACCGTGGTACGGAAGCTGGAACCCTATATCATCGCCTCGTGGCATGGCCATCGAAACGACACGGATATCCCGGCCGCGGTGAAAGCCGTGTGGGACCAGAAATTCAAAGCACCGCGTGGGCGCACACCCGGCCGGCAAAGCAACGTGGATATCGCCATCCTGGATTCCCGGGGAAGCCTGGTGCACAGTTTTGACGCCGCCAACCACCAGCAATACGGGCGCCGGGGAAGGATCGAGAGCTATACCGCCGACGAGTTGAGTCGCGCGGCATCCACCCTCGGCCTGGAGAAGCGCCCGACAAAATCGCCCGCGCTGAAATTGCCCGACCTGCAGGGCAAGCAGGGCATCCGCGTGCTACTCAGCCTCGACGACGAGCGCATGCACGCCTACCGGGCCCCGGTGGTGGAGGTGGTGCCGGTGGAGGATGGCGACTGGAATCACCTGGCCTGGCCGGAAGGGGAGCGCCGGGTTTCGTCTTCCGTTCTCCTCCCGTACCTTTCGCAGATTTATCCCCCCGGCGTGATGGATCGCACCAATCCCGCAACCAAGGAGGTGTACGGGATCAAGGCGGTCGAGGGCGACCTGGAGCTCAGCCCGGTGGCGTCTAAAAAGGGTACACGCCATGCGATCCTGCGCGGCGAGGTGCGCCTAGTGGATGAGGGCCCGGATGATTTCGGCTACAAGGGAACGCTGGAAATCGTCCTGGCCTACCGCGACGGGGAGAGCACGCCCCATGCCCTGCGCGGCTACTTCGACGGCCTGTACCCGCGGAGCGACCGGATGCACCGGGATATTCGCTGGTTGCCTTTGCAGGCGGCCATCGAGTCGATCCCGGAATAGGGCGCCTTCGCGGGGGACCGGGGGGCTGCTCACCCCGCCCTATTGATCCTCCACCAGCAGGCGGAAGAAACCGCAACCGAGGGTTCATCATCGGTCCCCTGCACATTGGTCACGATGGGCGTCCAGGTCACGAGGTCCTCGGACCACTCCACCGCGTAGCGCTGGTCGGAACGCGATCGAAACGGCAGGGACCACGTGTCCCGGTCCCCATTGCCCGGGCCCCAGTTGAACGGGCGCCGGCACCTCGCCCTGGAGGGCGAGCGCTTTTCCTGGGGCCCGACCGGAAAGCTCCGGCCCGGCCGACCCGGAACAAGAGGAGAACATACCTGGAGAATGGAGGAGCGCGCTCTTCCCTTCGCACTTTATGGTTGTCCCTTGCGGCGCTGTTCGGGCTTGGAAGCCCAAGCTACAGGGGGACATAGGCTCCACACAGATCCATAGCGGCGCAGAGCGCCGCACTCCAAAACTTGCACCTGCGGCATCGGAAATAGACAAGAAACCATAAATTACAAGTTCACCAGTCCCGTAACCTTCGTAATCCCGTCCAGTCCCTTGATTTCGTACACCCGCATGTGCTGGCCGCCTTCATGGGCCTGCGTGTAGATGTAGACCTTTCCGGTAGTGGGATGAACTTCGGCGCTCATGTGCCAGAATTCGCCGAAAGTTGAGACCAGTGGGTCCGACAAATACTTTGGTATGATCCAGAAGTCCCGGTAGAAATTCTGATTGGGATGATTGGGCGACATATCCCGAAGTACTGTCGTGATATAAAGTCCATCCGCGTTCCAGAAATGGACGATGCCCGGCTCGTCATTCACGGCCACGAATCGCCGGGGCGGCGCTCCCGCTTCGAACGTTTCGATCCCGCGGGGGTGATACATTTCTCCCGGCCCATGCGCGGTAGGCGCCTTGTTTCCGGTCTGCCAGATCAATTGCCCGTTCGAGTCGTACTTGCGTACATAGCAGTCGATTGTTCGTTTGTCATGCAACCCGATCCCCGGCTGCTGAAGATCGTTGTCGAGCTCCGTGACAAGATAATAGCGCTGGTCAGACGGGTCGGCGTCAACGCATACGAAGGCATCCTGGATTCCGTCGAGGTCTGTTCCAAAATGTTCCAAATCCTCCCACCGGTACTCAAGCACCCCATTGGTCTGCTGGTTAAAGAGGGGAAGTTTGAACGTTCCCCAATACATCGTTCCATCCGAGTCACAGAAGGTGTCCTCGTACCGAGAATTCAAATCGAGAAACGGAAAGTTCTGGATCATCGCAGGCGTCGGATGCGTGATTTCGCCGGGAGAAGCAATTTCGTCGCCATTCTGGTCCGCCCAGATCGTGGGCTGGCCCGGCGGGTTGAATACGCCGGGAGAAGCCTGGACCCTGAACCGCGATCCGATGATGGCTACCGGCGTCATGCGCGCGGCATCGATCCGATATACTTTAATCGTGTCAGCATAACTGATGAGATACGTAAATCCTCCGATATGGCGGATATGTGTTCCCTGGGTTGCCGATGCGATCAGGTCCCGGGTCGGGTGGGGACCACCCACATACCAGAATGCACTTACCGTCCAGGTTCCGTCGGTATAATCGAGGTTATACTCACGGATTGATCCCTGCGACTCGCTATCGATGGTGTAGACACGTTCAGGTTGCGCGGGATCCGCTAATGCCGCATAGACGGAATTTCCGCCGTAGATCGCGGTGTCCGGGACGAACGACGAGGAGAAGATAGACAACCGGTGGAGCAGGGACTCCGCCACGAGGATTCGACCTGAACTGTCGACGTCAATTCCCAGGGGAGCGTACAGCTTCGTGGCGGTTACATCGCCTTCGAGGCTTCCGGAATCGCCAAAAGTACTTACGAGCTGCCCGGTCAGCGAACTGAACACCCTAATGGTATGCCCGGTAGTGGCGTTCAAAGAAAGATCCGTGGCATAAAGAAGGTCCGAACTTTCATTCCATGCCAAACCCCATGGCCGGGCCAGACCATTGGTGACAATCGTCGCCTGGCCTCCGCCCAGCGTGTCCATGGTAATGATGTCCGTCCCGCGGATCACGAAGAGCTTGTTGTTGGTCGCATCGGCCACGATGCCGGCCGGTGCGGTCAACGCAATGGTCCGGAGGATGTTGCCGCTTGTCCCGCTTCGAACCTCGACCTTGTCCTCCAAGGTATACGAGAGGAAGACTTCACTCCCCAGCACCGTCATTCCGCGAATGCGCTTCGGCGGCATCTCGCCGCCGACGAGGCTGACATTGGGGTGATACGGCCGACGCCAACCGTCGAGTCCATCCAGGCCGCTGGGAAACCAGTATGCGCCCTCGAGGATGGGGAGGACCCAGAGTTCCTGGGCATCTCCAAACCGATCGTACGTCTTGGATATGATTGGCGGCGGTCCAAGGTTTCTTTCCGTTCCGCCGCCTGACCACGCCACTGCATTGCCCGTGTTTGCGTCGACCCGGAAGAAATTCAGCGGGTCCGCGCCATAAACGAATCCGTTTCCTACGGCGGAGGTGGTTCTCTTTCCCTGTGGACCGCTCGGCCGGCGGTGAATCCAGATCCTGTTTCCAGAACTGTCGAATTTCTCCAGGGACATGCCGTGGCCCGATCCGCTCAAGTAGATGTTTCCCGATGAATCGACATCCACATCCGACATATCCAGCCCGTGCACGCCCCCTTCATTGCCGACCTGGGATCCGATCCCGTTGCCCACGGTGGAGACAAGTTCGGCGGTTACACCGGCGGATGGAAGTTGGATTGCCTTGTAGTTGTACGTCCCGACCGGCATAGCCTGTCCGTCCTCGTTCCTTCCATCCCAGACCACATCGTCTCCGGGCGCTTTCGTTTCGCCGGTCCATAGGGTCCTCACCATTCTGCCCTGGTCATCGTAAACGGCGAGACTGGTGGCGGCGGTGCGGGGCAGTACCGGGCTGATCAGTACATCGGTAGGGGGCAGGCCCGACACCCGGAGCATTGCGTCCGGATGGCTCAGTGGAACAATTGCATTCAGCACCAGGTTGGTTGGCGGGATTCTCGATACAGCCGCTGACCAGGGGCCATTTACTAGGGTCGATTCCTCGATCACGTACTCGGCAACGGCAGGATCGTCAGCCTGAAACGTGAGCGTCCCGTCCGGCTGGAAATCGATGATGACCGGCGGCGGCGTGGCTGTGGACGCCAGCCCGAGAATCAAAACCGTGTCATCGCTATCCACGCCGCCCAGCACGCGCTCGGATGAGGTCAGCGTAATCTGCCGGGTCGCGGTCGGTGGAGCGACCACAATCAGCCCGAAATTTGACGCCGGATTCTGCAGCCAGTCGATTGCCGTGCCGGTAATATCTATCGTGGCGGATTTTGTGCCGCTTCCCAGAACGACCGATCCCAGCGAGGTTGTCTCATAGTGAACCCCGGCCGACGGTCCTCCGGTTCCGAATTGGTTCCAGGTTACCGTCGTTTCATCCCAGTCCACGATCATGCGGTGAACGTTCAATTCAAGAGTCGGCGGATCTTGCCCGTCGATGGAGTGTACGTCGAACAATGCGTTGGTGATTATGGGTGACGCCGCAGGGTCATTGACGAAGAGTTCGCCGAAGCCGAATTTGTACAGCGCGACCTTGGAAAATGCGCCATCCAGACCCACGCCCAGCAATCCGCCGTCTCTGTTGAAATTGTCTGGAGCGGCATTGCTGATCCCCGAATCCTCGATCGGGGTGAGAATAGTCTGGGAAAATGTTGGGAGGCCGGACTCCGTTATGATTCGCACGTCATCCGTGTCGAGACCCGGCACACGCGAGTGCGCCGGGAGTTGGATTTCCGACACCGGGGCGCTGGGATAGCTCGCGTTGGCCATTGGCCTGGGAATGAAAATGATGCCCTTGTTCAGATTGGTATCGGTCACCCACGCCTCCACCAGTTTGCCGATATCAACGGTGTCCGTTTTCGCGTTGGCATCGTTGAATCCGGCGGCGGCAATGGGGTGGGTGACGTAGTCAATCCCGGACGTCGGCAATGTGGTCCCGAAGTCCGTAGATTCGGCCCAGTCCGTGAGCATTTGATGGATCGAGAACGATCCATCTGAATCGTTGCGCAGATTCTGGATCAACAGCTTTGCCCGTTCGAACGGATTCGTTACAAGTGCGGAAGAATCCCATTTCAGCAGCGCCGTATAATCGCCGTTGTCCACGCCAATGCCGAGTTTTACGATGGCGTTGTTGTCCGCGGTGCCCAAGCTGGTATGGATATGAAGATCCTCGATCTGCTCCACCTCAGCGGCGAGGATCGATGCCGGAATGAAAAGGGATGCGATGACGCCGATTCGGAAACTTTGATTTTGAATTTTCATAGATCAACAGGGGCTCTCTTTTCCCGAGTCTGAACAGAGAATTGAGAAAAGAACATGGATAAAATGCCAGTTTTCGTACTGGGTATAAAAGCTCTGCTTTCAGTGGTAACAAAATTGCTGTGCAAAGAACCTGTTCCGCAGCAGATACGGTAACCAGTCTTTTACTTTACTGCCGCGAGTGGGAAATCTCAAGGTTTTCCGTTCTATTGTTTCAATATTGGGTGCGCTTTAGTCAAAGGCCATATCGCTTACAAGGAAAACGAATGAATGCTCCCTCGCCGGTCCAAGAAGCGCAGGGCCTGGATGCGCTGAGACAGTACGCCGTCCCCGACACGCCTCCCGAGCAGTCCTATGACGATATTACATTGATCGCGTCCTTTATTGGTGGCGCCCCCATTGCGCTCATCAGCTTAATCGACGAGGATCGGCAATGGTTCAAATCGAAAGTTGGGCTTGAAGTAAGCCAAACACCTCACGATTTGGCTTTTTGCGCGTACACGATCATGAGCGACAAGGTGATGGTGGTGCCTGACGCCACCGAAGATAAGAGATTCGCCGAAAATCCTCTCGTAACCGGCGATCCCAAGATCCGATTTTATGCAGGAGCGCCGCTGATCACGCCCGAAGGTCACGGAATCGGCATCCTTTGCGTGATCGACAGGGAGCCACGAGAGCTGTCCGGATCCCTGGACCAAGCGAAGCACTTTCACGACAAGTTGTGAATCAACTGGAGTTGCGACGCGTCTCCTCAAACCTCGCGAATGCCCTCGGCAAGATCGAGATCATGGCTGGTCTGGTCCCTGTTTTCGCGTACTGTCAAAACGTGCGCAACGACCGGGGATTCTGATCAACCGTGGAGTCGTTCATTCAGCAGGACGCCCCGGCTGATTTTACTCACGGCATTTGTCCGGGATGCCAGGAAGAACATTTCGGATATCTGGATGAGCCTGGCGAGCAGACTGCTTCCAATGGGGAACCTGCACAGATTCACCAATCCGGTGACCTCTGTAAGGGATTGAAGGTGTAGGTATCCGGGGGCAAGGGACTGCCGGGCTCACTTGCTTCCTGCACCCTGTATTCCGCGACTCTACAACACTTGACATATTTGGTTGTGCGCGGTAATCGCATCGGGCAATGAAAACAAGCTTTGGACAACGTTTTACCGGCGAAAATCTCGGGTCTTTCGTTCGAGGCCGAACCTTCTATGAAGAGCAGGGGAAGGGGTATGCCCTGGTCGGACACAGTACGGCAGGGGACGGGTGGAGCGCCTATGCCCTCTACAAGGACCATATCGTTCGGCGGGATCCGTGGACGATCTACGAGATCAATCTCCAGACCGAGGAGGTTACTCCCCATCACGGCAATGAGATGGATTGCTGTTTTCTTACCCTGATGCCGGACGGGTGTGTTTACACATTTCCTACGATGGCCGATGTGGATCCGCCCAAGGCGTTTGTCGCCCGGTACAACCCCCGAAAATGCGCCATGGAAATTTTCGGACCGGGATCGCCTGATAGTTGGAACTATTGCTTCCATTGGGGCGCCGACGAAGCGATCTATATCGGCGGCTGGAAGGCTCATCATGCGATGCGTTTCGATCCCGTCACCGGCGACTTCACGGATTACGGACCCCAGGGCCCTGATGTTACCGGCGGGATCTATCACATTGCCGCGGACGATCAGTATCTGTATTCCACGTTGGGGGGCATGCCCTATCTCCTGAACTCCTTTCACTTCGAAACGGGGGAACAGGAAGTGATAAAAACCTGGGACCTGCCACAGCGGGCCGTGCTCGTTCGAAGAGCGCAGGGAATCTATGTCATCGTAGACGTCCAGCCGGAGTCGCTCCTTTACACACATCCCACGGATGAAATTGTCCAAGTGTATCACCTGGAGAATAAGGAACTGACGCCCGTTAACGAGTTGCCTCCGGAAGACGACTTCCTGGCTACGTATCAGACCCGTGTTCCGAAGCCCCGAATTCTCAAAACGTCTCCCGTCTGCCGCGGCGATGGAACGGCGACGTTGTGGTATCAGCGTCCCGGCGAAGAATGGAATTCGGTGACCTGGCAAGCGGGCGATAGTCCCAGTTACATGTTTCGGTTGGGCACTTATCAAAACAAAATCATCGGAGCCTCCGAGGACCCCTACAATCTATTTTCGTACGATCCGGAGACAGGAAAGAAATTGCTCATCGGCGGAACCCTTCTGCACACGTACGCGTTCCAGGAGTTTGGTGAGAAAGTATATTTTGTCGGGTACGCGGGCGGACCTGTCTACGAATGGGATCCTCGGCGGCCATGGACCCAGCAACCGCCCAACCCCTTGATGGAGCCGCCTGCCCAGGATTCCGCCGAGGCGAATCCGAGGCGCGTCACTGTTTACGAATTACAGCGCCGCTCCTATGCGATTGTGCTGGCCGCTGACAACCGCCTGTACATTCCGTGTGGAGCCTATATCGAATCCATTCCAGGCGGCCTGCTCGGCTGGTACGATCCGGTCAGCGGCGAAGCAGGCGGAATCCGGGAGGAATTCGAACACGCAAAGGGGATGGATGCGGAAACGGCGCTGGGCGGGCGCTACGTCGTAGTGGCAACCGTTCCCTGGCCCGAACCAACCCCGGAATTCAAGGAAGCGGACCTTGTGATCTACGACACCGAATCAAAAGAGGTCACGGGCCGCGTGGTCCCCAAACCGGGCTGCATGGACTTCAGCACCCTGATTGAGTGGAAACCCGGGATGATCCTCGGACGATTCACCGAAAATGAAACATCGCCGGAGGAGGCGCTGACAACCTTCTATCTGATGGATGTGGAAGCGCAGAACTGCCAACCGGTACTTCAGTTACCAGGTGTCCCGCAGAATCGGATGATCAGGTTGAGGAACGGGATGATCGGATGCCTTTTCGATGAGAGAATGACCCTGATCGATCCGGCCGCAGGCAGGGCCGACGTTGTCGGCCAATTCGATATGCCTCCACGCGACTGGATGCTACTTCATGATGACCTCTACGCGATTCTCGGGCAGGAAATTCACAGGTTTACCGGCTTCGCGAACAGGGTCTGGCCCGAAATGCGCTGACTTAAGATTAAGGGCAGAGATGGCCTTTGTCGCAAGCTTTGTCGATTCCCTTCTGAATTCACTCCACCAGGATTTTCGGGTCGTACCAATCCCCGTCGCAGACCCCGCCGACATGTCCTTCCGCGGCGAACTCGAGCATGATGTGCTCGCCGGCGAGGGGGGTGAGATCCACGTCGAAGGTCATCATGGTGAACGGCTTCTGCCCGTTGTTCAGGTAGACGACCTCGGTGCCGTTGATCCGTACTGTTCCGTCGCCGCCCACCAGCGAACTGCCGTCGTCGCGCAGTTTATAACCGCCCACCATCCGAATCTTCCGGTCCACGGGCAGTTTTCCCGCCATGACGCCGCGTCCGCTGGTCTTGTTGTAGAATGCGTTCACCCGGTACGGCATGCGTAAGGGACCATCCGCGGGATACTCCATCCGTTCATGCTGACCCACGTGCCAGGTCCGCTGTTCATGGGGCTGGTTCCACGGAAGATCCACCCAGCGCCCCACCAGCAGATTGTCCGTTTCCCGGAAGGCGATGATCTTGGATCGGAGTACGTTGATCTTGCCCAGTTTGTCCGCAATCAGCTGCGTCGCAACGTTGTCGGTCTCGATCTTCGTGACGACGGACTCGCCCGGGTACGGAAGATCATTCGATCGCAACTCCCCGGTCGCGAGCCGTGTTGTTGGATTTGGGATCAACTCCACCCCGTCCACGAACGCGCGCCAGCCCTCGGGGACGTAAGCCTCGATCAGCCCGTTGCGTGACCGTCCATTCATCCATATCGGCGGGCGACGCATCAAACCAGATGAGGGAAGATGGTAGCGCGGCCGGCTCTATATCGACGAGCCGGTTGCCGGTAACCCGGTCGGTGAGTTGGTAGAGGCGCCCCGACTGGAACTTTGCCTGGATCGAATCGTTGGCGAGAACCGCGTGGGCCTCCGCATCTCTCCAGGACCCGCACGCGTCATGGAACGTACCCAGTGTGACGATAAAAACTCCTGCCAGGCATCGTGTCAAACGGACGTGGTTCATAGTGAATCCTTTCATTTCAAAGTCGGCGTCCTAACATGCAAGAGGTGCGGGCGCAGATCAAAGACAATTCGCGATGCATCGTGATCCGTCACCCATTCCAACTTTCTGCGTCCAGGAGATTCACAAGATGGCAGGAGCGTGGCTCGGGTATCCTGCCTATGGCCGGAGCAGGCACAGAGAGGAAGGGCAGAGCAAAAGCGAGCCAGAGCTCATCGCGTGCTCTTTTTCTTCTGCTTATGCTGCTCCGACACGGGCAGGATTCTCGTGCTACGGTCCGATGTCAAATCGTAGCACGACACTCCGGTTTGCAGACGCATGTAGAGTTTCCCGTCCACGATGGCCGGCGAGACGCATCGCCCGATCGGCAAACTCGCACTGCTCAAGGCGGTGTACGTCTCCGGAGTTGGGGCAATCATCGTCAGGGAATGTATGGCGGCTGAGTAGATCTTGCCGTCGGCAACAACCGGCGAAGTCATGTCAGTCGGTATTTCAACCTGCCATTTGATCTCGCCGGTGCTGAGATCGACGCAATTTGCCTGCCCGCCTCCTATTGCGTACACATGGCCGTTATAAATCAGTGGGCTGGATTCGCGATTCGGAAGCTCAACCGACCAAAGCAGTTCCCCCGTCCGGGGCGACAGCTTGTAAAGAGCCAGCCCCAGCCCCCTTGGGCCGGTAAACACGGCCATGTAATCTTGGCTGATTGCCGCGCTCGAGTTGTTTCCTCCAGGCACCTTCCACGCGACGGCGCCGTCCAGGAGATTCACGCAACTGAGATCCTGCCGGGTGTTGCACAGAAGATAGGTCTTTCCACCGGATCGCCAGATGGAGGGCGAGGAAAATGAGCCGGGTACGGCCTCCTGTTCCCATAGCGTCTCGCCGGTTTCCGCATTCAGCGCAATCAGCGGACCAACCGCGGCGACCACGATTCCGTCGGTGACCGCAACCGATGTGTGCTGTATGCCCGATCCGACTTTCGTCTGCCAGATCTTCTTGCCCGTGTCCGCGTCGAGACAATACAGGTCGGCATTGGCTCCGACCACGTACACCCTTTCGTCGACGACACACGGTGTGCTCGAGCCCCCCGATTCGTCCGGGCGGCTGGTCTGTTCGAACCGCCACAACGTTTTGCCGTCTGTCGTGTCCAGGCACAGCACGACATCCTTGCCGGTGACCTCTCGATCCGGGAGCCAGGAGAGAATTTCCAGTTTGACGTTCCGCTCGATGCCTGCGACATCGATCCAGTCGTCCAGGAAATCGGCGCTGGCCAATTCCACATCTACGATCTCCTCCAGTTTGGCTACGACGTTGGACGGAATTTCGCCTGCATTCATCCCCAGCGTTTCACGAGTGAGAGATACCGGATCCTGGTACCGCCAATTGACGTAGGCGTAGACCTTTCCTTTGACGACCGCCACGCTGCCGAAACCCTGCCGTTTGCTTGAGATGGGTTCGCTGTCCCAGACCTTGACGGGCCCGGCGTCGGGCCAGGAGTCCGCCATTTTCGGGCTTTCGAGCACCACGCCATTGCGGAGGGGACCGCGCCACTGGTTCCAGTCCGCGGCCATGGTGTCGCTGGCGACGATCAATGCAAAGAAAGCTGCCGTTCGCCTTGTCACGGAACTGTTTCGAATCCCATTTGACGAAAATGCTCGTCAGGTGTCAGGACGTTTTTCAGTTTAAGCTCTCGCATGACGACGTACGACGTACAGTCCTGCCCGATACCTGCCCATCGATTGGCACAATCTTGAAGGCGGGCCGGCTGCGATAGAGCTCTGTTAAACGCGATCCTTTACGAACCTCCTGATCAATGATTGATGCCAGTTCGCCATGCAATTGCCGGATGTTAATGGTCTTTTCCACGGGTTCCCCAATGTTCAACTTAGATAAACATCCCCCGGGTTCCTGTCAATGGAATTGAAATGCGCGTCCCAATGGCTGTGTCCAATGATCGTGCCATGGGCATCGTGCCCGTGGCACTCGAAGCTGATCGCAGGAGCCTCGCGCGAGCACGGTCCGACTTTGGTTCCGTTCTGTTGGCTCTGCGGGCCACGGGCAGGATGCCCATGCCACGGGATCGGGTGCTACGGCTGGGCTGATGCATCCAACTGCTGGAAAAACTCTTCCCGGCTCAAGCGATCGCGGCTGAACCCGATGGCCTCCGTGGATCCTTCGTACTTCGGAGTCAACTCCTCCATGCGGCTCTTGGCTGGTTCCGGCCAGTCGGTGTGCGGCGGACCGTACATGTTTGCGACGTAGCCGCGAATCGGATCGGGATAGGTTCCGAAGTCCGGATGAAACCAGAGCGTGATCACCGTGCGTCGTTTATCGCTGTCGTTGGAATGGGCTGAGTGGAGGATCCTGGAGTCGCCCATGACCAGGTCTCCCGCTTTCACCGGGACGTCGACATCGTCCGGGCGCTCCTGAAATTCCACGCATGTGAGATCGTTCGCTCGTCGCAATTCGTCGGTATGTGCATTTCGAAGTTTTTCGTGGAGTGGATTCTCCTCGATATGGGATCGTGGAATGACGCGCAAACATCCGTTCTCCCGGGTGGTGTCCACGAGATAGAACATCAGGAAAATCTGGGCGGGAAAGGGTTCGTAGCTGAAGGGATGGTTCCAGGCCGCCCAGTCATAGTGCCAGAAAAGGGGAGGACTCTTCGGCGGTTTGCTGATCACGAAACCGGAAGTGAATTTGCAGTCGTTGAAACCGAGATCCTTCAAAACTTTTTCGACTTCAGGCGAGGCCACAAGTTCCGTAAATGCGTCATGACGCCACGTGATAATCATGCTGCCGGTGGACCGGTTTCGTTCCCTTTCCTCATCGGTCATGGCCGCGACAACCGAGTCGCTGGCGTCCCGTAATGTTTGGAGGCTTTCGGCGTTCAGTACTCCGGGTACCGTACAGAAGCCCTCGGATATCAGTTCTTCGCGCTTGATCGATAATTTCATTTGGGAGCCGTTTTCAATGGTATCCGCTCATTCGGTGAGCTAGGTTATGTTCAAATAGGAAAGAGGAGAGTAGAAATGCAAGAACAAATGCAGTCGGAGCAGGTTCTCAGGGATTCCTTGGTGACCGACCCGTACCGGCCTCGTTATCACATCGTCTCCATGGGCGGGAGGTGCGTGCCTTTCGATCCCAACGGCGCTCTATTCTGGAAGGGCCGCTATCACCTGATGCTGATTGTTCAGCCGAAAGCGCGCTACCACTGTTACGCCCATATCTCCAGCAGCGACCTCGTGCACTGGCGCCATCATCCGATCGCCCTTGAACCGGGTGAAATAGACACCGCAATTTTCAGCGGGGGAGCGTTTGTCGATCGGGATGGAATTCCGACTATCAGCTACTGGGGACTAAGTGGGAAGGGCGGGATTCTTCTCGCCACCAGTTCGGACGACGAGCTGAATCACTGGACGAAGCACCCCGCCAACCCCGTCATTCCCATGAACAAAGACGGGTATGATGAAACTCCGGGCGGTGAGCCCTTCGCGGTTGCCGACCCGTCGGACATCTGGATTCACGAAGGCAGATACTACATGCTGACTGGAAATCTTCCCGTGCTCAGGATCTTCGGGCGAGAGAAGGACATGGACGAGCATAAGGGCGATACCGCCTACCTCTTTGTCTCCGACGACCTGGCGAAATGGGAGTACCTTCATCCTTTCTATACTTCCCGGCGCGAGTGGACCGAAGCCGATGAAGATTGCATGTGTCCGGACTTCTTTCCGCTTGGTGATCGACACATGCTGCTTTTTATCAGTCACAATCACGGGTGTCAGTATTACATCGGCCGCTACGAGAACGACCGGTTCTATCCTGAAACGCATGGCCGGATGAGCTGGGAGGACTATCATTTCTTTGCCCCCGAGAGCATCGTGGATGACCAGGGCAGGCGCATCATGTGGGCATGGATTCGTGATCTGCGTGAGGAGGAGACCATTAAGGAGAGCGGCTGGTCGGGAACCCTTAGCCTTCCCCGGGTCCTGTGGCTTGGAGATGACAAGACATTGCGGATGGCGCCCCCGGTTGAATTGGAGCAGCTTCGCTATCAAACTTGGCCGATCGATTCCCTGGCCGTGGATGCAGACCAGGAAGTCGAATTGAAAGAGATCGCAGGCAGAGATCTTGAACTGTACGTGGAGATGGAGTCGGGAGATGCCGCCGCGTACGGTGTGAATGTGTGCTGCTCGCCGGAAGGAAAAGAACGCACGACAGTTTTCTACGATTCGGAGGCAAAGAAGCTCTGTATCGACACTCGCAATGCAAGCTTGGGCGAAGGATCAAAATCCGTGGAAGGCGGACCCTTCGAGCTTGCGCCGGAGGAGTCTTTGCAATTGCGGGTATTCATCGACCAATCCGTGGTGGAGGTTTTCGCCAATGAGCGGCAAGCCGTCATGCGGCGCATCTATCCGACGCGCGAGGACAGCGTAGGTGTCTCCGTGTTCAGTCGCGGCGGCGCCACTACCGTTCGCCGCGCACAAGCCTGGAAAATGGCGCCCAGCAATCCGTGGTAGCACCGGTATCCGACCCGCGTCGCAAAGCCCAACCGGAACCCCGGTAACAATAACAAGGCGTATTCTCATGATGAAACCGGGATAGAAGTCCCACCGTAGCGTTGTCGCACTGTTTCGAAAATTTCCAATATTTCGCATTCGACATGCGACATTTCACGGCTGGAATTTGCTTGGGGCTAGTACTCGCTCCAAATCCCTGTCTCACTGCCCGAATTGATCACATCATTAAGCCTTGCGTACGGCAGTTTTCGCCATGACGTGTTCAGAAGATATTCAGGATTGACCGGTACCTCGGCGCTGATTTTCCGGTCTCTCCATACGCCGGTAATTCGCTGCTTCGACTCCCGGGTAATTCGAGAGAGCCTGGCGTTGGACATCGCATCAGCAAACTGCGCAATCCCTCCCGCTTCCTCTTCGCTCTCAACGATGAACAGAATCGGTTGCGTAACCGTCCACGGCGGTTTACGCGGCCGGCGCGCTTTGAGTCGGGCGATGATTGCGTCATCTTCCCAGGCGATCGAGATTCGTTGGTTCGATCGAACTCGGAATCCCAAATATACTCCGAGGGACGCAACGATCGGGCTGTCGGAACCTTGTAGCGTTACCGGCTCCTGGTCCCAGGCCTCCCCATTGATCAAGACCACGGGATCAGCGCGCCGATAGCCCAGCACCATTTGGATCTCCACGGTTTTGACGTCCGGTGGAACGTAGACAGAACCGTATCCAATTTTATTCTTGGTGAGTGGGGCGGATTGGCTTGCGCGTTCGAGATCTTCTTCCGGCCAGAAGCGCCATCGAAATCCACCCACCACGAGATTCCGATCCTGATCGCTGTAGAATTCGAAGCGGTTGGGCAGTCCCTTCGCGAAGGTTATTCCTGCTTTCCCATCCAATCCATACACGGATTCGAGCAGCACGTCACTGGCGCCGTATTGCGCGCCATGCGCACTGCCTACGGCATAGGTCTCATTCATCCACACTCGTCTTCCCAGGCCGGCGTGGCGGGAAGTGAGTGTCATATCAAGGGGCAGCATCTTCCCAAGCGCAAGATCGAGAATTTCGGGCGGGGCCATGTAGTCCGTCAGAGCATAATTGGCGTTGTATGGACTGTCATCGGGCTGGTGGATTCCCAGTTGGCAGAAGAAGGCTGTGTGAAGCATGCTCATGGAGTAGGGGACGGTGTTCTGCCGGCTTTTCGGACCGGCGAACAAGCCGCTGCCCGGATGATAGTGGAGGCAGGCTTCCGTGTAATAATACTCCAGGACGCGGTGCACCTGTTTATGGAACACCTCATCCGCCGGCACTTCAGCCATGGCTTCCAGCGCGGAGATCTGTACCGCGGTATAGGTTGTGCTGTTAAACTCGGTAATCCCGAATCGGTCCGTGTGGCTGAGCCACTCCTGCCATTCCACGTAGCCCAGTGTCCGCATTCTTTCGCTGCCGGTCAAATCGGCGATCAGGAGCTTGGAGAGAATATTCAGGAGATAGATGTTGCCGTACGCCCATTGGCAGCGATGAGCCAGAAGGGCATCCCCCCCCCGCGCTACTGCCTCTGTCACGCGATCGGCCAGCTCCTCTCCAATGAGGTTGCGGTGGCGGGTCACGAGGTAATGGAGGTTCGGAACCATAAAGCTTACCGCATTCGGATCCAGGACTTCCGTCAGGTAATCCATCCAGAACCAGTTGCCACAGGTGTGGGAATCTTCGCGAAGATCCTGATAGCGGAGTGTTTCTTCGACGATGCGGCGGGCGACGTCAGCGGATTCACCGGTTTCCGCCAGTGCGATTGCGAATTCCAGGCTCTCCTGGGCCACATGACCCCCCGCGCGATCGGGACGGGTTGGATGGAGATAGGATAGTAGACCCAGATCCTCATTGTAGCGGGGCCGGCCTGCCCGGACTGCGCTTTCGAAGAGGGTGCGGTTTCGTTCGCGGCGTTGCTGAATGCGCGGATCTGATGCCGAATTGGTCATGGATTCACCTCGTGCCAGTTCAGATCGTCGAACCAGGCGAAGCCGTCGCCCTCTACTTCCAGCTGGCAGAGAAGGTAGGGCAGGTCTTCACTTGAAAGCTCTACCGCCACGTGTGTCCAATCATCAAAAGGGCCTACCGATGCGCTGACCGCGTGACCAAAGTAAGTCGCCGCCGTGTACCAAACGCGTCCGACAAAAAGGCGCCCCAACGCGCCCTCGGATTTGATCCAACCCTCGAATCGGTACGTCGTGCCCGGCTTCACGTGCACTGCTTGCCCGCCGGGCGTCAGACGTACGATTTTGTGGGGAAAGCCGTTGACACGAATTGAACGATTTCCGGAGTGCCCTTCATCTTTGACCCAGGTAACATGCTCGGTCAGCGGGGTCGAGCCGCGGATCGCGCGACCGCCGTCCTCCACCTCGAACAGGCCTGATTTGCTGTCATCGAGGGGCCAGATCTGGCCCGGCTGTGGAAGGGTCGGATCCATGGGCCCTTCCAGATCGTTGACTTGGCCAAAGATGAAGCCCGGCACTCCGAACCGCTCGAGTTCCTCCTGCGACACGGGAACCTGTTCCGCCGCATCGATGAACTCACGGAGCGGAGAGGGCGGAACATTCAGTAACCTGAAGGTTACTTCCATATCCACTCGTGTGCCGTCGCGCATCTGTTCCATGCCGGCGGCTTCGAATGTCAGATGCTCGTCAAACCACATGTCGCAAGTTGCGGAGACGACCGGCACGGACGAATGCTCGATAACGGTTACGAGGTTGAAATCCTCCTGGACTCCCCATCCGATGAATCCCTGATGAGCAAGTAGTTTATTCCGGGCAGGATCGCTTGCGCGGATTGCGCAGGTGAACGCAGGATTGACGGGCATCTTCCAAAGCCGTCCGTCCGCACCGCTCCACAATGTGTACTGCCACTTGGCGCCTGAAGGCATTCCGTTCCCAAGATGTTTCGGATAGATGTTACAAAATTCTTTCCTTCCCGGCTCCGGCAGAGCAAGAAGCTTGTGAATTCGATAACAATATTGGGCAGTCTCCGGATCGTAGCTCAACGTCAGCGTGTTCGTACTCCGCTCTCCGCTCTTGTAGTCCGCCTCCACCGTGAAAACCAGGACGGACGGATCATCGAGATTCCAAGTGAGGACACATCTCTCAGACGGCCACCGGAAATTGCCACCGACCGCCGGAAGCAACATTGCATGCATGTTGATGTATGTCCCCATGTCGTATCGGGGATGAATGGTGAGATCGCGCCCCAGTGAAGTAAACGGCGAGAACTCGAAGGCGTCGAGCAGGAGCCAGTTGCTCCGAATGTAGGCAATGGGCTTCCCGTGATCGCGAATCCAGTACCCTCCATCGTGCTCGATCCAATCGAATCGAGGCACGTAGGGCTTGGGTTCCACGCGGCAGGCCCCGAGGAGGCGAAGAGTGTGGGGGTTGGTAATCTTGTCGACCGTCATTATGATATCCAATCTTTCTTTTCTACCAATCATAATCCCGATTCTTGTAGAATCAAAGCCGATCGATGCAGGAGGCTTCAATTGCTATAAAATGCGATCCGTATCTCCGAACGCGGAAACAGTTCCAGGCAACGCTTTGGCTCCGAATAATTCTAATCTTGATCCCGCACCAAGGATCTGACAATCTCCCGAGCTTGAAGCGCCATCACATTTGATAGTTGGAAGTGGAGACTTTCCCGTGAGCGAAACCATCCTTACCAAAGCCCTGCGTGGCGGCATTTCCCAAGGCCGCCTGAAAAGCCGGGCCGATCGTACCCCGGATCTGCATTTCCAACCGGTGGACGATCAATTCGTGTGGGTCCTGGACGGCGATACGCGCGTCGGGTTGATCGACAAGAACGCCGCAACGCTGGAGTGGCTTGCTCCCCACCCGGGCCAGGCGCCGCCTCGGCCCGCCGAAATCGCCAATCCTTATCATGCTCCTTCCTACCAGGGCGGACGCCTGATTCTGCAATGGTGGATCAATGACAGCGGCGACGGCTTCACTTTGATCGGCGGTTCCACCTGGCGTACACCTCCGGTACCCGGGTTGCCGAAGAAGGACTGGGGCTCGGATGCTCAGGGGCGGAAATACAAGCCGGCAATGGAGTGGTCATTCGGTGAATCCGGAGGGTCCGAAATCACTTTTCGGATCAGCGAATCCTATCCGCACGACGATAGAATCAGGGGTTCTCACGAGATCCGTCTTCTCTACGATCCGTTACCCGACAGCTATACGGCGGAAGTGAAAGCAGAACTCGAGTCGCCCGATCCGTATATCACGGAATACGTCAATCTGTATGCCGGGGGCCTGTATGACAACCGGCCGGAATGCAAGCGGTACAGTTGCACGGTCTGGACGAATCCGGACGGGCGGATCATCCGGTGGCCGCACAATCCGGTCGGATACATGACGCCCGGCATGAACGACCAGGACGAACGGAGCGTGGCAAACGGAGGATTCATCGGATATTTCACCGATCCCCATACCAATCCGGTGATCGAAGTTCTCCATTCCAATCCGCCTACCGCTTGTGCGACGTGTTGTAACCTGTACGACGAACACTTGCTTTTTCATATGCAGAAAAAACAGGAACAGGGTCCGTACAGATGGGAGGCGCAGTTTCGTTTCTTCAGTATTCCCGTGAGTGTCGCTGAAGGATTGATGCGACAGTCCGAGCCGATCAGGTATGGCGTTGACCCGACCCATCCGGACCCGGTTCAGAACGAGTCGGACCGCGATGACCGCGACCTGCACGGGTCCATCGTGTATAATCCCCAACTGCCGGGGTTCTTCTACGGCCGGGTCAGCGACTTTGAGGAGCCCATTCCGTATGACCAGACCGTTTCCGCGTCGGTCCTCTTTGTTTCGCTTTCACCCGATCACGAGTTATACTGGGATTCATCCCGCGGACATTCGGGAACCCGATCCATTCGCCTCCGCGGCCGCGGCCCGGATGAACTGGTGCAGGCGAAGCTTTCAGGTGGACCCACTCCGCATCTTTATGGGAGCAGGCAATACCGGCTCAGTGGATGGATTCAGTGCGAAGGTGTGGCGGGAAAGGGGGCGCAAATCCGCTTTGACGAGGTCGGCTTTCGTCCCCGCGATGGCGGCATATCGCATATCGCCGGGCCCGATGCGGGTAACACGGAATGGACGTATTTCGAAGAAATTTTTACCACTGCGGCGGACACGGAATTCGGCTGGCTTTATCTCGAGTTGGAGGGACCAGGGCAGGCCTGGTTTGACGATATTGGCCTGGAAGAGGTCTAGTGTACCGTGCCCGATTCTCCGATTCCCCTCGTTGTCGTCGGCCTGAACTTCGGCAAACGCATTGTCCGTGACCTGACCGGAAATGGCGGCAATGCTTATGTGCGCCTGGCAGGTCTGTGCGATCTGGACCGGGAAAAGGCGGAGGCGGTTTCTACCCAACACGGATCGCTACCGGTCTATGACTCCCTCGACGACGTTCTCGCTGACTCGGAAGTTGCCGCGGTCGGCCTGTTCTCCGGACCCCGCGGTCGTGCGGCCTTGCTGGAGAAAATTATCCGCGCCGGCAAGGACGCGATGACAACGAAGCCTTTTGAGGACGATGCGATTGCGGCCGCGAGCGTGCTTGAGGAAGCCCGAAATTTGGGGCGGATCATACATCTGAACTCGCCCAACCCGGGCATCAGCCCGGATCTGGATGTGATCGTAGGGTGGAAAG
>CAUZEO010000017.1:0-33829 GCA_963578625.1 Kiritimatiellia bacterium | reverse complement strand
TTTCGCGGAAATCGAGCGGATGGTCTCATCCATCTCCGCCCGCCACGCCTCCGGTGTGGAAGGGTGACTGGTGAGCACCGCGATCTTGAACCTGTGGCGGGTGGCAGCCAGAGAGACCAGCCGCGCGTCGCTCTCAGCTTCCCCGCCGTCCGCCCACACGACGGCGCCGAACGTCCGGTGCAACAAGGGATCCACGAAATCAAATCCGTCCAACCCCTGGATCTTTGCGTGAATCTCCGGGCCGATCGATTTGCCGTTGTGGTGATACCAGCCGACTTGCCCATCAATACCCGCGAGGAGGGTGTCGGGCTCTACGACGGTCTCGTCCATCATGTCGTTTGCTGCGTCGGAGTCCCGCAACACGTCACTGGAGGTAACCGATGGGAGAACTTCCGGTTCAGTACGCCACAATTCGATCGAGACCGTCGCCCGCACGGGCTCCGGGGTATCCACCTCGAGCTCGATCAGGGGATGGTTTGCGTCGACCCATATGCGCACCCGGCTCTCCCCCCACCGGATTTCCACGGTCGCGTCTTTGATCGTCAGGGTTTGGGAAAACTGCTGGGAAGCACTGCCCGGCCCGGGATCCAGTGAAAGGCGGATCCGCCCGACCTTCACAAGCCGGCCGTAGTCGTCCCAGCTATCGGTCTTCCCGATGTAAAACACCAGGTCCCCGCCGGTCTCGGTCCACACGTTTAAACCGATGTCGCCATTGCCCAGCGGCATCGAATCGTTGGCATCCCGCCCCGTTTCGGCCCACACTACCCGGTAAGGTTCGATCGTGCTCATGCGAAAAAGAAAGCGCATCTCATCCGGCGGGTCAATGCCGATCACTGCCTTGTAGATAGCGCTTGCCTGATCATGGAAGCATGCTAGTCTCGAATACCGAGGGCAAAAAATGAAAACAATTGTCTATCTGTTTTTCACGCTCCTGCTGATCGCGGGAGCAACTTCCTGCGCAACAATGGGGGGCCGTTCTCCGCAGTGGCCGGGAACGATATCCGCGTCTACGTGCCGAATCACGGCGCTCGACGGGCATTACAAAGTCGCAGGTTCAAAAGTCCTGGTATCCACCGATGCCAAGGGAAATCCGATCCACGCCATGGGGGAAGTGAAGATTAGTTTTCCCGATTCGATCCCTGACGGAACCTATTTCCTCACGGTGAATTGGCAAACCGGGACCATGAAGGGAACGCCTTGGGCCTACCGGTTGGGAAGCGATGCCGGCACGGTCACTGAAAATGGGGAGATGCCGAACGGGGAGAAGATCGTCAGCGGCGAGTGGCACTATTTCTATCCCGGTCACGCGGGCGACGAAAGCAATCAATCCTATTCGCACGACCTGGCCGGACCTAACCCGGTGGAGTTCTCGATGTGGCCGAACTCGCCGGTTGCCGCCGGCCTGACGGTTGCGGGCATCGGCCCGGGGGACTTTTTCATCCGTCTTCGCGATCTCAGCCCGGCGGAGAATGA
Organism: Kiritimatiellia bacterium; assembly: GCA_963578625.1. GTDB lineage: Bacteria > Verrucomicrobiota > Kiritimatiellia > SLOV01 > SLOV01 > CAUZEO01. The sequence continues at coordinate 32,356 of CAUZEO010000017.1, read as the reverse complement.
CTATTTCAAGATCAAGTCCTTCGTGCTCTCGCCGGCGCCGGAGACGAGTGAGTGATTCCGGCCCTTCTCCTTGCCGTTGCGGCGAATGCGTCGGCGGGATTGGCGGACCCATCGCGCCCCGCCGGTGAAACGTTTACCATCGGCGCCTACTACTCCATGCCCCAGTTGGAGCCCAAGGACAATTTTTCCTGGGACTACGCTTTCATGGACATGGCCCGCATCGGCTGTAACCGGATTGTCGTCGGAGGGTCCTGCTGGCCGGACGGTTGGGCCGCGATCCGGAACTGGGGGATGAAAGGCATCACCAGTTATCATTGGCTGAACTCCTATCCCGGCGAAGGGAAGTGGGACCGGTCCACGCTCGAGGGGTTGAACCGGGTACAGAAGCGCGACGTGGACAACCTTGTCTGGGGGGGCAAGTCAGTCGGCGGCACCATTATCGGCCACATCGTGCAGGATGAGCCGGAAAGCGACGCCAGCACGATCACGGAGGACCAGATCAACTTTCTTCGCGTATGGGCGGACGTTTACCACGAAATGAATCCGGGCCGGGATACGTGGGTAAATCATAGCGATCCGCCCTGGTACGATTTCAACGAAAGGCAAGCCAGTTGCAGCGCCGCCCCGACCATTGTACCCAACAGCATGCGGATTACGGAACGGCAGGAAGCCGCCCGGGAGATTGGACTCAATAATTTCACGGTGGTTGCGCTCCAGGGACGCCTTTCCGACTGGGGAGGGAACCTGTGCGATCGAATCGAGAGCTGGAGTCTCGGACCTTGCTCCGAGGCGGTGTTCGACTGGCTCGATTCCAGGACCAACCAGGAGGACGCATACGAAATGATGATCACGGCCTATGCCTGGGGCAGTCCCGGCTTTCATCCGTATCAATTCAACAAGCATCGTGGATACTCGATTGTCGACATCGACGGCAACGACAACGTCGGAATCCGTGCGGGTTTCAGCGCGGCGGCGCACGATCTGCGTCGTGCACATGGCTGGCCGGGCGTGGAATTGTTTCATGCGGGCCAACCCTTCGATGACCGCGGCCGGTACCCGGCCGGTGACCTGGCTCTCACCGCGGAGGCTGTTTCCGATTCCGGAACGATTGCCAAGGTCATATTCGGGAAAAGCACGAACGGCGGCAGCAACTGGGAGGCCACGGAGGATGATACAGCCCCCTACTCGGCGACGTTCCCCGCCGAGGCCGGCCAGACGGTGATCTTTCGCGCTCGGGCGGTCGATTCCGAGGGGAGAAAGTCAATATTTGCGGCGAACATGATCCATGTGAAATGACCAATGAAGAATGAATGTCTAATGACTAAGCCCGAATGGAACTGCTTTGTTCGCAATGGAACGGACAGCGAGTCCCCTCGTCATTCGGATTTCGGTTTTCATTTGTCCTTGGGTATTTCGTCATTCGTCATTCCAGCCTCTTTTCTGTGTTTTTTTGCCTGCTTTTCCAACACCGCCTTGTCATCCGAAGCTCCTCCAGCAATCGCGCCCGTAGGAGACAATTTTACCATCGGCGTCTACTATTCAATGCCCTCGGTTTCGAAGCAGGACACTTTTGGCTGGGAGTACGCGTTCATGGACATGGCCCGCCATGGGGTGACTTTTATTGTCACCAGTGGAAACACCTACGCCAACCAATGGTCGGCGATCAAGCGCTGGGGGATGAAAGGCGTTACCGCATATGGCGAGTTGAACGCATATCATGGACCGGGTCAATGGAGCCGGGAGAAGATGTTGCCGGGTATTGAAGAAATCAGGGGCCTGCGGGACGGCTATGTCTGGAACGGCGAGTATGTCGGCGATGCCGTCTTGGGGCACGTCATGGTGGACGAACCGGAATGCAGCGGTAAGACGGAAGATCAGCAGGATTTTCTGCGGGCCTGGGCGGACACGTATCATGACCTCAATCCGACGCGGAGTGCCTATGTCAATCATTGCGATCCTCCGTGGTTCGACCTGCACCAGAAAGTATTCTCCTGCAGCGTCGGGGCGACGATCTGCGTGAACGGCCATCGAATTGTCGAGCGCGTGAACGAGGCCAAAAAGCTCGGCGGCGACGGAATGGACCTGGTCGCACTATCCGGCTCACTGGGAGGGTGGATTGCGCCCAAGTGCGAAAATGTTAATTACTACGGTTTCGGACCCTGCAGCGAAGAGGTGCAAGAGTGGTTGAAGGATCGGAACATTTACCAGGATGTGTACGAGGAACTGATCGCTGCGTACGCTTTCGGGGCCGACGGGTACCGGGTGTTTCTCTACAACTTCGCTTCCGGCTATGCCGTTGCGATGGTGGAAACGAACGGCATCGGCAAGGCCGATGGCAGATGGGACGCGTTTGGAGATGCGGCGGACGATGTACGTCGCTCCCAAGCCTGGCCGGGGGTGAAACTTCTGATGGACGGCAAACCGTTCGAAGATCGCGGCGCGTATCCGGCCGGCGAGTTAAGGCTCACCGCCCAGGCGGTTTCGGATTCGGGCATGATTGCACAGGTCATGTTCGGAAAGAGCACCAATGGCGGCAGCGACTGGAAATCGATCGAGGATGACACCGCGCCTTATGAAGCGACGTTCCCGGCAGGTGCCGGGGAGACAATCATTTTTCGTGCCCAGGCAAAGGACACCGACGGAAAGAAATCGATCTACGCAGCGAACATGATTTACGTGGATTAGGAAGGCGAATTTCGGATTCCGCCTTCGTCGGACCATGTTTCGGATTTGTAGATACCACAATCCTGGAGCGAAGCGCATTGGAAGCCCACTTGAAGCGCGACGCGATGCTTACGACAGTCCACGGGCCGCAGATCAACAGGAAGATTTTCATTCGTTCATCTATCGCGCGCGGAATGCGTGACAGGCCTCGACCAGTCTCCCCAGTTTCTGCCGCGTGATATCCAGCGGAACGTGGCCGAAGCCGCACTCGCTGCTTAGAATCAGGCGTTCGGGCGGAAAGTGATCCAGGGCGGGCTGGGTGCGTTCCCAGATTTCGTCGATCGATTCCAGGCCGTCGCTGCGCTGATCGATGACGCCCAGGGTGAGATCACCCTTGAAATCCCAAAGCTTCCAGAGGTCCATCAGGTCGTAGCTCAGGGTGCAGTGCTCGAGCGACACCTCGTCGACCTTCATCTTGTTGAATGCCGGGGCCAGGTCCGTGTATTTTGTGAAGTAGATCCGCTTGCGGCGCGGATTGCCTCCACAGACATGGAGGGCCACCCTGACTTCCGGACCGAGCTCCTCGATCATCTCGTTTATAATGTCCGCCGACCATTCGCTGTTCCCGGGCGACTCGGTCCACATGGGCTCGTCAATCTGTACAAAGGTGCATCCGGCGGCGACGGTTTCCTTGAGTTCCTCCATGAGAACGGCAGCCCAAGCCCGGGTGAGGGCCATTTCATCCGGGTAGAGGTCCGGCCGTTGATTCACGGTGAAGCGCGCGATCATGTATGGGCTGGATACGGTTTGCTTGACCTGCACATGATCGGGGGCCGCTTCGCGCGCGACCTTCCAGTTGTGGGCCATGTTGAATCGCGGGTTCTTCAATTCGCTGACCAGGCGCGGACATCCGATTTTGAATCCGGCCTCTCCGAAAGACTGCTCGATCATACCATCGAACGTCACGCCATCGACGCGCTTCTGGTAGTAGTAGTACATGTTCTCGCGGTACCCCTCGCCATCCGTGATTACTTCCAGGCCGAGGTCAACCTGGTCCTGGACTGCCCAGCGGATATAGTTGTCGATCTCGTCCTGGTTCCAGGTGGGACGTTTCATCGTGTCTTCGACGGCATCCGCGCGGGGATAACTGCCGACGACGGTATTGCGGAATGGTGTTGTCATGATGGGTCCTTCTTTATGGTTGGATCGGTTTCAATCCCGCCCGAAACCGGGCTTCATTGATGTGAAGTTTTAATGCGTCAAGTACGGGTCGCGGCTCGAAGCCGATCTCCTTTGCCAGCCGCGTGCCGTTTGTATCATCAACCAACGGTGTCCGCGGAACGGATTCGTCGAATTCAACTTCGGTGTCCGGAAGCCATTGGCGGACCATCTCCATCATCTCCCCGGCGGAGTGGGAGGCGCCGCCGCTATTGTACACCTGGTGCGACAGGGGCCCGGGTTTCAGCGCCAGGCGAACGAACTGCTCCGCGCAGTCATCCACGTAGATCCAGGATTCCCGGGAACTTCTCGAAAAAGGCAGCCTGGCCTTCTTTCCCACGGCGGGAAGGGAGGCGAACTGGCCGGCCCACATGACCGCGCCCCGGTCGCGCCCATCACCGAACACCACCGGCGGGCGCGCGCAGGCGACATCCAACCGACCCGCATTTACATACTCCGCGGCGATTCGCTCGTTCAGAATTTTCATGACACCATACAGGTACGCATGATCATGGGGGGCGCAATACTCATCTTCTTTCACCGCGTGGTTCCCGTAGTGTTCCTGCGACGGACCGTAGACGGTTTCGCTGCTTGCGAATACCAGCCGGCGGATCCCCTGGTTGACGGAGGCCTCGAGCAGGTTCGCGGTGCCCACGATGTTGACGGATGCGCCGCGGCGGATGTCGGAGAGGATGTCGTTGTTGAACATGAACGCCAGGTGGATGACGTGCGTGATGCCCGGGTGCGAGCTGAAGAGAGCGTCCACGGAGGTGGGGTCGGCGACGTCGAACTCAACGAACTCGGCGTCCTTCAGGTTCTCGACAACGGAAGCGTCGGAATGCTGCGCGTCGTAAAACTCCGCGAGCTGGCCGATCCACGGCATATTCAACACGGAGTCGGCGACGACGACAGGCACGTCGCGGTTCAAGAGATTCCGCGTGACTCGCGCGCCGATAAAACCTGTGCCTCCAGTGACTAGAACTTTCATAAGCGTGCGAATTCGTCGAGGATCGCCGTCGTATGTTCGCCCACGGCGGGTGAGCCTTTATCGGCGTAGAGGGGTTCACCGTCAATACGAATGGGGCAGCGGGTGGTCTCGTAGGAGGTGCCGGACGATCGGTTCACGGTCTGTTTCATGCCGAGGCAGGTGAATCCGTCGTGCGCCATGAGTCGGGGCCAGTCCAGTACCTCCGCGCACCAGATGTCGGCGGGCTCGAGTACCGTCAGCCAGTCCGCGGTAGGTTTCGTCCTGATGTGGTTTTCGAGGATGGCCTTGATCGCGTCTCTCTCGGAGAACCAGCCGGCAGGATTCTCGTACGCGCACAAGGGAGGACAGGCCAACAGTTCGCCGAGTTGCGGGATCCGGCCCATGGCCAGGGCCAGGTATCCGTCGGCCGTCTCGTAAATTCCATAAGGCGCCGCGATGAAGGCGTGTGCATTGCTGAAACGTGTTCGCTCCACCGGCTTGCCGTCCTGAAGAAAGGTCGTCCAGGTCTCGAATTGAAGATCGAGCGCGGATGCCAGCATGGGCACTTCGATCCGCGCTCCTTCCCCAGTGCGGTTTCGATGGTGCAGCGCCGCCAGCAATCCCTGCGCAAGTTGCTGTCCGGCCAGAATGTCGACGATGGAAAGTCCCATCGGGACCGGACCCTGGTCCGCATTACCGCTCAGGATCGCCATGCCCGAAAGAGACTGCAGAAGCAGGTCCTGTCCGGGATCATCTTTCCAGGGTCCCTTCGTCCCATAGCCGTTGATCTCTCCAAAGACCAGGGACGGGTTGACCGCGGACAGGTTTTCATAGTCGATGCCCAGTCGCTCTGCCACGCCGGGACGGAAGTTGTGCAGGACCATGTCGACCTTCGCCACCAGGCCCAGAATCGTCTCCAATGCCCGGGGATCTTTCAGGTCCAGGGAAAGGCTTTCCTTGTTTCGGTTGATCGCGTGAAAGATCGTGCTCTCTTCATCCAGTTGCACGTCGGAGACATAGAGAGCCCGGCAGATGTCGCCGCCGCCTGTTTTCTCCACCTTGATGACGCGCGCACCCAGGTCGGCCAACCGCAGGCTGCAGCAAGGACCGGACAGGAACTGGCTGAAGTCCAGCACCGTAATCCCCGCGAGTGGAAGTTCGCCGTCAGCCTCTGCCGGCACGCTGGTAGCCGGCGGGGAGCCTGCATCCTCTCCCAGCTCCCCAAGAATCCGTTTGTTCTGCGCGCCTACGGCGGGCGCGGCCATCGGGGAGGCGGGGGCGCTGCCGTTGATCCGGATCGGGCACTTCAAAGTCTTCACTAACACGCCGCCCGGTCCATCGAGTTCCTGTTCCATGTCCAATGATCGATATCCCTCGTGCGCATGCAGAGTCTCGTAGTCGAATACGTCGGCGCACCAGATAGCATCTCTCTGCAAGCGCTCGAGCCAATATGCAGTGGGGTGGTGCTCGAAGGCACCCTGGAGCAGGGCCATGATAGGATCGCGGTTCCGGAATGAGCTGTCGTTGTCGAGGTAGGCGGCCAGTTGCTCGCAGGGCAGGCACTCCATCAGCCGCCGAAGGTCTCCCATGGCCAAGGCGATCGAGCCGTCGCGCGTGGCATAGACGCCGTAGGGTGCTCCCAGGTAGGCGTGCGCGTTTCCACGCGCGCATCGGGCCGGGGTCTTGCCGCCATCCTGGAAGTAGGTGGTCAGCACTTCGAACTGCAGGTCGAGACTCGACTCCAACAGACTCGCCTCGATCGTACCGCCCCGGCCTGTTCGGTCGCGCCGCGCAAGGAGGGCGAGGATGCCTTGCGCGAGGTGGCAGCCGCACAGCATGTCGGCTACGGCCAGGCCCATGGGGGTGGGCAGGTCGTCGCGGTTCCCCGTCAGCCAGGTCATCCCGGAGAGAGACTGCACGAGGAGGTCCTGTCCTGGCTTTCCCTTCCAGGGCCCTTCCTTTCCATACCCGGTGATGTCCGCGTAGATCAGCCTCGGATTCAGGTCTTTTACGTGATCGTAATCCAGCCCGATCTTTTCCATGACCCCGGGCCGGAAGTTGTGCGTCAACACATCCGCCCGTCGAATCAGCTTCTTCACTGTTTCCAGGTCGTCGGGATCCTTGAGATCGGCCGCGAAACTCTCCTTGTTCCGATTGATGGTGTGGAACAAGAGGCTCGAGTCATCGACCCATTGATCTCGAATCGCCAGTCCGCGGCAGGCATCACCGTTGCCGGGGCGCTCAATTTTAATCACGCGGGCGCCGAGATCCGCCAGCCTCAGACCCGCGGATGGTCCGGCGAGATACTGACTGAACTCGAGAACTGTGATGTTGGTTAAGGGGAGCATTTCCTATCCATATTCCGGCGCTGTTCCGCCGGCGGCACTGGATTCGTAGGCGGCTTCCACGACCGCCATTGTGTGATAGGCGTCCTCGATGGATGTGGGCAGCAGATTGGAGGAGCCTTCGACATAACATTGCAGGCTCGCCATCGTACCCACGAAGGCGTCCGGGTACCAGTTGCCCTCCGGTTGCGCGCGGACCCATTCGCGCTCGTCGCCTTCTGCCACAATGCAGTATTCCAGCTCGTCCGGCCGACCCTTCGGGTAGTCCAACACCACACCGATCTGCGTGCGGACGGCGCCTTTCGTGCCTTCCCACTTTACGTAGGCCCATTGGTGTTTGTCGCCGAAATCGTGGCCGTGATTGGTGGTAATGTTCGCGCGAACGTTTTCTCCGTAGTCGAGGATCATGGAGGAGCGAGTGGCGGCCATGTGCGGGGCCGAGGGGTGCTTGGTTGTCCTGGCGTATACTCCCCGCGGATTGCCCAGGAACGAGCGAACGAGGTCCACGTAGTGAATGCTGTGATAGACGATCTCGACGCGCGGAATCTCCGCGAGCCAGCCCCACAAGTGCCACGGCATATGAACGTTTACGTTGATGTCGATGTCGTGGAGCTCCCCGATCGCGCCCTGGTCGATCATGCTGCGGGCGCCGATGTTGTTCGGCGCGAATCGGAGCTGAAAATTGACGGCTGCCTTCAGTTTCTTTTCGCGGCAGATGTCTCGGATCTCACGCGCCTGTTCGAGGTTCTCGCCCATCGGCTTTTGCAGCAGGGCGGCGGCCCCGTCGGGCAGCGCGCGGGCAATGTCGGCAACTGCCGTGGCAGGCGTCGCCACATCGAAAACGGCGCTTTTCGGGGCGCGGGCAATGGCTTCCGGCAAGGATTTGTACACGACCTCTATGCCGAAATCGTGCGCGAGGGCGCGCGCTTTTTCCTGGTCCGGGTCGTACACTCCCGCCACCGAGAATCCACACTTCGCGTACGCCGGCAGGTGCGCGTCACGTACGATGCCGCCGGCCCCGATGGCTACGATCGGACGAGGGACACGGGGAAACTCCGGTTGTTGGCGAATGTCCATAGGTGAGCGCGAATAGCGTAGCATAGTAGCGAAATCAGGCGAGCACTCGCAATGGGAAAGCCCGCGGAAATTTACCGTCCCGCTCGGTTCATGTTGTCACCGCGCTGGCGATTCGCCAGCTTCCCTGGATGTTGCAGGCGGCGTAGTACATCCGGTAGCGGCCGTCGTCGAGTTGGATCAGTGACATATCCTTCGCGTGTACGGCGTCGAGGCCCTTTCCGTCGTACCGGGCGCTTTCGACAAGGCGCGGGCCCCGTTCCCACACCAGGCCGTTGGTGGAAGTCGCAACGAAAATTCGCGAGCGGTAGCCCGCCATATCCGTGGCGATGGCAATCGCGGAACGGTTTGTCGGGGCCCACCGCCGTGTGAAAAAGGCTAAATCCCCCCGATGGATTGCGCACGATGCAAGGTGCCTGCAACTTGGAGCTGTCCAATGGCCGGGATGCCTGGACGCAGGCTCCCGGCCGCCAGGGCCGGGGATCCTGCTACAACCATCTCTCCAACCACTCCAGTGCAGCTTGGGGTTGAAACACATGATCGCCGGGAAAGACAAACTGGCTGGTTTTATCAGAAACGCCGGCCACCTCATAGGCTCTCTTGATCTTTTTGCAGGCGGCGGCGGCAAACGGGAACGGCGTCACGCAGTCGTATTTTCCGGTGATGATCAGGGTCGGTCTCGGCGCGAAAGTGCAGGCGATGTCGGAAAGGTCTCCGTACTTCAAAAGGCCGTTGACAACCTGGGATCCGCAGGTCCAGGTCCTGCCGTGATAGGCGGCGCTGGTCATCATGAATCCGCTGATGACAGCAACCTTGATCCGGCGTTCGACGGCCGTCGTCATCGTGGTCATGTATCCGCCGAACGAGTGACCGACCGCCGCGATCCGCTTGGTATCGACTTCCGGCAAGGTCCCCAGATAGTCGATACAACGTTTGACCGTCGCGATATTTACAGCGGTCGGAAGAACACCGGCCATCTGCCCCCAGGCGAACTGGGCGGGGCAGGGGTCCTGCCCCGCTCCGTATAAATCGCGGCCCCCCAGCCGCTCCCCGAAAGCCAGGAAGTCGGGACTGATTGTGATGTATCCTGCGCGCGCGGCATGCAACGCGATCGCGTACGGTTCGCTCCACTCCGCTTCGTGAGGAGTTCCCAGGAGTTCGCCGACCATGTCCCTCTTCCCTCCGCCGTGACCATGCAGGCAGAGTACGGCCGGCAGTTTATACCCTCGCGGGATTCGTTTCGGAACGGTTACGAAACAGGGAACTGAAAATCCGGGTTCAAAATCGATCAGAACCCGTAGGCGTCGAAAGTTCTCGACGGTGATCTCGTCCGTAACCTGCGGATTCAGGGGGCAGGATTTCGGGAAGGTGCCTAGAAGATCTTTGTACTGCGCAAGGAATCTATTCTTCCACGACTTGTATTGCGCAGCCGTTTCCGCGTGAAACGCCAGGCGCAGTTCGGCGTTGGCAAACTTGTGGCTCAGGTAATCGTACCCGCTGATCGTTCTCGATTTCGCAGGATCGACCGGATTTCGAACCCGGGGATGGTCTGGGTATGCGCGAAGACCCCTCATGCTCCTGCCGGCGGGATCGGTGATCCGGAGGCAGAATTCGTAGGCGCCATAATCCTGCTCGATCTTCATCAGGATTACATTAACGCCTCTCTTGAATCTTACATCGAAGCTGTCGCTGTCGACGCCCAGGCCGCGGTGGACGTCCCTGCGGGCAATTCGTTCGCCGTTCAAGTACAGCAGGAAGCCGTCGTCGCTTCCCAGGAGGATCCGTGCGGGTCGGGCAGCGGGACACGCGAGGTAGGCAACGGCATAAGAGACGATGCCCTTGGCGGAATAGCGGCGAGAGAGGTTTACGATAAAGCCGTGCCGGACTGCGTGCGCCTGCCACACGAGGCCGTCCCGGCCCTGGCGGTGTCCCGCCTTCGGCCTGGCCTTGCCTTCCCCTCCCAGGTAGTCCTTCTTAAGTGCCCGGCAACTGGACCGTTTGCCGTCCTCATTGAACGGTCCGCACAGCAGCCAGTGGGTGACAAATCCAGGGAGATTTTCGGTTTTGCGGAGAGGAATCGTTAATGGGGGCATGTCGGTTTCTCTGAAACGCCGTCCGAAATCGATCCGACGGATCTCGCCAATCCGTCGGATCGATTTTGGATTGAGAATTCACTAAAAGTAACTATTGTATCGGTAAGTTTCCAGTATGCCAATGACAACAAATTCCGACCACCTCAGCGACGCGCAAGTCGACCAGTTCCACCGCGACGGCTTTCTTAATGCCGGCATGGTCTTGACCGAGGAGGAAGTCACGGAACTCTCGGATGCCCTGGCGGCGGTGATCGAGCGTGGACCGGAGGGGTTCACCGAGTCGGAACCGCGGCCTGTTCTCTACCGGGACATGGGGGCGGGCTACGATGCCGACGGAGGGCTGGTGTCGAAGAATCCCAACTACCAGATCGTAAATATCTGGGAGTGCTCACCGCCGTTTGAGCGGTTGATTCGCCATCCGTTGATTCTCCGCGCCATTACTCAGCTGACCGGATTCGGGGATTTGCAGGTATGGCACGACCAGGTTCAGTACAAGCCGGCACAGACCGGTGGGGCTACGGCGTGGCACCAGGACGCGCCGCTCTGGCCCTCCATCGAGCCGATGACGCCGGTGAGCGCCTGGATTCCGCTCGACACCGCCGATGTCGAAAACGGTTGCATGTGGATGGTGCCCGGGTCGCACCGGTGGGGCGACCAGATCGAATTTCTGGGCCAGGCCACGGAACTCAAGACCCGGGATGAATTCTCGAACCTGCCGCCGTTTACCCCGCCGGTCGACGCGCTCATCCAGACCGTAACGACGCGGCCTTGCCCCGTCCAGCGCGGCGAGGTGCATTTCCACCACTCGTTGACCTGGCACGGATCGCCATTCAACCAGTCCGACCGCCCCCGCCAGGCCCTTGCAATCCATTACATGACCAGCGAAGCAGTCTTCACCGGTCGCGATCACGTCATGTGCCAATTCATCTCGTTGGAAGTCGGACAGCGGATGGTCGACGCCGGTGAACATTTTCCCGTCGTCTGCCGCGACGGCGAACCGGTTGATTAAAGGGGCCGATTTGTGAAGAGCGTCCATCTCAAATGCAGTCTATTTCTGTTGTGCGCGTGCCTATCGCGCGGCTGTGCGCACACGGATGTCGCGTCCAGGCATCCGGGCGATCCTGAAACGATCAGGATCATGGCTTTCGGCGGGATCCCCGGCACTGGGGGTCAGCCCGCTCCCGCTGATCTGACCGGCAACTACGCCCGGGTGGATCGGCTGCCGATACAGGCATTCAACTTCAATCTTACAAACAAGAAGGGATATTTCACGGATCAGTGCATGTCCACCGGTGTCACCTATACGCAGGACGATCTGAGCGAAGACGTTCGGTTAATGAAGAGCTTCGAATTCAAGAGCGGCATGCAGTTCTTCACCCGCATCAACATCGCGGCGGAGCTTCGGACGGATTGGTTCGACGACGCCGGGTGGGACACGATCCTGGGCAATATTCGCCTGGCCTCCCGGGCTTCCGCCGAAGCGGGCGCGATCGGATTCCTCCTGGACAACGAGCAATACAACGTTCAGCCGTTCAATTACACGGCCCAGGCCGACCGGATCGCCAGGTCGTTCGCGCAATACCAGGCCCAGACCCGCAAGCGCGGACGGCAGTTCGCGCAGGCCCTCTGTTCCCATGTTCCACGCCCCATCTTCGTGTTCACCTTCGGCAACTCACACATCGCCAAGGAGAATTGGAAGAAAGAACACCTGGACATGTATCACATGGGGCTCTGGCCCGCCTTCATCGACGGCATGATGGATGCGACGGCGGATGCGGAATTCATCGACGGCCATGAGGACTACAGCGCCGAGAGCTTCGAAGATTTCCGGGAGCTGCGCCGGCTGATCAAGGAGGAAAGCGCCCGCTACTCCGGCGACCCGGCCCGGTACGACAAGCGAATCCGCGCCGCCTTCTCCTTCTGGCTGAAGGCAACCGACGGTATCGAGATGGACCTGGACTCAACGGATTTCTCGAGGAACCGGCACAGCCCCGAGGCATTCGAGCACGCGATTCATTACGCGATGCTCAACAGCGATGGCTGGATCTGGCTTTATTCGGTGCCCTGGCTGGAACTGCCGCAGGAGTATCTGGACGCCGTGTCCGCCGCCCGAAAGCCGCACCGCCTCGACTACGATTTCACACCGGCGGGATCAGCAACACCGGCTCCGGCAACACCGCCGGACCAGATAGGATTGACCATCAGCGCCAGGAACCGGGCGGACGTCGACGATGCCATCGTCTTCGCCGCGATCCGAAAGGTGTACCAGGAAGTCTACGATTTCCCGAAGGCATGGAAATTCCGGTTTGACCCGGGGGACATTGGCCAGAAAAAGCGATGGTACCATGGGTACGATCCGGACGACTGGATCGACATCGAGATCGGCGATTGGTACGGCCATCAGCTCGACAGTCAGTACTCGGGTTATGTCTGGTATCGCACCACCTTCGATGCACCTGAAGACTGGACGGGCAAGCAGCTTTGGCTTGCTTTCGGCGCGGTGGACGAGCAGGCATGGATCTGGTTGAACGGCAGAAAGGCCGGCGAGAGCACCGCCGGTCCCTCCGCGTGGAACAGCGCGTTCGAGATCGATATCACGGACTGGGTGCGCGCAGGCGAACCCAATGAACTGGCCGTGCGGGTCCACAACAAGGTCGGGCCCGGCGGCATCTGGAAATCTGTCAAAATTTTCGCCGGGAAAGAAGAAATGTAGCGGAAGTTGTGGGCGCGTAGCATCCGGCGGGCAACGGATTGCGCGAAACCTTCGACTGGCTTAGCCCGCCTCAACCCTTGGCGAGTTCCACCCGCCGTCTCAACCGTGGCAGTCGCCCGTCGATGATCAGGCCGGCCAAGGCGTCTGCGTTGTGGTCGATTCGCTCGAGGGATTGGGCGCTGAAGAGCTCGATCCACTCGCCGGGCACGTTCGCCGCGCCGCGCAAGGTGCCGGCGAGCATCGCTGCCCGGCCGGCGATGGTGTCGGAGTCGCGACCGATGTTGGTGCCGCCGATGGCCGCCTGCCGGACGTCGCCGCCGGCGATCTTGAGCATCGCGAGCGCAAGTCCCAGCACTTCCAGTGGGTCGATCATGTGATAGAAAAGGCACCGTCCGTAGAGTTCCTCCCGGGCTGCCATTACATCGTCGTAGCGGTCCGCAATTTCCAAACAGGTTTCGAGGTAGTCGCGGCAGCTTTTGAACGCGCGTCGATCGAACGTCCGGAGCGGCGTATCGGGCGCCGCGGCAAGGGCGGTCTCGCACACGCTCTCGACCGTGGCCTCGGGCCGGAATGCATCGGCAACCGTGGCGACCAGAATGCAGGCCGCGGTCACATCGAGACCCCGCTGATACAGGTGCGAAATCGCGGTGGCATCGATGACGGCGGATTCCGGGTCCGCGATGTGATACAGGCCGACCGGTTCCATGGACATGACGGTGGATCCGGTGACGATGCTCCAGTGGCCGAGGACCCGGGGATCCGCGCCCTGCCGGACCAGGTCGTAGGCATGCCCCATGCAGAAGCAGTAGAATCCGTCGCGGTTCAGATGCGCTTCCCAGGTGCGGGCGAGGTCACGCGCCATGACCGGTCCGCCCCCCGCCGCCAGGTAAGTCTCGACCAGGTGCATCGCGGCCTGGTTGTCGTCCTGCAGTTCAAGTTGTGAGGGGTCCAGCACCGTGGTAATTCCGTCTGGATACTGTGCGTCAATCTCCGGGTAGAACTTTCCTTCCATGGGCGATCCCATGGCATTCCCGATCGCCCCGGCCAGCAGGCAGCCGCGCACCTTGTCCCGGAGCAGCGAATCGCCGTTGGGTTGCGGTGCGGCGAGCGCACTGACGACTTCGATCACCTCGCGTTCCTTTGTCACACGGTCATCCACGATGTCGGCGATTTTCATCCAGGGTTCAACCAGGGGACCGGCCCACGCGAGCCATGCCGCCGGGAAACCGTCCACGCCGTGCATCGCTCCTGCGATCGCTCCGCCGATCACGGCGGACACGGTTGGTCTTCCCAGGAAATCGGACGGCACCACCAGAAGCTCCATGAGCTTGCGCGGGTCGTCCGCATAGCGCCGCACAACCGGGATCACGGAACCCATGGGATCGTACACAATCCAGTTCGTATGCCGTGTGCATCGCGGTTCCCAGCGGCCTCTCAGCCAGTCGGCGAGGAATTCCTCTTCGGTCGCGCGGTCCTGCTCCATTCGGGGCCAGTCCAGGTCGTAGAACAGCTCTCGATTCCGTTCGAAGATGATATTGAGCACCTCGTTGGTCAGCTCTTCGCCCGTGGTCCGCGGCACGAACGCCGCGGCGATGGCGGCGGCGGCGAGGCCTGCCCAATCGGCCCCGGTTTGCGCCTGGGCCACGGAGGCCAATTCCACGCCGTCCAGGTAAGCGCAGGCGGGATGGGCGAAGTGGTAGATGCCGACCGCGGGCATCGCTGCACAGATCACGCCGCACGGCGCGGTATACAAGCCGGCCACCCGTGGCGGCATGCCCTCACGCAGGCTCTCCTGCACCGTGTGCAGCCCGTCCCAGCGGATCGACGGGAACGCGGCGCCCTCGTCGTCCTGGAACAGGTGGCCGAAACCCTCCGGGGTAACCCGGCCGTTTGCCGTGAGGTAGGCGCGCACACCCAGATCTACCAGCGGCCGCGCGCTCGGATACAGATCGGCCGTCTCCAGCCGATGCTCGAAATCGAGGAGAGGCGAAAGTTCGAGATCGAACATCTCTCCGGGTGTAGCGGCGGCGAACCGCTCCGGTTCCGCGCAGCGGGCGAACCCAAGCTCCGCGCCGATGGCCGCCCCCGTGAGACAGCCGCGGATCCGGTCCGTCAGTGAAATGTCACCCATGGTTGTGATTTCCTTCTTGTCCTTACGAACGTTCGCGAATGTTCGATTCGAGTTTGCTTGTCAGGTCGCTTTTCGTCAATTGTCCGGCGGCCACCCCGAACACGGTTTTTTCAAAGTCCTTTGGCCGGGCCACTAGATCGTATCCGTTCAGATCGAGAAAGACGAATGCGGCCATGGCTGCCA
Organism: Kiritimatiellia bacterium; assembly: GCA_963578625.1. Taxonomy (GTDB): domain Bacteria; phylum Verrucomicrobiota; class Kiritimatiellia; order SLOV01; family SLOV01; genus CAUZEO01. Next base: position 16,968 of record CAUZEO010000017.1, on the reverse strand, counting down.
CGCGCTTGTTGCCATCTGCGAACGGGTGGTTGTTGGCCAGATGGAACAGGTATGCCGTCGCCATTTCATGAAGGTGGGGATGAAGAAATGACCCTCCAAATTGCTGCTGTGGCATCATCACCGCCGATTCCAGCAGCGCGGCATCCCGAAGGCCTCCCAGACCGCCTTCTTCGCTCATGGTGTCGGCGTGCAAGGAGAGAACGTCCGCCACACTCAGAAAGATGGGCGGATCCATCACTTGGCAAGATTCTTGAGGGTCTTGCCGTAACGCTTTCGCATCTTGCTGACAGAAGCTCGCACCTTTTTCTCTCCTGCTCCCACATGAACAGGTGTCACGACCAGGGTATTACCGCTAACCGTGATCTGAAGAGGCGTATCCATATCGATCGCCATGGATTCCATGATGCTTCGATCGATGGGCAACACCTGCCCATTTCCTTGCTTGCGCAGTTTTTTGATCATTTCGGCCTCGCTTTTCGGATTGAAGCGTGCAAACAATGTTATAACGCAGGTGAGGTCCTGTCAAGTGCCCCTCCTTGATCGCCTAGCCCGCGGCTGCCATCGCCTCCCCGACGTTGAAGTCCGGCTTCATGGACACCTTTCCGTCCGGGTGATAATCGAGAAAAGAGTAGGTCTCGTAGAAGATGAACCCGCAGAACCGTTCGTCATCGCGAATGCGTTCCACTTCCCGGGGCAGGTCACCGTGCGTGAGGTACCGGTTGAAGTAGAGCGGCACGTGCGGACCGAACACCGCACTCTTCCCCGTGGGGAAGCGTGGGGGCCAGGCCCGAATGTCGCGGACTTAAGCTGTCGCTCCGATAGGGTCCTTTCATGACCCATTCATTCTCAATACGGCGGGGGCCGCCGTCTCCAAATTCATGTCTTCGTGCTTTTCAGGATGTTGGCACACTTCTGGAGGCGGTCCCTGCCGTTTCCCAGAATGAATTGATGATGATGAGGTCTTACGTCAGTGCCATTCGGGCCAGGCCCTGTTTGGTTATTGATCGGCGGCGGCACGCTTGAGCAGCTTCAGCGTGCGGTAGTCGTTCATGCTTTAGCGAATTGAAACCGATCAGTCGGGGATCCGCCAATCATTCATTTTTCACTTTCCTTTCTTGCACCGGCTCGGGCTGGAAGACTGCTTTAAGTGCCTTCATAGCAGCGAAAAATCAAAATCCACGAAGAAATTGTGCTTCCATGCTCTTCCATGCTCTTCCGTGCTCTTCCGTGCTCTTCCGTGCTCTTCCGTGCTCTTCCGTTCCCGGTCGGCAAAGTCTAGCAAAAGTCTATCAGTAAGATGCATATTTGGGGAGTCATCGGCCCCGGAAGCCATCCGCTCGTACGCAGTCACCCGGAGTCGCAGTGAATGTCGGTGCCGCCGGTAGCCCGGAAGGGGATTCCGGTGTTCATGGTGGCCGGGGAAGCGTAGGCGGATGAAGCGGCGGACTCAAGCACGCGCCCGCCCACGGTGCTGTACTGGCTATTCCAGCGGACCGCACGTCTCTTGTTCCTCCTGGTTGTCCTCGTTAACGTATCAGTCGCTCATTCCCTCCTCCCGGTCATGGATGTCCGTACTCCCGCACCGTGTTGATGTGTGCCTCCTGCGGCAACGAGACGCACACATGTCCATACCGCCCGAAAAGCAATTTCTTATCACACGGGATCCAGCCGGTACGTGTGATGCGTCCGCACCGCTGTTTTGCCATCCGCCACGGGTACGTCACAGCCATCGGTCACATCGAACACGCGCAGGCCGGGAGGGGGTGCATAGGAGAAGTCGGCGAAGCTGAACAAGACCCTCACTTGTTTGCGATCTGTGTCAAGCCACTCCACGCCGCGGTCCGCGCTCAACGTTCGGCGACGGATCATTCGGTCGCGCACTGCCTGATAGTCGTGATTGATCCTGGAAAGAAATCCCTCCCAGGCCTCCCTGGGGAACGTGACTTCTTCCAATTCCCAGAAATCCGTCTCCAGCCGGATCGGCCCGTTGTTGGCGGTCGCGCGATAGCAGAACGACTCGTCGATGCGCCCGCTGAGGATCCAGTCGGTTTTAATGCAAGCCATGTTCTTGTACAAGGTGTGCTCGAGGCCGCGATTGGCTTCCGTCTTGCGATGGCCGCGGTCCAACCAGTTCAATGATGTGCCGAAGATGCCCTGGGTCTCGATCATGATGCCCAGCCCCGCTTTGCGGAGACGGCGCTGCCACTCCACAAGGGCAGGCATATTGGTGCGGAGTTTCTCGTCGGCGTAGTTGATCGGCTGGAAGTTCAGGTTGTGGTAGCTGTCGATGAAGATGCCGTCGATGCCGCACTCCTCCTGGATCGCGAGCACGCGCTCGGCGAAGTAGTCGGCCCAGCCGGAATTGTAATCCATGCAGCAGAGCGTCGGGTACTCGATGCCCATCGTCGGCTTCCCGTTCCGATCCAGGCACACCCAATCGGGATGCCCGGCGTGCATCGGCGATTCGCGGGAGACCATGCCGAGAAACCACACGTACACCTCCATGCCATGGCGGTGGGCGACGTCGCAGAACTCTTTCAGGAGGGCGTTTCCGCCGTGCTTTTCCGACTTGGTGTACTCCAGGATGTGGCAGCAGTTGTGGTCCGACACGCCTTCGGTGAAGTGGCTCTTCCACCATTGGCCCGAATAGAGCCGCCGGACCCCGTACGTGGCCAGGATGGGTATCATGTCCAACACCCGGCGATACGCAAGAGGCTCGGCCTCGAGCGTGCCCATCCACATGTTGGGCGAGTAGGCCGTGTCCGGGTGATCCTCCGGGTAGTGGAAGTGTCCCCGCCACAGGTTGTTGACCGTATCGAAGACATCGCTCCAGTCGTCGCGAATCTCCTCCAGGCTCATTCCGCCTTCCGGGAAATGGGCCAGCACGACTTTCTTCCCGCTCTCGACTCCCTTACGACGCGGGAAAAAATGACGTTCCAGGTGAGCGATGACCGGTGCGGCCGGCTCCTTGCGCATGCAGGCCTGGATGTAACCGGGAACCGGGTTGTACATCGCCAGCCACCCGGCGCCGCCGGCCTGGAAATCGAACACCTGGCTGCCCGAACCGCGCGGCATCATTTGCCAGACGACGGTTTCCTCGGGGATGGTCAACCCCTCCCGCAACTGGATGGAAGAGTTCTCCCCCGGCCCGAAATCGATCCCCTCGTGCGTGTAGAACAGGTCACCTGCACCCACGCGCGCCTCCCAGGGGACGCCGCCGGCCCGAGCCGCGATCACCGTGACCGGCGCCGCCAGTTGATCAATCTCCCAGGTGCCCTGCTCGATGTAGGTGTGGAACTCCGCGTCGCTGCTGAGGCAAAACGAATAGGTGAACCCCGGCACCTCCTTCCCGTATACGCTCTGTGAGTATTCCTCCACTTCCCAAACGAGTTCGGCCGGGACGGCGAACTCTTCGGGACGCGGCATCGTCACGAACTGGCGATTGAACGTGTCCTGCCATTCCAGCTCGGCGGCCAGGCTGGGGATCACCTCTGTCGTAATTCGAACGGTGCCCCCCTCTGCCTGTGCATCGACCAACCGGAACTGTTCGAAGACCTGCCCATCGATGCTCTTCAGAAACGGGCGGATGGTGTAATCCGGATTGCGCAGGTCGCGACCCCGATAGCACACCCTGCCGATCCCCAGCAGGTTGCCGTTGGCGATCTTGAAATCAATCTCGAAGCCGTTGGCCAGCGTGACTTGAAGTTCACGCTCGGTTCGCTCTAACTCAGCCATCATTCATCCACCGGTGGACGCAGGTGGATCTTGATCCGTTCCTCGGGCTGGGTCTGCTGGATTTCGAGCGCCTTGGGGACTTCGGCCAGGTCGAGCACGTGCGTCACCAGAGGTTTCGTTTTGATCTTGCCCGCCGCCATCCAACGTAACGTCGGCTCGAACGCGTTCGGGCTGGCGACGGAGCAACAGAGCGTCAGATCGCGCACGACGACCATGCCCATGTCGAGGCCGTCGATCGGCTGCTCGTAGATGCCGACCACCGACACCGTTCCGCCCTGGCGGGTCGCCTCCAGGCACTGCTTCAATGCGGCCGGATGGCCGCTTGCCTCGATGGCGTAATCCACGCCGACGCCCCGGGTGTGATCGTTGATGAACGTCACCGGATCCTCCCGCGTCACGTCGATTGCCGCGTGTGCGCCGAGTTGACGAGCCAGGTCCAGTTTCGAGGGGCTCGCGCCGCTCATCACCACCCAGCCCGCGCCGTAGGCGATCGCCGCCTGCATCGCCAGCAGGCCGATCGGACCGTCTCCCGCCACCAGAACCGTCGCGCCCGGCTCGAACCCGACTTTGCGGATCGCCTTCACCACCGTGGCGGCCGGCTCGACCAGCGCGCCGTCGTCGAGGTCCACGCCGTCCGGCAGCCGGTAGGTGTGGCGGGCGGGCATGGTCAGGTACTGCGCGAATGCCCCCTGCTTCCCTCGGCAGAGTCCAACCTCCTGCTTCACCATGCAGATGTTGTACAGGCCTCGCATGCAGTTCACACAGCGACCACAACCGATGCTGACATCGCCGGTGACAGGGTCGCCGGCCTGGAAGTCTTCGACCCTGCTCCCTGCCTCCACCACCGTCCCGGACCACTCGTGCCCGAGCACGACCGGATACTGCGCCCAGCCCAGCTTGAAGTAAGGCATCGTCCCGCGCCACATCTCCACGTCGGTCCCGCACAACCCCGCCCGGTGGACACGGATCAGAACTTCGTCCTCCCCGGGCACGGGCCGGTCGATCTCGAGGTAGGCCCCCTGGTTCGGACTGGTCAGCTGAAAAGTGTACATGGCTTATTGACAGACAAGCGCATCTCGCTCCGTGATTCAATCGCAAAACACATGCACCGGGCGCGGATCGTGCGGACAATCTACCGCTGAATCGGATCAAGTCGCCACACGATCAACTGCGCCCAGCCGATCTCTGTTTCGATGCCTGCTTCCAGTTGTTCGCGAGTCATCTCCCCGGGCTCGGCGCCTTCCGGGCCAAGGCGGGTAACCCTGTAGCGGCCGGCGGGCAGATGGAAGGCGGACAGCCGTGTCTTGACGGGTTCAGGACTGGATTTCATATCTGTCTTCGCCCACCACAGAAAACCGTATTGCTTTTCGGGAACCTCTCGATGAAGCACCAGGTATCGCGTTTCGCCCGAGCGCAGATAGTTGGTGACATACTCGCCCGTGTTGGGATGGACTTGCACCCAGCGTTTCGAACCCGTCCAGGTGAGAAGATCATCGATAAAGAGAGGGTCTGCCCTCGTCATGTAGTATGCGACATTCAGTGGACGAACGAAGACCAGGACCTCCCCATTGCCGTGGGAGAAGCGTACAACGGCCGGCTGCCCGGTTTGGAACCGGGCCTCAACCGTTGCTCCGGCGGGGATCTCCACCTGTTCCGGGGGACGGCCCAGGAGGCGCAGAATCTTCTCCCGGACAAACAGGGCTCGTTCGCTTGTCGCTTCCACTTCGTCCTGCCCGGGATCTCGGGTTTCGACTGTGCCGCCCCAACCGAGAAAGGAAAGCAGGCCTGTGGGGTCGCCGCTTTCGCCGGTGAAGCGGCTTGCCGCCGCGGGATCCAGGAACACCAGACGGCCACCCCGTTTTACAAAGGCTTTCACTTTCCGAAGCCCTTCCGGGCTGATTTCAGGGTTCGTAAGGATCAGGCAGGTGCGGTCATCCCATGATTCCTGCGGGTAATAGTCACGCAGCATGTGATTCGGAACCTGGGCCCGGTACCGGAACAGGGAATAGAGAGACTTATCCTCATAGCCGGCAAAGTTGATTTTCGGGATTACCGCGGTGGCCATTTCCGCCAGTACGCCGCTCCATATCCTCTGTCGTTCCAGTCCTGCTGAAACAGTCGGCGTTTGGTGTTGAGGGTGCAATACGTTGTAGAACATGTTCAAGTGCATGCTTGCCCCGCCGAACAGCAGCATGCCCGCGACGATTGTATCGGCGTCCCACTTTCCCTGCTTCGGTCCGGGGACGATCGCCTGGTATTCAGCCTGCCAGATGCTGTTGTTCAGAAATGCGCGGTCCGCGTAATGAACGCATTTTACCGGGGTATCTCCATGTCCGGTACTGGCGTATCCACCGCTTGCGAACACCTCCCTCGAATAGTAGTCCTCATCGATTCCCCAGTACGGATGATAGAAGGACGTGGGCCGGGTGTCCCCTTCGGCTCGAAGTGTTCTGGTAAAGAGGTCCATATAGAACTCGCGAACCACTTCGTTCTTGAAAGCCATCAAGTCGCGGGCGTAGTTCGTCTTGTTCCATGCCTCCCGGTCCAGCTCAGGCATGGGAATCATCACGTCACCCCACGACGCGTATTCAGAACCATAGCGCTCATTCACCTGGCTCAACGACAGCTTCAGCTTCTCCCGCAGAAAGCGACGAAAGGACTCCTGGGATGAAACCGAATACCCGGCGAGACCCCCACCGTGATCTACGAAGAAGATGTCTGTCTGGTAGTTCCATGCCACGACATCCATATCGTTCCGGATGTGAGAATAGATGTCCGTGAGGTTCCGCCGCACAAAGTCCCGGTAGACGGGGTCACTGTGGTCGGGATAGTACTCGGAATTCCAGATTTCCTGGCGCCACTGCGTAAGCCCCTGGAAGTCCTCCTGGCACGCCCAGGGCAGCCACTCCGGATCCCACCGATGGTTCGTCGGTGTCGGTGCGAGCACGGCGGTCAACCCGTGCTTGCGGGCGATCGTCAGCCGCTCGTCGATATTGAGTGTTCGCAAAAATCCGGGCAGCGGTGCGATTTCCCACGGCTGAAGAAGCATCTTTATCCCGGTGAGGCCAACCTCCTTCCATCCCGCACATGCTTTGTCATACACTTCAAGAAAAGGCCCCCATGCCGGGTCTGTCCACGTTCCGTTGTCGCCCGTGGTCATCAGCCGTTTTCCGCCGCCGGCAAAGTCACTGAGGACCGGCTGGCGCATTGGCGTCTTTCTCTCCGCCCCCTGCATATCGCGGACGGCGAATTTCAGCTTCCGGCGATCCAGCACCTGCTCGCCGTTGACCAGTTCCGCAATAAGGAAATAGGCGTCTCCCTTGTCCTTAACCTTCCATGGCCATTGCAGATCAAGAGGACCGGCAGCTGTCTCGATGGGAAACACCTGCTCATCGAGAACCTGGCCGGGTAAGGCGTCAATGCGGAGATTTTTGCGAACGACCATCCTCAGCTCCGCTCCATCAGGAAGTGCTCTTTCTCCGTGAGGGACGATTCTTGCCAGAAGCGCGACCTCATCCTGGGCCGGATAGATGTGATTCTCCTGCCCCGTGTCCAGCCGGAGAATGCCCACGTCCCGAGCGTCGTTCAGGCGTGGCAACACTCTCCAGTTCACAGGATCGGGTGCGCCGGATTCGCCTCGGACCACAGCCACCCGGACGCTCCTCTCTCCGGCAAGGGTACCGTCGGGTCGCCAAGCCCGCAGCTCGATCCAGTAGGTGCCGGTCCGTTTCAAGTCCAGTTCGACCCGCTCCCCGTACGCCTGCTCCAGGCCGGGCCGTGTCCACACCAGATCCCTGGAACCAGCCATGACCACGGGCCCCTGGTAGACATCTCGAACCGACCATCCAAGGTGATACTCCCCGGGCTCCTGGATTACGAGATCGACCGGAATCTGCGTCTTGCCGGGCCCGTACGGATTCAGCCCGCGCAAGTTGCTCCACCCCGTAACGTCTTCAGGACCCAGGTACATCTGCCAGCGGACGTGGTTCAGGTAGTCCACGGTGTCGGCCTCGGCATCACGCAAGAAACATTGACCGTTTGTCTTATCGGCAAGAATCACTCGAAGCCCTGTGATCGCACTGGGCCCCATGGGTCCGCCGCCGGGTGCTGCGTTGCCTATGCCGGGAAATGAATCTCGCAAGCCGCCTACCCAGACACTGGACGTCTTGCGCCAGTGGATTCCTGCGCCGAGATCCGCTTGAAACGGCCGCTCGACGCCATCGGCGCCTTCGATCAGCCATTGAAAGCGCAGGTACGGAATCTGATCGAGGCACGTGTAGATGTTGATTCTCTGAGTTCTCTCCGGAACAGGTATCGGCTCTGCGGGCCGAAGCACGAACAGGTCGTTTGCATCACCCTTGAGTTTCAGGCAAAGAACCCCGCCGCCAGCCTGGATAATCTCGCCCGAGCCGGCCTGCGGCGTTTCCAGCACCCAGTTGATCCCGAAAGGACCCGGTTCCGAGGCCGGTCCGAATCCTTGTGCCTGCGGATTCAGTAGTGTGGGCTGTTCGGCCGACGAGACTGTCGCAGCTACGAAACAGGCTGCGAAGATTGCAGCAGCAAATGCGGAGCCACCGTTTGGAGTGCCGGGTTTCAGAAAATCCTCTTCAAATTCGCTGACATTCTCATCATTGCTTCCCACATGCTATCCTTCCTCCGTAGAGAAATGCGAACAGTTTACGAAAGCCGGCTGATTCTCAGACCTGATACGTACTGACTTTTTCCGGCGGCGCTACTACCCTGGCAACGAAATGATCGAGGAATTGTCAGGCGTACTCCGCTCGGCCGGGAAGGAGCCGGTGGTCCTGGGAAACCAGGCGCTGGTTTTGCCGTTCGGGTGCCGGGTCCTGGGGCTTTATCCGGCGCCGGGGGTCAATACCCTGTGGCGCAGCGACGCGCTGGACCAGGCAGATACCGCATCGGCGTTGATCGGGGAACCCGGGTGGGTGAACACCGGCGGGTTGCGGGGCTGGATCTCGCCGGAGACGGAGACACATGTTTCCGATTTGGACGGGTTCTGGGAGACTTACGAGGTACCGCGGCAGGTGGATCCAGGGGCGTACCGGGTGACGGCATCGGACGACGGCTCCGTAACTCTGGAATGCGCAATGACTCCCCACTTTTACCGGCACGGAGTCGATGTCCCCCTGCATCTGCGTCGGACATTCTCGCTGATCGACGCCGAGGCGCCGGCCGGGGTGCATGGTGCCGGGATCGCAATCGACTCGGTCCTTTCGGCAGCGGGTCCGCTACCGGACGGCGTGCGGCCTGCGCTTTGGAACCTGGTCCAGGTTCCCGGCGGCGGGGAGATCGTGGTGCCCGTGAACCGCGACCCCGATCCCGTGACGATGTTCGGAGAACCCGGCTTTCAATATGCAGACGACCGGATCCGGTGGCGGGTCGAGACGAATGTCAGTTCGAAGATCAGCCTCCGCGCTCCTGATTGCCGTGGATGCATGGCCTACCTGTCCGAAAGCGGACCGGCGCCGACATTGCTCGTCTACCGATTCAGCGTGCATGACGCCTCGCTCTATTCCGACGTGCCCGGTCACGACCTGACCGATACCGGCCAGGTGCAGCAGGTCTACGTCGACGATGGCAGTTTGGGCGGATTCGGGGAGCTGGAATACCACACCCCTGCGCTCGAGCCCGGCGAGCGGGAAGAGCTCACCGATCACGGCGAATTGCGGGCGTACACCGGGCCGGTGGAGATGTTGCGTGAGGTGTTGGACGAAACGATCACCCGACACCTGCTCTGACATGCCGAATCGAAGCGTTTTGCTACTGATGACCGACCAGCAGCGCTGGGACACCATCGCCGCCGTTTCGGCGAATCCGGTGATCCGCACACCGAACCTGGACCGGCTGTGCAGGTCGGGCGTCGGTTTCCGGCACGCCTACACCCCTGTTCCCATTTGCGGACCCGCCCGATCCCGCCTGCTGACCGGCGTGGGCACCCGGGGGATGGACCACGAAACCTTCGCGGATAAGCTGCAGTGGCGCCCGAACGCACGTTCCCTCCAGAGTACGCTGGCACAGGCCGGATATCGAACCGGCGGTTTTGGCAAGATGCATTTCGAGCCCACGCGGGACAGTCACGGGTTTCAATTCTTCGCCCTGCACGAAGAGGTCCAGTCCCGGGGACGCGAGGTTCGCGCGGAGAACGACTATTTCACCTATCTCAAGGAGCAGGGCCTGGGGCACGTACGCTATCCTTGCGGCGTTCGCGGCCTGCTCTACAACCAACCCCAGATCTCCCCGATTCCGGAGGAGCACCACGAAACGAAATGGGTAGCCGACCGCGCCCTCGAATTCATCGACGAATTTCACCGTCAGCCGTTCTTCTGTTTTGTGTCCTGGGTACAACCGCACTGGCCCGTGCACGTGCCGCTCGAGTGGGCGAATCGTTACGACAGTGAACTCATGCCGCTACCGCGCTGGACCGACGAGGAACAACCGCACCTGCCCTGGGAGGCCCGGCTGATGCGTCGCGCCTCGGATATTGCCGATGAAGGCTCGTCGCCGAATACGGCAAGAATGCGACGTGTCATCGCCCTCTATTACGCCAGTATAAGTTACATCGACGCACAAGTCGGGCGCTTGCTCGACGCGCTCGAGCGCCACGGCATACTGGATGAGACGCTGATCCTGTTCACGTCCGACCACGGGGAGATGCTGTTCGATCATTTGACGATAGGGAAAGTGTTGGCCTACGACCCGTCGATCCGGGTGCCCCTCATCGCGGCAGGTCCCGGCATGCAGAACGCGGGAGAGCTATCGGATGATTTTGTGACCCTACTGGATGTCGCCCCGACCGTATATGCATTCACCGGCGTGGAGCCGCCCGCCGGCAACATCCTTGCGGGTGAAAGCTTGCTGGATGACCGCCGTGAGATCCGCCGCCGCGAAGCCGTGTTTTCTGAGAACAGCAACGGGCCTGAAGGCGGATTTGTCTGCATTCGGACGAGAAAATGGAAGTACGCCTTCTACCACTTTGACGGCCTGCGACAGCTCTTCGATCTGGAGAAGGATCCACACGAGCTGCATAACCTGCTACTCGATCCGCAACCCGGCCACCAGGAGACGGCCCGGAAGCTGCATGCGAGGTTGCTGGCCTGGACCCGTGAACAGAGTGTCGATTCCCGGATCCAGGACGGCGACTTTGTCGTAACGAAACCGTCTCCAATCCCGCCGGACCGCAACTCGCAATATGAAGAATTTATCGACAACCTGCCGGACGATGAGAAAGCGGCGCTCTGGTCCGAGGCCCGCAGCGTGTACGAAGCCATCAAGGACGAACCGGAATTGGATGTCGCTGAATTGGATCTCGAGTACTGGGAAAGCAAACGCGGGCCGGGATCTATTGCCGAACTGGAAGCGCTGCTTGGCAGGCAGTTGAGATCTGGATAAAGCCGATCGGGGCGAAGGGGTCCATGTTACGGAATCGCCCTCGCCAATTCCCTCCGCAGCATTTCGTAAAACGCCTCATCCGCGGCCTCCCATGACGCGGCACAATCCTGTCGCGTGCCGAGGATATTTCCGATTTGAACGGCGCACCCGTTGTCGCGCGCGGTGCGGAAGTATGCATCCAGGTTTTCGAGGAAATTGTGAAAGTCAAACGCGACGGGGCAACCGGGCGTCGTGTGCCGCAGCATCAGGGCGCGGTTCAGGTGTTCCTCCGGGTTGGATGTGGCAACATCGTAGGTGCGATTGATGTCGATGAACTCGGCCAGGAAGGGATGGCCGGCGCAGCCCACGTGACAGGCATCCGGCTTGTACCGGCGCATGAGCCCATAAAACAGTTTGTACACGTGGAAGAAGTAGTTTTCCTCCCCCCGCCAGTTCGGGTCATGCACCGGCATATCCGGGTGCACTTTGTCGGCCTGGTAGTCTGACTTGACTCCGTCGAGATCGTAGCAGCCCGGATCGGGAGAAAAGAGCTTGTGGAAGAGCGCGTCGAGGTACTCCTGCGTGGCGGGATGGGAGTAGTCCCGCATCCGCATCCCGTGACGGTTCCGCTTGCCCCCGCCGATCAGCTGCGCGGGATCGACCTCCGCATCGTCATACAACTCCGCCCAGTTCCACCAGACGATCACCTTCATACCTTGTGCATGAATCTCATCCACCAGTTTCCGCAGGTCGGGGAAGCGTTGGGGATGCGGCTCCCATTGGCCGCGGGTGACCTGCCAGGCGTCATCGAGGTAGAAAAGGCGAAACGGCAGACGTTCGCGCCGGATCACGGACAGCGCCTCGCGAGCCATTCCTTCATCCAGTTGGGAGAACGCATCGACATCCGGGTTCAATGCGGCCTTGTACCCCTGGTCGATCCACGTGGCATAGGAAGGTTCGGTGTGCCAGGCATGGCGTGCCTTGTCGCGAGGATCGGGAATCAGACCTTCCCGGATCAACAGATCGGAGTAGCGGTCGAGGGTTTCATAGACGGTCTTGTCATGGTCTACAAACAGGCAGAAGCGCGGCGAGGTGAACGTCTCTCCGCTTTTCAGCGGCTGTCCAAACCCTTCCGGTCCGTAGTCCAGGTACCAGTGGGCCACGCGGTTTTCTTCCACATTCAAAAACATCCCGAAGGACGTGGGCAGATCCAGCGCACCGAAAAACATCTGGAAGTCGCCCTTCCGCAAGATGAACAAGCTAGGGTGCGGAACAAATTGCCAATCTCCCGACCAGGTGTCGGTCTCGAATCCCTCTCCGCCCAGGTTCAGCTCCGGCCAGGTGTTCGGCGTATGGTGCCGGTTGCGGAAATTTATCAGGTCATAGAACGTGAGCGCGGTCCCACTGGGGAAAAGCTCCAATCGGTTCAGTTCACAGTCGGCGGCCACACCAAAGCGGGAAAAGATTTCCAGGTGATCGTCTGCGCGCTTCACGTGAACCTGGGAATCCACCAGGGGCGGGGCATCGAAGAGGAAGGTGATTTCATCGGGCTGCGAGATCGTATCTACGAGGCGGGGGCGTACCGGCGTACCGTCCACGACCGGACAGAACAACCCGAAGCCGGGGGCGATGAGCAAGCGCTGGTTGTGCCGGCGGTCCCACAACGTGAGTTCAGGCCGGCTCGGGTCGATGGTCAACGAAATGGTGTTGGACTCTAACGGATTCATCGCGGCTAGTGTCTATGTATCAAGAAGATATTCGAACCACTAATTTTCACTGATCAGCACTAATTCTTGATTGAAACCCATTAGTGAAAATTAGTGAGGATTAGTGGTTTCATTTGGTTCCATGCCGCGGAGGGTCCACTCCACATCGTCCCCGTGAACCTCGATGCTTCCTTCCCGCGACTCGACGAGGGCGAGGACACCTTGGCTGATGTCCAGTTCTTCGCCGGCAAACTGAACCAGTCCGCGCATCTGCCGGTGGCGCCTGGCGATCAACATCAACACGTCCCGATCGCCGTCGCGGTACAGCCGCCAGAGGATGCTGTCGGAGTGGCAGATCACGGGCGGCGTGACCTGGGATTCCACCCGGTCGACCAGGCGATTGCGGGGGTCCAGATCGCTCAGATAAACCAGGTTCTCACCCGGACCGGCGACACCGTGGATTTCTCCCTCGGTGGAAGTCAGCGCCTGGCCGCCGTCCGGTTGCAGCGGATAGGCGATGTCCAGGTGGGCGGGACGCTCTGCCGGCAGAGCGCAAACCGACTCGACATAGGCCAAGTACTTGTCGAGCGGCAACGCAGACATTCCGAGCCGGCGGGCAAACTCTTCCGACAACGAGTCGCCCTCAACCGTTTGCGCCGGCGGCGGCCCGACGAAGACAACCTGCCCACCCGCCTCGGCGAAGTTCAGGCAACTGCGCCAGACGGCGTCCGGCATGGCTGTGGCGTACGGCATGATGAGTACGCGATAGCTGCCCAATTCCGTTTCCAACTTGCCGTCGCGCGCCTTGGCCCGGGCGAGGAGGTCGCTATCCACGAAATCGAAGGCGAGGTTGCGGTGGACGAACTGCTCGGACGTATTGATGAGGAACGCCTTGTGGGCGCTTGCCCATTCGGCGCGATTGATGGCCATGACGCCTTCCCAGCCGTGCCAGACCGCCACGTCCGCAACGGGTCGCGCCTCGCCCAGCAGTTCGAGGAAGCGGCGATTCCGCCGCATGCATTCGTTGGCCCTGTCCCAGGTGTAGTGATCCGGGTACTTGACCATGTCGGTGCAGTCGCCGCAGAAGATGTTGAACCAGTTGATGCGCATGAGGGACATGAACCGGCTGTAGTAGTCCACCAGCGCATTCGTCGGTGTCCAGTGCCAGGTGTTGCACTCCGCCGCGCCCGAGGGCGTGAGGCGCCCCAGGCTGGAGGCGAGAACGTACGTGTAGCAGACCGAACCGTCGTCCCACCAGCAGTTGTCGGTGTAGCCGGCATCCATGTTCTGATTCAGGCGGAAATAATCCACTGCCCCGGCACGGTAATCGTTGGCGGTGCCTTCCCCCATCCAGGTGTGATGGGTGCCGAAGAGCAAATCCGGACCGAACAGTTCGCGGGCCTTTTCCACCAGGTGGCGCTGGGCCTCGTAGAGTCCCTCGTTCAGTGTCCGGTAGTAATCCAGCCGCACCTCCACCGCCTCGGGCGACGTTTCCGGCTCGTCCAGGAGATAGAGACGCTCGCGCAGCGCGTAGCCGTTCCGCTTTTCGAACACTTTCGCGAAGGACCTTCCATGAGCATAGACATCCCAGAAGACGTGCACCGCGGGCTCATCCCAGCCCACGCCGTCGAGCGGAACGTCCCGGTAGCACTCCAGCAACTCATCGTAGTATTGATGGAATCCCTCCGCCCAGAAATCGGTCAGTCCGTGATCGGTCAGGTGCGCGTAGACGATGAGTTCGTCCGGCGCGGCCCCCGGAAGCCGGCCCACCAGGTGAAACACGAGTTTCCCCAGGCCGGGCTTATCCATTCGCATGTCGACTTCGGCGACGGTGTACCCATCATCGTAGGCCTCCACGACGCTGTGCAGGTCGAACGCGAACTCCTCCAGCAGGTGAACCTCGTCGCCACGACGGACGAACGCCGCCTCCACCCCGCCGAACAAGGGCGAAGGGGCAAGCGTGATCGGCGCGGGAATATGAAGGCGAAAATGACCGTCCACCGGGCGGCACGCCACGCGGACCAGGCGTTCCCCCATGGCCTCGGGAAACTGCTGGCCCATGTCCCGGGCCGCCACGGGGTAGTGCGGTTCGCAGTCCAGCGCCACGCGCAGGCCGGCCCGGTGCGCCCGCTCCACCATCGCCGCCACGACTTCGATGACCTGCGGGGAACGGTGCGAAAAGTTCGTCTGGCGCAGAAACACCCGGACCGCGTCGTATTGTTCACGGGCCAGCAGGTCGATGACGTCCAACGCGGTTTCCGGGCGCAACAACGCCGGCTCATTCAGCGTGTAGCCCATGACCTGGAAATCTCTTCGCTTTGTACCACCCACCATCAAACTCCGGATGCGACAGAAACATTTACAGCAGAATCATTATGTCTCGATGTGAATGGTATCGAGCTCACGGATCGTATTGAAAGATCCAATTAAATCGATCGGCAAACTGAAGCTGCTCTACGTGACCATCCAGGAACACGATGTTGATCACTGAACCGTCCAGATGAGGCGGGGGAAAAAGCCGATCCCACCGGAAGGCCTCGGTTTGGTAATCGCAGATAATCTGATTCTGGTTCTGGGTATCATCTCTCCCGTCCCCCATCACGAATGTCTTGATGGGACGTTCAAACTGAAACATGTCCTTGTGCCGCTGCGATATCCACGAAAACCCGTAGGCCACCCGCGTGCTCATCGTATAATGCGTGAGGAATCCGGAGCGATTGTCGTACGGCGTGAATCGGTTGGCGGGACAGAGGAGTACGGGCGCGCTCTCCAGGTAGGGATCCAGGTACGCACACCAGGGCTTATAGTATGGCCATCCTGACTCCGTTTCGACGACGGGCGCAAGGACCCCGTCATGATCGTTCGCGTACGAGGTATACGCAATTCCGATGTTCTTGAGGTTCGAGACACAATAGATGGCCGTGGCCTTCTGCTGAGCCTTTTTTACGGCCGGTACAAGCAGCGCAGCCAGCACCGCGATGATCGCGATGACCACCAGGAGCTCGATGAGCGTGAATGCCGCGCATCTTCGATGTTCTCTGCGTAATTTGGAGTGCGGTGGCAGAGCGGAGCGGCGACACCGCTTTGGTCGCGCGCGGAGCGCGCCCCGGAGCCCGAGCGCAACCCGGAAATCGCCTTGGGCGCCGGCCCGCTCCGCGGGAAACCAAAGCGCCGTCGCCGCTCCGCTCTGCCGGCGCACTCCATATTTTGCGACCGCGCGCGACAAAAAAAGGACGCTCCGTCGAGTTGTCGTTCTCGATCCGGTCAAGTCGACCACCCGACAGAGCGTCCTAAGCGTAAGCATGTTTTCCGGCTTTGAGCCCTCGCTTACGCGCGACGCGCCCGGCGCGCGCAAAGCAGCAGCGCTCCGCCCAGCCCCAACAGGACTACCGCGGAGGGCTCGGGAACGATCATGAAGTTGTCGATTCCCGCGTGTTCGGGCGCCCCACCGGTTAAGGAGACCAGGAAGAAGATGTTGTCGCTTCGCCCGGCCAACGAGGGCAGGTTGTGGCTGCCCAGGTTTGAGCCCCCAATGGTGAGGTTATTGATCACATTGCCGGCGCGGTCGACGTCAAAGCTCACGTTGTAGAAGCCGTTTCCGTCTTTCCCGAGAGGACCTGGGACTTGTACAACCGAATCGCCCACTTCGTGATAGAGATAGCCGCCGTTATCTCGCGCGCTGAAGAGCAAACCCGAATCGTCGACCCACTGAACGATCTGATCCGTGTCGGACACGCTTCTCATGCCAAACCCTACGTGGTTGCCGGCGTCTTCATTGATCCCCTTCTTCATGTCGAAGGAGACCGAAAAGTTGTTGCCGGGAACCCAGGAAAGGTCCATGCCCGCCACCGTCTGACCAAAATTTGCACCGGCAGTTTCCGCGCGCAGCCAGAGCGTGTTGGCCAGACCTTCACCGGAATGAACGCCTCTGAGCTGCGTAAAGCTGCCCGTACCATTTCTGTTCGGACGATCAATCGTCCACGACTTGGGCGCTGCGCTTCCCGACTGCCGTCCCGCCAGATCGCTGTTGATGTCCTCGGAATTCGCGGTATCGAAGGTGTCGAGTAGAAGTGCCGCCGGCGCTTCTACCGCTGCCGACATTCCCATCGTGATACCCACCAACAACACCAATCCAGTT
>CAUZEO010000016.1:0-34030 GCA_963578625.1 Kiritimatiellia bacterium | reverse complement strand
CGCGTTTTCAACCGTGATGACAATGACTCGATATTCATGGCGTCCCGGGCGCGACCGGATCCGGAACTATACATGAGCGCAATTTACGACGGGCACTTGCCCGGGCGCCACCTGAATGCGCTGCTGAATGCCGAGGCGGCGACAGGCGTCAGCCTCGACGAAGAAGCGATTCAGAAACACCGCAGAGCAGCCTTCTACTCCTACAGCGGCCCCGTTCGATTGCCGATGGGAAGGCCCCGTGTCGGCGGGGACCTTGTGAACCTCGCCGGGCACGACCTGCGGGAAGGGTTTCATGCTCTATATGCCTTGGTCAAATATCGCAATGACGATGAAGCAAGGCGGATTGCGGAAGAGAGCATTGCCGCCGTATTCGAACTTTGGAATCCCGACGATGGATGGAATCTCCAGAGGTTGGAGGGGGGACTGGGAATCAACATCATGGACAAGTCGGAGAACCTTACCCGGACGCTGCCCCGCGCGATTGGCTCGCTGGTGAAATACTATCAAGCCACCGGGTACGATCCGGCCCTGGAACTTGCCAATGTATTCAAGGACAAGCTGCTGGCCGACCACTATTTGCCGGACGGAGCCTATAGTATCGAGCGCCTGGGCACACACGGCCATTCGATCGCGTGCGATCTGTCGTCGCTGGCACAGCTTGCAGACCTCACGAATGACAAGGCGTTGATGGATCGCGTCCGCGCATTTTACGACAAGGGCATGTGGGATCTGCGCGATGAGATCGGGTGGGTCGTCGAGAAAACCGGACAGAGCCGTATCGATCGCCCCGACTACGGGGAGGGCAACAGCACGGGAGACCTGGTCGAGACCGCATTGATTCTGGGGAGATGGGGCCATCCAGAATATTTTGAGGACGCGGAGCGTATGCTGCGGTGCCACCTGTTGCCTTCGCAATTGAGAGATGTCAGTTTCATTGAATCGCAGCCGAATCCCGACAACGTTGACGGGCGGCGGGAGGTGGCGGAGCGGATCACCGGCGGCTGGGGATTTCCTGCGCCATACGGACACGAACCGCTTGAGTTGGACGGAATGGATGCCGTGCTGTTTCACATGGACATCGTGGGGGGCGTTGTGGGGTCGCTGTGCGATGCATATCGAGCGGCAACCCGGTACGATGAGGCCGGGCATCATGTGGACCTTCTGTTTGACCACGAAACCGATGCGATCACCGTGGATTCGAATTACACGCACGATGCTCTTACTGTCACGTTGAAGAAACGGGGCCCGCTCCGGATTCGAATTCCCTCCTGGGTGCCGCGAGATGCGATCACCGTGGAAGGGGTCGGTCAGCCCAAACGTTACGACGGTTCATACCTGGTGGTCGCAGACCATCCGGCGAAAGTCCCCATTACGTTGCAGTACGACCTGGCGGCCAGTGAGATTCTACTTCGGCATCGAACCCGAAAAATCCGAGTTACACTTCGCGGGGATTCGGTTGTCGCCATGGACAACTACGGCGCAGACCTCACATACTTTCCGGCCCTGGACGGCTGAACGGAAGAATTAGCCCGCGCACTACCGAATCCGTTGTATTACACATCTGCGAAGGGCACCTTGACGATGATCTTGTGGAGCAGTTCGTCCGAGATGGAAGGCATGTGGGCGTCCGCAGGATAGAAGACAACGAAAGACCCCGGCCGTGTCGTAATCCAGGCATCCGGCGGATCCGCAAAGAGCAGCGCATCCTGCTCTTCATTGTAGTCTCCCTGCTGATCTGCGCAGGTCGGTGTTGGCCTCCAACCCATTTCGTCAACGCCCTCCAGCACCAGTTGAATATCGATGTAGTTCCGGTGCGCTTCCAGCAAAGCGCCTTCCTTTCCCCGGCCGGGCTCGATGGCGATCATCGCGTAGACCCTGTCCCCGTCAATCGGATATTTACCTGCCGGAAGGTCTTTCAAATCTGGCCTCTGCAGGAATTTGAAAGCCTCTGCAAACCCTTTATTTCGCTCCACATGAAACGCGGCATTTTCCAAGACATCAAGAATCATGAGTTCATTATCCCCTCTGACAAAATATTCGTCTGTACACGTGATGATCGTCTTGCCGTTGCAGGTACCATGGATCGATACCCATGGCCACCCGAAAACGGCAATTGATTCGGGTTCGGCAGGCTGCTAGACACCTAGCCCGTCGAATCGCAGTTTCCTTGTCTCTTCCTCCCTGCCGGTCGGTTGAGCGAGTGGCCCGTAGAGCTCGGGTCGTCTTGATCGGATCCAGCGTTCGCCGGTGGCGCCCTCGAGCAGGGAGGCATCGAGCTCCTGCACGACCATCACGTCGTCGGCCTTCCAGGTTTCGTTGAGGATGCGTCCGTATGGATCGATGATCATGGTGTTGCCGGTTCTCACTTCATCGTCGTCCATGCCTACGCCGTTGCAGAAGGCGAGGTACATGCCGTTGTCATGAGCACGGGTGGGCAACCAGCGAAGCAGCCATTCCCGGCCCTTTGGTCCACGAAACTCGCGCTCGATCGCTTCCGGATTGCCTTTCCTGTTATCCCAGAAAGATTGGTCAATCCTACCCATGCAGTGCGGAGAAGGAGAGGTGCAACCGCCGGTCTGATGAGGAGCGAGAAGTAACTTGGCGCCTTGCAGCGCCGTCATTCTCACGTTCTCGCTGATGTTGCAGTCGTAGCAGATCAGAACGCCAACCCGCCAGCCCTGGGGCGTATCGAAAACGGTATATTCCGATCCGCTCTTCATATGCTCACTGATGAAGCAGTGGATTTTCCGGTGCCGCTGCCATTGCCCGTCCGGCATTGCAACGACGAACGTGTTGTACAAGGCGCCATCCCCGGCAATTTCCACCAGACCCGCTCCCACTGTCATCCCTATGGATCTTGCCAGATCAATGAGCTTTTCAGTAGATGGGCCATTAGGAACCGGCTCCGCCAGCGCCACGATTTCGTCCCGGGTCAAATTCCTGAGGAACCAGTACCCGGTGATACAGCACTCGGGAAAAATAATGAGCTGGACATCCCGTGAAGCGGCTTCGCGGACAAATCGTTCGATTGTGGCAAGATTCGCCTCTTTGTCTCCGTTTACGTGCTGGAACTGTACAGCGCCGACAGTTAGATTGGTCATTGGCAAGGTCTCCAGTATGGTGTCCGCCGAATATAAAATGAATGGCTGGGCGCCGAAAGGCGAAAATTCGGGAATCGACGGACG
The DNA here is from genome assembly GCA_963578625.1 of Kiritimatiellia bacterium. GTDB lineage: Bacteria > Verrucomicrobiota > Kiritimatiellia > SLOV01 > SLOV01 > CAUZEO01. The sequence continues at coordinate 30,845 of CAUZEO010000016.1, read as the reverse complement.
GCCACTAAGAACAGAGGGTAAATCGAGAGAGCGGATGCCTGCATGGTTCCGGAACGCTCCTGCGTGATGAAAAAAAAATTGCGAATCGTGGTAATTGGTTGCGGCGACATGGGCTCGTCTCATGCGAAGGCGTACGCCGGCATGGAGGAGTTCGAGATCGCCGGTCTTGTCAGCCGCAAGCCCGAATCCAGGGAGGCGCTGTGCAGCCAACTGGGAGGCGGCATTGCCATGTATGCCGACGGCGAAGAAGCGATCGAGCAGCTGAGCCCGGACGTCGTCAGCATCAATACTTTCCCTGACACGCACGAGGGGTTTGCGATCCGTGCGCTTGAGTCCGGCGCACATGTTTTCATGGAAAAGCCGATTTCCACGACCGCCGAGGGGGGACGGCGAATCGTCGATGCCGCGGCCCGCAGTGGACGGAAACTTGTGATCGGTTATATTCTTCGCCAGCATCCCTCCTGGATTCAATTCATCGAGATCGCCCGCACGCTGGGAAAACCGCTCGTGATGCGGATGAACCTGAACCAGCAGAGCGAAGGCGTCAAATGGAGCAAGCACCGGAACCTGATGGCGTCGATGTCACCCATCGTCGATTGCGGCGTGCACTACGTGGACGTGATGTGCCAGATGACGCGGGCAACGCCGGTTCGCGTATCGGCGATCGGAGCGCGACTGTCGGACGACCTGATTGAAGGCATGTACAACTACGGGCAATTGCAGGTGACCTTTGATGACGGATCGGTCGGCTGGTACGAAGCGGGGTGGGGCCCGATGATCAGTGAGACGGCTTTTTTTGTGAAGGATGTGGTTGGACCGGAAGGCAGCGTCAGCATCGTCGCGAAATCCGCGGGCGGGGCGTCAAAATCCTCGGATCTTGAATCCCACACCAAGACCGAATCTCTGAGAGTTCATCACAGTGATTTGACCGGCGAAGAGAAGTTTGCCAAAGAGGACGAGATCATCGACATGACGGATGAGCCGGATCATGCCGAGTTGTGTGCAAGAGAGCAGCGGTTCCTGTTACGAGCGATCCAGGAGGATCTGGATCTGACCGACCACTGGAACGATGCGGTGAACAGCCTGCGTATCGTCCTGGCAGCCGACGAGTCCGTGCGAAGCGGGCAGACCGTACTACTATGAAGCTGGAATACTGGATACGCGCGGGGGTGTGCTGGCTGCTGGGGTGGTCCGTTGTGGCTTCGGCGACCGCCGGTTGGATCGAGGACACACCGGAAGGGACGGTCATTCATGTAAAGGCTCATGGGCTGCCAGAGCCTACCGATACGACGACCTTCAACCGGAGTGAGGTCGCAGGGATCCGTCTTTTTAAAGATCGTTTTCCCGAGATTTTCGCCGCGCGCTATCGGGACAAATATAAAGCCCATCCTGAAAAATACGGTGACCACGACTGGGACCGGGTGACGGTGAATCTGTACCAGGCGACCGGGATCGCGGTTGAGGGTGTTGAGACCGATCTGTTGATGATCGCCGGTGAACAGGCGCCGGATGTTCTCTACGTCAATTTTCGAAAATCCTCCACGTACATCGACAACGGGTTTTTGTATCCGCTGGACAAGCCGGAGGATGGATACCTCGCCGGCCCGGGATCGTTGACGGAGGAAGAGCAGGCCTTTCGCATTCACAATACGTTGTGGCCGGTGATTCGCCGGAAAGCGCCGACCGGCGAGGAGCACGTCTGGTGTGTGCCCTACGGCGGAGTGCTCGGCAAGGTGCTCTTGTACCGTCGGGATTTGTTTGATGTGCACGGCATTCCGTATCCCGATGAGAACTGGACCTGGGAGCAGATGCTGGAGGCTTGCAAGACCATTACGGACCCGGCCAAGGACACATTCGGGATCTGGAACGCGCGCGGGAAACACGAATCGTGGTATTGGAAATCGTACTGCTGGTCGATGGGCGGCGAGTTGATGACGTATAACGAGACCAATGATCAGTGGCGATGTACTTTCGATTCCCGGGCCGCCGCCATTGCGCTCGACTACTACCTGGAATTGATCGCGGAAAACTGGACCAGCGAGGATGGCCGGCCGCAACGAGGATACAGCAGCCGGGATGTGGGGAGGGAATCCCAGACCAAGTGGGAAGAGGGCAAAATAGGGATGATGTTGAGCTACATCGATGAAAAGCTCTTCAGCCAGGTGAATCCGGACGTGACTGGACTGGCGCCGGTGCCGCTGGGTTATCTCGACGAGAACGGAGTGCGGCACCGGGGGGCGGAGCTCAACAGCCGGATGATGGGACTATTTTCGCGGATCGAGGAACCGGCAGTCAGGGATGCTGCGTGGGAGTATCTCCGATTCTATGACAATGAGGAAGCGATGGCGTTAAAAACGCGCATCATGGTGGAAGGCGGATTCGGTCGCTTCATAAACCCTCGGTACCTGAATCTGTACGGCTATCAAGATCTGGTTCGCCTATCGCCGCCCGGCTGGGTGGAAGCGTTCGAGATCGCTATTGCGACCGCGAAGCCCGAACCGTACGGACGAGGCAGCAATCTCGCCTACGACATGATGAGCTATCCAATCCAGGAGGCGGAGCAGGCGTACGTAGATGGAAATCTTCCGGAAGGCAAAGAGGAGCGTATCGACGCCATCCAGGCCATCCTCCATAAGTGGACCATAAAGGCGAATGAGAAAATGATCGGAATTGTCCCGCCGGAGGTGATGCGAGTACGACGGATCACCGCGTGGATTGCCCTCTTCATTATTGCGGGAGCCTTCTTCCTGGTTTTCCGGAAAGTCTTCCAAGCGTTCAAAGTGCCCATCGTTGAGGGTTCCGATCCTGCCGCCGTGGTTTCATGGGGGTTTCGGAAATACTGGCTTGCCTACCTGATGCTGCTTCCGGCGGTGCTTACGATCCTGGTGTGGCAATATTTTCCGCTTGCCCGGGGAACCCTGATGGCATTTCAGGATTACAATATCCTGGGAGGATCCACCTGGGTCTGGGTCGACAACTTTGCCAACCTGCTGTGGGATATCGATGAGAACGGATGGTGGACGTCGGTTTGGAATTCCGTTCGCTACAGCCTGCTGGTAGTCGCTCTGACTTTTCTCCCGCCGATCATCCTTGCCATTCTGCTACAGGAAGTGCCGGTAGGCACCATTTTCTTTCGGACTGTGTACTACCTGCCGGCGGTGATCACCGGGCTGGTCACCATGCTGCTCTGGAAAATGTTTTACACACCGACCAGTTACGGAATTTTGAACCAGGTGGTGATGGTGATTCCGGCGATTGCATACGTTGCCATCGGATTGATGCTCTTGGCGGTCGCTTGGTCTTTCATGTGGCGGCTCTGGTTTCATGACTCCCGATTTCCAGCCACGTTGGCGGCGATTGCCGGCCTGGTTCTCTTCGTCACCTCGATCGGGCTGGCGGGAGATATCCTGTTTCCGGAAGGCGAATCGATTCTCGAGATTGCGCGGCAATTTTTCCCCCGGCTTTTCCATACGCAACAAGAACCGTACCGGTGGCTCAGTGACAGCAATACCGCAATGCTTGCCTGCGTGATTCCCATGGTGTGGGCGGGGATGGGGCCCGGGTGCCTGATTTACCTGGCAGCGCTCAAGGGCATCCCGGACGATTTCTACGAGGCGTCCGACATCGACGGCGCCACGTTTATCGACAAGATCCTGTTCGTCATCTTTCCCATTCTCAAGCCTCTGGTGATCATCAACTTCGTCGGGGTTTTTATAGGCTCCTGGATGCAGGCGGAGAATATCCTGGCCATGACTGGCGGTTCTGCGGGAACAGAAGTCGCCAACCTGAAAATTTTCTTTGAGGCCTTCACTTTCCTGAAGATGGGCCCCGCCACTGCGATGGCCTGGGTCCTCGCCACCATGCTGATCGGATTCACGGTCTACCAGCTGCGAATTCTCGCGCGATTGGAATTCAAGACCACGGGAGAGAAATAGCTGATGAATTTGAATTAATCATGCCCATCCTCCACAAAGTAGGCAGAAAGCACTTCAGCGTCAGGTTGCTGATCGGCACGATCTACCTGTTTCTGATCGCGGGCGCGCTGACCATGATTTATCCGTTCGCGCTGATGATCGCGGGCAGCACAAAGAGTGCTGTGGATCAAAAGGAGCTGCGCATCATCCCGGGCTTTCTCGTCGACGACACGCTTCTGTACAGGAAGTACATCGAGGGGCTCTTCAATGAAAAGCTGGATATGGTCAAGTCCGCCTACGACGAGAGCATCATCTCTTTCGAAACAATCGAGCCCCCGGCAAAAATCAATAAAGTGCTGGTGAGTGACTATGGCGAGTTTTTGAAAGATCTCGGGGATGCGCATTACAATTTCACCGTTGGATTTCTTCGGTTCGCGGCAACCCGCGGATCGATCATGGAACTGCAACGCGAACTGATTCGCGGGCTGAAAAAGGAGTTTGACGGCGATCTGGACGCGGCGAACCGGGAGCTGAAAATGCACGTCGCGAGTTGGCAGAGCGTCTTCATGGATCCGCAGATTCCGTTGGAGCGAGTCCGGCGCATCTCGGACGAACCGTTGGCCATACGGTACCGCGCGCTGAAGCAACGGCAACCCCAATTGTACCGCTTCTATTTCAGCGTCGAGGGGATGTACAAAAACATTTTCCTCAAGTCGCAGTACACCCGCGATATCGAAGAGTATAATGCGAAGCATGGAACGTCGTTCGAGTCCTATGCTGAGGTCCGTCTATCCCGCCGGGCGCCGGTTGGCAGTTCGCTGGAGATTTCGGATTGGGAGCGATTTGTTCGGGAAGCGTTGAACCTGCTCTGGATTCGCGCGGACGAGGAGGCGGTGGTTCCTTATCGCCGATTTTTGCAGGCAAAGTACCTTACCATCGATGCCTTGAACCGTATCTACGAAACCGGATACTCAGATTTCGATACGGTTCCACTTTTCGACGACCCTTTGCACAGCAGTATCGCTGAGTCGGATTGGACAGCCTTTCTCCGGGGGTGGAGGGAGTCGGAAGACAGCGAGCTGCATCGCCTGCCTCTCGAGCAGATCTATATCGACGGCCTAGATTTTCGTTTCGAGGATTTCATGGCGGGGCGGTACGAAACGATCGAAGCGCTGAGGAGTGCAACGGGCGAAGACTACGAGTCCTTTGCCGAGGTGCAGCTCCCGCAAAAACAGTTGCACTACCGGGAGTTTTTGCAGAACCGCGGCTCGCTGCGCCGGGAATTCGCAACGCGGAATTACAAGACCGTGATCGAGTATATGTTGCTGAACGGACGGGCCCTGGTGAATACGGTGATTTATTGCGGGCTGGCTGTGCTTGCCGCGTTGATCGTAAATCCGATGGCGGCCTACGCGCTCAGCCGGTTCCAGTTGCCTTCCACCTACAAGATTCTTCTCTTTCTTATGGTAACGATGGCGTTTCCGTCGATGGTGACCCAGATCCCGATTTTCCTGACGCTCCGGAATTTCAACCTGCTGAACACGTTCTGGGCGCTGATTCTGCCCGGGCTCGCGAACGGGTACCTGATTTTTATATTGAAAGGTTTTTTCGATTCGCAGCCGAAGGAACTGTACGAGTGCGCCGAACTCGACGGGGCCAACCAGTGGGTGCTTTTCTGGCATTTGACGATGAATCTTTCAAAACCGGTTCTGGCCTATATTGCACTGATGGCATTTACGGCCGCATATTCGAATTTCATGTTTGCCCTTCTAATCTGTCAGGACGAGCGGATGTGGACGCTGATGCCGACCCTGTATCAGCTTCAGCTCCGCAGCCACATGGGCATTACGTTCGCCTCGTTGATTATTGCGGCGATCCCGACGTTTGGGGTGTTTCTGTTCGCGCAGAACATCATCATGCGGGGCATCGTGGTCCCGGTGGAGAAGTAGGCGGGGCAAGCCAATAGTCGTACCACGAGTTGTTGGAGTGCGCCGGCAGAGCGGAGCGTCGACGGCGCTTTGGCTACCCCCGGGGGGGACCGGAACCTACGCCGCTGGGATTACGCTTTGGCTCCGGGGCGCGCTCCGACACGACTTCGCCCTGCGTGGCTTCGTCGGGCTTTGCGCGGAGCCAAAGCGGTGTCGCCGCCCCGGCATCCGCCGGGATCTCCGCTTCGCTCTGCCACCGTACTCCAAATTGGGCGCCTGCGCCGCGCACCACATGAACGATTGAGTTCATACGCCCACGGATTTGTGGGTAACTAACAGAGCAAGCTCGGTGGCGGCGTTACGCGGGTGTTCCGTGATCGAAAACCTTTTTCCCGCCGACATACGTGGATAGGACCGAGAGGTTCGAGGGATCAAGCAAAACGATGTCTGCCTGTTTCCCGGGTTCCAGGCTTCCGAGCTCATCGTCCATGCCGATAAGGCGGGCAGGATTGAGGCTGGTCGCGTGCGAGGCGCGGGGCAGATCTATGCCGGTAAAGTCGACCAGATTGCGCAGCGCCTGGTCGGAGGTCGTGAGGGAGCCTGCAAGCTCGCCGCCATCCAGCCGGATCACGCCATCTGGCGCGGATTGAGCCCAGGTGCCGGGATAGAATTCGAATCGACCGGGGGGCAGTCCCGTGAATTTCATCGAGTCAGTTTCCAGGAACAGCCGGTCGGGGGGTAGCTGGGTGAGCAGTTTGGTTTGTATCTGCTCGGTGTGTACGCCGTCGCAAATCAACCCCATGCAAAGGCGCGGCTCGGCCAGGATTGCGTCGGCCAGTGAGACCGGGTAGAGGCCGCTTTCCTTTAGCGCGGCGGGAAAGAACACGTCATACATGTGGGTGACTCCTTTGATGCCCCAGTCCGCGAATTCATTGACCTGGTCCGGTGAGCTGAGGGAGTGCCCCAGATGCAGGCTGATCCCGGCGCGGATCATCACATCGACAAACGCGCGCGAGCCCTGCAATTCGGGCGCGAGAGTCACGACTTTCAGTCGGCCCTGTGCGGCTTCGAGCATCTGGTCGGCCAGTTTCGCGCTGGGAAGGCTCAGGCGGGCGGCGTCGTGCGCGCCGGGTGCGTTGAGGCACGGCCCTTCGCTGTGAATGCCCAAAACGCGCGCTCCTTCGCCGGTGGCCTGATCCGCGAGGCTCCCCAGGATTGCAAAGAGTCGATCGGTTGCCTGGGAGAGGAATGAAGGTACGAATCCGGTGACTCCGTGGCGGGGCAGAATTTCGGAATTCTCTCCGATGGCTCCGGGGTTGGCGTCGCCGTAGAAGTGATGTCCGTATCCATGCGTAAGCAAGTCAAGCATACCGGGAAAGGCGAAGGCGCCACCGCCGTCAATCACCGTTGCATCGTTGGTTCTGTTGGTGCGATCTTGAATCCTGATGATCACACCGACATCGTCAACCAGGAGATCCTGATCCAGGATGGCGCTGGGAGTAACGACTCTACAATTTGAAAAACGAAGCATAAACTAAATTGATCCTGCCTACAGGTTTGGAGTATCGGTTAGGCTGAACAGGAGTCATTTACAAGAATAGAATACGAGGTGGGGACGCAATGATCGATTTGAAAGATTATAAGGTTCTGGTGACCGGCGGGACGTACGGGGTCGGCGAAGGGATTGCGGGCGCCATGATTCGCGCGGGCGCCCATGTTGTGGTGAGCGCCCGGAAGGAGCCTTCTGCCGAGGTTCGAAGCAGGTTTGAGGGCGGGGGGGATTGTCAGTTCAGCCAGTTTGACATGTCTGACGGAACGCAGGCGCGGGCGTGTGTTCGGGATGCGCACGAAAGGCTCGGTGGGTTGGACTGCCTGGTGAACAACGCCGGCAGCCTGTTTGACGTTCCATTCATGGATTTGACGGAAGAGCACTTCGAGAAGACGTTTAACCTGAATGTCCGCGGATATTTTCTTGCGTCGCTTGAGTTCGCGCACCTGGTCGGTGAGCGTCGTGGCGATGCCAGCATCATTTGCGTCGGCTCCACCAATGGGATTCAGGCGGAGCACGAGAGCGTCCTGTACGATGCCTCGAAGGGCGCGATCCTCATGTTGATGAAATCGATGGCGGTGTCGCTCGCAGAACGCGGAATCCGCGTCAACGGCGTCGCCCCCGGATTGATTCGGACACCTTTCGTGCACGGAAGTTTCGAAAGAAAGCCGCAAGGGGAAAAGCTATTCAATGCGCAGGTCCCGATGGGCCGGGTTGGGGAGATCGAAGACTGTGGCGGCGCCGCGGTGTTTCTCGCGTCCGACGCCGCCCGCTATATCACGGGCAACATGATTTATGTTGATGGCGGCCTATCGTCCCTGCAGGCGATCTGGGAACTTCCTGCGATCTGATTCCCGCGGATGGGAAGCCAGTCCCTCGGATAGCTTCGCTGGGAGTTCATACTAGTAGAATGAAGCGGGCAATTATGGGGAATAGTGTTATTCGTGAACTTGTGTTTTCGTCAGCCCATTCATTTGGATCCTGTTTTTCCCGAAATTCACGGCGATCCCATTTCCCTGTCCCTGCGCTTTCAGAAACGGAATGACTCTCCTTGTGTTCATGAAGTTGTCGTCCATGAGAACTGACCATGAAAGAATGACCTTGCCTTCGATCAGGGTTCAATCAAGTGGAGAATCACACAATTTGCATCCGCGGAATGTGTCTTTAGCGACTGGGCGGACATCGGCGGACAGGCTCTGACTTCGACGTGAACCCATGAGCAGTTTTCTTGTTACTTCTTCTCCGTATCCTATTCCGTGAGTCGTTATCACTTGGGCCAGCGCGCGTTTTGCGGATGCTATGAGCTCTTCATTATCGTCGGTAACCACCAAAGATTCCCCGTTTGCCTCGATCTTCGTCTTGTCCTCATAAATCAAAGCCGCTGAATCCTCCCCCTCTTTCGTAAGTGAGTGTTCTGTCCGTAGTCTGAGTCCCGATGAGCTCTTTTCCCAGCACGGCGTCATCCCGCCCTCGCAGTAGCATGATGTTACAAAGGTAGCCCAGAGTGCACAATCCATGTCTCACTAGGAACCCTCGAGCGGACCCACCGCGCGGAGCCATCCGCGGTACCGGTATCCGATCCGCGGGAACCCCCTTGAGCAGAGCCACCGTGCAGAGCCATCCGTGGGCGGTGATTGCCCGAAAATGGGCGGAATCCTTAAGTCTTTCCATGTTTTTGTGCAGTGGGGCAGGAACCCGCTTGCCCGATCCCGCGGCGGCTGTTAGGTTGCGACCATCTGAAATGACATTTTTCTGTAAGGAGGGAAGAGCATGCCATTGATTAACGTAAGCCGGAAAAAGGCCCCCATCGTCATGGGGATTGCAGTCGTCATAATTCTGATCAGCTTTATTTCGATCTTCCGAACCGCCAAGCCAGGGCAAAGGGCCGGTGATATTGGGCGCTTGGTCGGCCTCGGACAGGTCGCCGGCGAAGAAACCGCAACATTCCTCGGGCCGGGAAAAACAGTCGTGATTGTGCGTCATGGCGATGAATTGAAAAGCGAGCCGCTGAAAAAAATGCAGGGAGCATTTATCGGAGCATTGGAGGACGGCAGCATTACGGTAGCCGCCGAGGTGAGCTTGGATCTGGGAGATTCCGGGCCCGAAGTCATGATGTTCGATATGGCCGGGATGCCTCTGGATGAGTACATTCGGATCGCGGAGGAACATAGTAGCGTGGACGCCATCGTCTCCATGGTCGGCGGACCCTACAGCACTCCGGAAGAATTGGATGACATTCCTGACGGCCTGCCTCCGCTGATCATTTCGCACGGTTCCGACCTCAGGATGTCATCGATGGAACTTTTCGACAGGGAAATCGTGATCATGGCGATCATGCCGCGATTCGACATTCAGGCGGGTCCGGATGCCGCCGAGCCGGAGACTCCCCGGGAGTGGTTCGACACGTACTTCCAAGTCGTAACCGCGGATACCGCGGAAGAAATGCCATACTAGTATTTTCTGCCATCTTCACGGCGACGGCTTGAGATCCGATTCAAAGTCGATGATGTTCATCTCTGCAAGTTGATCCAGAATGGCTTCGGCGTAAATCGTGTGGGCCACGGCATTCGGGTGGCGGTCGTTATCGGAAACGTGAAGCGATCTTTGCCGCGCCGCGGGCGTGTCTTCGATCCCATGTTGACGCACATACTCGTCTGTGTATGGAGCTATTGGGATTTCGTAAAACCCGAATTCCCTGCAGCAACTCCGCACGACACGTTCCTGCATCGGATGCAGTGATCCGCGGATCACCACGACGGGTACACCTGCGCGTTTCGTGATGCCGGCCAGTCGCTCAACCGCGGCGTGAAAGCCTTCGATACCGGTCATGTAGGCAAATTGTTCAGGCACGTCTTTCGAATCCGGGCTCGATTCGCGTCCAGTTCGATCTTGTAGTAGGTCCCACAGAAACGATTGATTCAACATCCATACGCTTTTCGGTTCCCGCATGAAGAGCGGCACATCGACGTCATTACTGATTACATGGAGGATTACAAGGTCCGGATCGAATCGGATCGCGGTGTGTTCCAGCACGTCGACTTCCATGGCCGTGTTGTAGCCGGGCACGGCGAAATTCAAGACTTCGAACCTCCTCGCGCCGTCCTGTAATCCGATGAGTTTTCGTTCGAGAACTCGCAGGTAACACTCCCCCTGGCTAACCCCCCAACCGAACATAACCGAGTCCCCAAGCCCCGCGATCCGGAATACGCCGGCGGGTTTGTCACGATCCGTCTCTGCGCCCCGGAAACCATGGGAATTGGTCTCCAAGGACTTCCCGAGAAAGGTCCCCCGAAGGTCTGCTTTCAGTTCATAGACGGTGCCGGTTCGGGCGCTGGCCTCCACGAGCCCTTTCAGGCTGAACTCACCCTGCGCGTCCTGAAGGGATGCTTGATCCGACGCATCCAGGCGGGACCGTAGATCGCCGCCTACTCCATGATTTATGAAGTGCGCGAGTCGTAGCGTTAATTCAACCGCAATCAGCGCGACCAGGGTGCCGCCGGCGATCAGCAGGATGCGGTTGCGGGTAGGGTGAAGGATTCTCAATTCGAAAACAATTCACACGTTGTTTGCACTGAGTTCACGAATCTGCGGCATATATCGAACGGTACGGATGACGAAGGACTGAACGTGACGGGATCCGGGCACCAAGAAATCAAACCACACCCTGGATCGGGCAGGAAGGCTGTTTTGTTTAAAGCAACACTTGTCCTTACCCCGTTTCTTGTGGTTGTGCTGGCGGCGGAAGGGTGCCTGCGCCTGTCGGCGGCCCGGGTACAGCAGAAAAACCGTGAAGTCTGGCAGCGCTCTATGCCGATCGGGACCAACTCCTCACCGGCATGCTCGAACTTCCGGAGTTGTTGTGCGCCAGCGAATATCCCCGCGTCATCTATAGGCTCCGATCCGGTCTTGACGCCGTTTTGGTCGCGGCCGGGTCAGCACGGACGAGAATGGGTTCCGTAAGCCGGCGCCGCCGCCCGAAAAGGCGGCGGGAACCTTTCGCATCGTCGGACTCGGCGACAGCAGCATGTTCGGGTGGGGCGTTGATGACGACGAGACCTATCTGACCAGGCTCACCCAACGGCTGACCGAACACTTTTCCTGGTTCGTTGGGAGGCGTTGAACACCGCGGTGCCCGGGTACAACACGGTGATGGAGGTTGAAACGTTGCGCCGAAGAGCGCTGCATTATGATCCTGACCTGGCCCTGGTTCATTATGTGGGAAATGATCGGCGTCTGCCGTACTTTCTGGCCGAGGCCAGCGAGTCGACAATGCGCATGCGATGCCACCTATGGACCTGGCTCAGGACCAGAACATTGCGCCGGGCCCATCCCAATGGTGATCTTTTTCTTCGCGTTCCCCAGGAAGTGCCTGCCGCCTACCGCGACATGGAAGGGAGCGAGCCGTTCTCTGCAGCGTTCGTGAAATTGAAAGAAATGAGCCGGTCCAATGGATTCCGCGTGATCATTCTCTGCAATCTCTGGGCGAACGACGAACTGAAGCGCATTGCGAACGATCTATCCTTTCCACTGATTGAAATGGGTCCTCCCATGGACGCCTACAGGCGAAGCCAGCATGCGCAGGGTATGTATGAAGCAGGACTCATCCTCAGCGAGAGCGATCCACATTACTCAGCTTTTGGGCACGAGGTCATTGCGGAGCGTTTGGAGGCTCTTTTCGAAGACCGCATGAAAACAGCTCGGCTGGAGCCTCGCGCAGGTCAAGGATTCGGCTCAAAGCGCTGAGGGTCGGTTTCTCCGTCGGACGGGTCGGACAAGTCGGACGGAAGCCCAAACTGGTACCCCGGGCGGGACTCGAACCCACTACCTACGGATTAGGAATCCGTCGCTCTGTCCAGATGAGCTACCGGGGTGTCTACGTATAACTATGTTATTTGCAGCAGTTTATAAATGACAATGTATTATGACATCCAAACCGCTTGCTTGCGTACTGCAGGTTTACTACCATCGCATCCAATAAGAACTAATCGCAGATGATGACGTACCATGTCAGCAAGAACTGATAAACCGAAGATACGCGAACGGAAAATCCGGGGCAAGATCTACTACGTCGCCGACTTGGGCAGGATTGACGGCAAGCGAAAAATCCTGACCCGTGCGAGCCGAAGTGAGGTTGAGCTAGAGGTTGAGCAAGTTCGGAGGCGCAAGAAGAAGATTGGTGGCGATGCCCTTCGGTTGTCGGAAGGGGATCTTCGAGATGCTGCACGAGCATTGGAGTCCCTGGGAGGACAGGCGACGATATCCGAGGCGGTTAGGTTCTTTCTTGATCATGGCAAAGGAGAAGGCGGGGAGACAACTGTTAGAAGGCTGTATGATCTGTATGTGAAGGATCGAAAGGATGCCCACCGAACGAAGAGAACTCTGAAGGATATTGAGCATAGACTCGGTCGGTTTGCATCTGATTATGGCGACATTCCTGCCCATCAGATCACTACTTCTGACATCCAGGAGTGGCTCGGGAGGCAAAATGGAGGAGCCACCACTCGAAAGAATTTCCGGACGCATTTAAGTGGACTCTTTAACTTCGCCATCAAGCGCGGCTATGTTCGCCTCAATCCCGTTTCAGCAGTTTCAACGGTAAAAATCAGATCGGACAAACGACCTGGAATTTTGTCTGTTCCTCAAACGAGGCACCTGATGCGGACTGTTTCGGAGTCGGAATCGGACATGGTAGTTTGGTTTGCCCTATGTCTTTTTGCGGGGCTCCGTCCAAGCGAGGCACAACGTTTGGATTGGTCGGATATCGATCTTGATCGAAACGAAATTTTCGTGTCAGCGGAAGTATCGAAGACACCATACGAGCGGTATGTGAAATTACAACCGAACCTTATCGAATGGCTCTTGCCGTTTAGGCAGGAGTCGGGGCATGTCCATTATTCTGAGTCAGCATATCGACGAGCACGAAAGCAGGCAGGGATCGAGTGGAGCCATGACGTGATGCGCCACACCTTCGGTACAATGCATTTAGCCGCGTTCCGAAACGCGGGGGATACGGCGGAGCAGATGGGGCATCGGTCCAGCACCGTTATGCTCTTCTCGCATTATCGGCGTGCAGTGCGCCAGGAGGATGCGGAGCGATTCTGGGATATTCGGGCTACCGAGTTAGAGGTCAAAGCCGCAGTTTAAAGTCTTGCCAGGTATCAAGGGGTCCGATACTACACCATGCGATGCGCATCCCTAAGAATCAGATTGAAGTGAGCTGGGTAGGTCCAGAGTCGGGGAAGGAATGGACTTTCCGACCCTACCTCCCGTGCATGTTTTGCATGGAAGGCAATCCGCCATCGCGGTATCAAAATGAGCAGTATTGTTGCGGTCGGACATGTGAGCGACGGCTAAAAAGATGGTGCGTGAGTGTTGGACAGGATTTCGACCGATTGTTGTCAATCTATCGTGCGTCCTATCCCTATGGTGGATCACGTGGGAAGACAGGTGATGGTTTCCGACTGGATGAGCAATCATCAGGTCCACTACCGCCGCTGTTTGCGCAGATTTGTGACGTTCTTTGTTCGATTTTTGAGAAACAACTGGATCATGAACTTCAGATCCGATGATTCCGGTCATTCTTAAGAAGAATTGAATTGGTAGTGTTGGAGACCACAGACCCCGGTCACCAAGTTCGATAAGTAGTTGACGCTCTCGGGGCGGACTGCTTGTCAAAAAAACGGGCTTGGTTGTTGGCGGTGTGGGACCTCGGCGCAAAGACAATTCGTGGCTGACGCTCACGGGGCGGGTGCACGATGAAACGAGAAGGTACGCCTTCTCATTTCATGGTGTGCCCATTTTTATGGGCACCCATGCGGAGGTACCAGTGAAAAAACTGGAAAACACCGTATCGGTGGCTAAAACCGCGGCCGTTGCTCAACTGGAGTTTTTCGACCCTGTTGACGCTGCGTCATTCATCTTACACTGCCGCTCGTGGCTGGATAAGTTAAAGAACAAAGGCGACATTCCTTACTATAAGGTTGGCAACCGTGTACTTTTTCGACGGGTAGACCTCGAAGCCTACATGGAACAGTTCCGGGTCGATCCTACCGTCCCGGCCGCTCACGAGAAGAGCCAGCGTCCCCGCTCCAGGAACGGACGTTTCGAGAGTGGAGGTGGGGAATGAGCGCGCACACGGATCTCATACGCGAGCGTGCTTCCGCGGATCCTGATGACGTATTGCCGCAGGATTCCACGAGATCGACATCCGTTCCGGATTCCAAATCAGACGCCGCACTCGGTGAGCCCGACATTGGGCCTCCCTTCTTCATCCATATCCCTAAGGAAGGGGAGTTCGAGGAACTTTTGTCCCTGGCTCGCGATAGGAACCAGGATGCGATCCACGATCTCTGGGTCCGCTTCAACTATGACTTCTTGGCCAACAACAATCGAGGGAGGGCTCGAGTGTGAGGGCAGAGCGCCGCGCCGCCGCAGGCATCAAAATTTTTCACAGTAGACAAAGGCCCTATCCGGGCGGGCCGGAGTCTCAATCTAATCAGCTCGGAAGGAGTAGTATAGAAAATGGCAAAACTTCCGCCACCAAGTAACACTGGTAATCCGTTTGCAGATCAGATCGGTGACGATCTTGCGCCGACGGGAACCTACGTAGCGACGATCCTGAACATCAAGGATGAGTTCGGGGTTGAGCGTCAGAAGTACGAGAGCACGGAAATTGAAACGGTCGATCTCACATGCTTCCTTTTCGAGATCCTGGACCACCAGGGAGTGAAACACGGGGTTGCATCCAAGCGGATGCGGATTTCCGGCAACGAGAAAAGCGCGTTGTTCGGATTTCTCAAAAGCCTACTGGGAAAGGCCCCCGAGGTCGGCTACGACTACTGCGACCTGAAGGGTTCACGGTGCCTCATCACCGTCGAACACGTTCAGCGCAAGAATGGCAACGGCGTATATGCGGCGATCTCTTCGTTGTCGCCGCTGCCCTCTGGGTATGGTGATGATTCCGCGCCTCAACAGGCACCCGTTACGCCGCCTGCTGGCTCCGGTGCACCTGGCTCCGCGGTTCTCGCTCCGCCAGGAGCCACGCAGGGACGCCCTCCGAGTGCTGAAATTCGGCCCCACCGTGCCGTGAACCCGAAGCAGCTAACTTTGGGTTTGGAATTCCCGGACGATGCGACGAACACGAACGCACTGGCGAGTCCGTCCGCAGCCGAAGAAATACCGCTCTGATCCATGAACATACCCGACCGGCTCCGGCGGCCTTCCGGCCGTTGGATGCCGGTAGGCAAAGGGAGCTTCTACATTGGCAATTCTAAGCAAAGACATCACGACGGGTGGTCACTGGTACCGAAGCGATGGTACGCCGGTACATACGTTGCAGTTGCCCGATGGACAGGGCCGTCGCCCCACCACGATCAAGGACGCGAGGCGGATGAACCTGTTCCCCAGCGTGACGAGCATCCTCAACATACTTGATAAGCCAGGGCTGGAAGTCTGGAAACAGAACCAGGTCGCGCTGGCGTCACTGCGGACACCGAAGAAGCCGCGCGAGTCCGAGGAGTACTGGTGCAGGCGGGTACGGGGAGCCGCCTTCGATCAAGTGGGGAAGGCCGCGGACCTGGGCTCGGCGATCCACGATGCTCTTGAGCGGGGGATGAACGGGGAAGCCTACAACACGGAACTAAGCGTGTACGTGGAATCTGTCATGAAGTGGAAGGAGTCCACAGGCATCGAGATTGCGGAGCGGGAAATCCGGATCGTGAACCTCGACCACGGCTTTGCCGGTACCGCGGATGTGTTCTTCAGATACGGGGAGAGCGGGGTCGGCATCCTGGACTACAAAACTAAGAAGACGAGACCGGGTGTGGAGGTTGTAGCCTACGACAACCAGGCCATGCAGCTTGCCTCCTACGCGGCCACCTTCTGGGGTGAGGAAAACATCCATCGCGTGGTGGGCGCGAACGTATTTATCTCCTCCACCGAACCGGGCCGTATGGAAGTGGTGAAGCATGATAATCTCAACCGATCCTGGAATGCGTTCAAGAATCTGGCGGCTTTGTGGCGGCACCTGAACGATTACGACCCTCGAGGGCGGGTCAATCGCCGGGGAGGTAAAGATGTTTCCTGAAAAGGCAGAGATCGTCGGCCCGGACCAGTGGGGCGAATTACTCTGGGGAGATGAATCGCGACCTTCGGTCGTGGGCGTTGACTTCGAGACGTTTTACTCCTCGAAATATTCAGTCCGCAGTCATGGAACCTGGCGATACTGCCACCACGAGCAGTTTGATGCGTACCTTGTAGCCATATCGGACGGTCTGCGTACATGCGTCTGTCGGCCGGAGTCGTTTCCATGGCATTCGATCTCGGGGATGGACTGGGTCAGTCACAATCGTGACTTCGACCGCTCGGTTTACGAAAGGCTCGGGGAGACGGGTGTTCTGGATCATTCGGTCCAACTACCCGATAATTGGTTCTGTTCCGCTGCCCTTTGCGCATACCTTCAACTCCCCCGGGAGCTGGCCCTGGCCGTTCAAGAGTTGTTCGGCGTCCCCTTCAGTAAGGACATCCGCGCTGCCCTCCGTGGGAAAAAGGCCGACAGCAGCCAGGGCGACATCGACCCTGCGGTCCTGGAGTACGCAGCCAGAGACGCGGGGGCAACGCTGGCGATCTGGCATAAGTTCAACCACCAGTGGCCCGAGCATGAACGTAAACTTTTCGAGATGACCTCCTCTATGGGCAGCCGTGGGCTCGCAATCGAGTGGGACTACGTGCGGGAGCAGCGAATCAAGCTGGAAAGTCTCGTCGTGAGCCTTGGTGATTCTCTCCCATGGCGGCCAGCACTCTCGATCAAGCAGTTCCGTCTGGCTTGCGAGGGGGCCGGAGTTGAGCCACCCAAAAGTACCTCAGTCACTGATCCGGGCTTCCTGGAATGGACGCAGGCGTGCCCGAGTTCCAAAGCGTCCTCGTGGGTACGCGGCATGCAGCGCATCCGCTCCGCGAACCGGACCGCAAAGGTCCTCCAGGCAATGGAGACAAGAAAGATGCCTTCATCCCGCATGGCCTTTGAACTCAAATACTTCGGAGCATCTACCGGAAGGTGGTCCGGGAACGGGGGGCTCAATCTCCAGAACCTGAACCGGAGCGCAGCAGAAGGTGTTGACCTGCGCCGGGCCATCATCGCTCCTCCGGGCCATAAGCTTGCCGTTGTGGACTATGCTCAGATCGAGAGCAGGGTCCTGCTTTACCTGGCGGGAGACACGGAATCACTGTCCATGTTCCGGGAAAATCCTGACGCCGATGCTTACGAGATCCATGCCCGCTCAACCATGGGGTACACGGAACCGGAGCCACTCCACGCATGGTGTGAGCGCACTGGATCCAATCTCCGGCAGGTCGCAAAGGCCCGCGTGCTGGGCCTGGGTTTCGGCTGCGGGTACCGGAAGTTCATTGAAGTGGCCAAGGTAATGGCCGGGCTTGATCTGGGCGAGATGGAGGCCACCCGCATCGTGAAGGACTTCAGGAAGTCCAATCCGCTCATCACGCAGTTGTGGCGCCTCCTGCATGACGCATTTGCGTCCCACGACGGCAGGGACTACTACCTGCCCCTTCCCCCCTGTACGCAGGCAAACCCGGAATTGGGCCGTCACCTCATCTACCGTGACGTACTGGCCAATGACGACGGCCTGTTCTGCACCGTGCGTGGAGAGCGGATCTTCGTGCATGGAGGACTTCTTGCGGAAAACTGGACGCAGGCCACCGCGAGAGACGTGATGGCATCAGCCTGGCTGCGGTGCGCCGATGCCGGATATCACCCGATTCTCACCGTGCACGACGAACTGGTTTTCGAGGTGCCCGTTTCCACCGCGGATCAAGATCTTCAGCGGATCGTCAAGATCATGGCAGAGCCGCTGGACTGGGCGCCGAATCTGCCGCTTAAGGCGTGCGGCAGGTTGATGGAGCACTACCAGAAATAAGCCCATGGCAAAATTGTATCCATTCTCGAGCAGGACGGCCCGGTTGCTTTCAGAGCCACCAAAACCTGGCGAAACGCATCTGTGGTTGTCGCGGGTCGCGGGTGGGCTGAACAGGACCTTAAACCCTGAACAGTGCTTCGAGTATCTGCAGCGGTGCTGCGACGAGTTCGTAACCCACCGCCCTGTGACCGACCGGGAGATCCAGGACGCGATCGATCTCGCTTACTCTGAGCAAGGGCATGAGCAGGTCAACTTTGGTCGCAGGCCAATCCACTGGCCGGAGCCGGACGTAACGGTCATCAGGAAGATTCTCACTGATACTACCCCTTGCTTTGACGGGGAAACCAGTACCGGGTTAAACCCCGGGAAAGTGCTGCCCCACCTCTTTGATCAGAAGGACTTGGTTTGCACCGGGATCGCCAACGACAAGGAAACAATCAGGCCCCTCGCGGAAGTTCTCCCGTGTACGGAACGGCTGCAGTTCATCGTACCGAATCCCATGTCGGGGCTGTCGGGCTGGAACAAGTCCGGCAAGCGCTCTATTCGATGCCAGAACAACGTCCTCGAACGCAGGCATGTTGTTGCGGAGTTCGACGACTCCGCGCTGACCAAACCGATGCAGGCTCGGCTCGTGACGGCCTTGGCCCAGATTGCCCCCCTGGTAATGGCTGTGGACTCGGGAGGCAAGAGCCTGCACGCGTGGTTTCACGTCGAACACTGGAGCTCCCACGATCAAGCTCGGTTCTTCGCCTCCGCGTGCCTCCTGGGGGCGGATCCTACCCGGTGGGACATCTGCGGGTGGGTTCGGATGCCCGGAGGGCTTCGCCCGGTCGATGGTCGTGATCCCGTACGCCAGCGGATTCTCTACTTCAACTCCCAGGACCTAGGCGGGTGTCAGCAGCGGGGCGACGGCTCCGGTGAGTAAAAGCCCACTCGACTTTCTCGGTGAGTTCCTGCCGGCGGACAGGCTTCGGTCACTCGAAGAGGAAGTCGGGAAGATCGTCGAACTCCCATCGGTACGGGAGCTGGGTGCCCTGCAGACACCCCAGTACGGGGACGATCCGACCGAACTGATCCGGCACCGGTTTCTTTATCGGGGGGCCATCTGCCTTCTTGTCGGACCGACCGGAATCGGCAAATCGGCTTTTCTTATTCAACTGGGCATTCACCTGGCGATCGGGAAGGCGCTCTTCGGTATCGAGCCCGGCGCCGTATACGAGGGCAGAGGCCTGAGGATTCTGCTGGTCCAGGCCGAGAATGACGAAGGCGACCTGGCAGAGATGAGAGACGGTGTACTGGCCGGATGCGACGCCCTCACCGAAGAGGAGAAGAAACGGGCCCTGGAACGCTTCCTGGTCTGCACGATCAATGACCTGAGTTCCGCCCAGTTCTCCGCCGCGATGGAGGCCTTGCTGGAGCAGCACGGCCCCATAGATCTCGTCCTCGTTGACCCAGCACTCGCTTACCTGGGCGGGGACAGCAACAACCAGCGGGACGTGACCCGGTTCATGCGGGAGCTGCTCAATCCCATGCTTCAGAAGCACAACGTGGGGATGATCCTTACGCATCACACGAACAAGCCGCTTAGAGGCAAGGAGAAGGAGAATTGGGAGGCGGGAGACTACGCATACATTGGGGCAGGGTCCGCGGAGTGGAGCAACCCCGCGCGTGCCGCGTTGGCCATCCGGTCGATTGGTGACGACTCCATTTTCGGGCTGATGGCCCCGAAACGGGGCAAGAGGCTGCGCTGGGAGGATGCCGAAGGTCAGCTAACGACGAAGCAGTACATCGCCCACCACGGCGATCCTGGGGTGATCTGCTGGAGAGAGGCGACCAGTGAGGAGGTGGAAGAAGTGTTGAGTGACGGTGAGACCAAGCAAGGTCGTCCGCGTAAATGTCATGAGATCGATGTTCTGCACTGCGTCGATTCGAAGGAAGGGCAACATCAATCGTACTACACGGAGCGCGGGGCCGAGGTTATGAAGTGCTCGAAAACCGCGGTTCAGAACTGCCTGGAGACATGCGAGGATAAAGGCTGGGCCCACTGCATCAAGGACGGTCAGAAGAAGCGATACTTTCTTACTGAACAGGGAATGAAGAAGGTAAAATCACAACCAAGTGCAATAAACTGGCAAATCAAGCTATACCAGCCACCAGAAAAGCAATAGATGAGTTTCTGGTATTCAGAACTTACTTATATTTAACAAATTATAGAACTGGACCAACCAGCATTGACCAACTACTCCGCTATTTACCAACCAGAAAACCTCCCCCCATAGGGGGAGGAGGTTTTCTGGTTGGTAAATAAAGCGGGTTGGTCAATGCAATAGTTTAGGGTTTCAAGCCATGGGCTTCAGGAGGAGGTTGATCTCTTGATAACGATCAAAATCGAACCCGCTTTTCAAGTTCATGAATCATCGTTGATTCAAGGACGCGGGGTACAGGATCAACGATTGCGATTCCTGATGCTGTCATCGGTCATCGTGACTTCAAAAACGGCATGGCGATTCAGCAACCGCTTATTCGGGCTTCTACTGTGATTAGAACGCGTCGCAGCAACCTTGCCCGACCCTTGGTGTGTCTTGACGAAGCGACCACTTCAGCGTTACGCTACGCGCATGAAATCCAAGGCACAGCGCCAGCCTTCCCCGCGGGACACCGGCATGCCTCACAACCACGATCCCGCGACCAACAACGGCGGCCGCAACGAAGCCTACATGGGTAACCCGGACCCCGCGCACAACATGACCGAAGCCGACATGGAAGCCGCTATCATGGCAGAGGCCCCTCCTGAGTCAGTCGACGAGGAGCCTCGACCCAGATACTCAGGCCGAACTCCAGAGGCGCGGGCCAAGCAGCTCGCCAACCTCCGCCCCGGCCACCATCCTAGAAAGAAGCAGAAACCCGGGGAAGATGCCCTCAGAGAAGCTCTCAACGATGATGGGAAGACGGCCGCTGCGCCGGCCAAAAAGCCAGCAGCCAAAAAACCCAAGACCCCGGGCATAAGAGATCTGCTGGACCGGAAACCCGATGAATCACGCCAGGGCGCACGCCTTAGTAAGAAAGGCAGAGTACAGTGGTTGGAGCGCGTTATGGGTCATTCAGACGTTCCCATGTCGACGCAGATGGTGGCTTTCAATTTACACGGACGTCTTACCGGGGACTTGTCGGAGAACGATGCGGAGGACAAGGAACCACCGAAGATTGATCCGGCCAACTTGATGTACCAGCTGAGTTGTTATGCGAATCAGAAGCCGGAGCGTTTCCTCAGAGACGTTGGCGGCCTTCCGCATGTTCTTTCGTGTTTATGCGAGGTAGGTCGCCTTCACCCACAGGACATCGCGCGTGCCGCGCTGGGCATGTGTGATGACGAGGGCAATGTAACCCTCGCGAAGCTGCCCCTTGTAGAGCTCGATGAACCGTTGCGCGAAGAGCACCCGGTTTAGTAGACGACATAAGGGATCTTATACGACGTTGTTGAAGTTATCTCGATAACTTGTGCATTACCACTCGAGCTCCGCTTCGAGTCCGCCTCGATCACAACATGTAGTGTTGCGACAGTCGTGCGTCACGGTTTTTGGTGCGTGTATGAGGCCTCATCGCTGCCGGCGAGTTCCTGTTTTTCAAGGTCCTATTTCGCGGCCTATCGAAGGCGAGGGAGGGGCCAGGGGGGCCGCGGCGGGAATTTCATGATACTTCTTAAATGTCTTCCTCCACTTTTTGTTTTCCATGCCTCCATTTTATGGTGCAAGAAGGGTTACCTCCTAAGAAAAACTCGGGATGTGAAGTAGCCTTGAAAAAGCTGAATCAAAGAACGGCACTGTACATCCCAATGGTCCTATTTAATCTATTGTATCGCGGTGCTGTGGGTGACGTGAAGACCAAGTAACAAAATCACCGTGCTGCTGAGTAACTTCTAGTGCTCATCATGACTCCTGGATTTCGGTTTATGTCTCTGGTTTTCAGCGTTAGTGCCCATCAATTATAACGGCCCCACCGCCAACTTTATTAGTGCGGTGGGGGCTGTATTTACAGGAGTTAATGCTCAGTCAGTGTAGACAAAAGCAATGTGGTGAAAATCGTCACCTTTGGAGTGTAGCTACCGTAGCGTCATCAAAATCAGTGACACTTAGATAAGAAATAACAGCGGTTCCATAGGAGTGAGTCTGCACGTAAAATGTATCGGTTTCTCCGCCGACACTAGCGGTTTCCATGAGGATAAAACCATGCGGTCAAATGGCTACTTATTTTTCTAATTAACACTTGTTTTTTTGCGATGCCAACCGCATTATTTCTTGGGCCTTAATGAGTGAAATTAGTTTTTCAGGTACTTCCCAGGAATGCGTGAAGCGTCATATTCGGCGTTAGGATCACGATTAGCTATTACGTCGGGCACGTCACCATCCCAATAGTCCGGGATGGTGTTAACAGGTCGGCTGTGCCAGGCAAGAACGAGTGTCCTGCGTTGGTCAGTTTTATTTCGTCTTGCGGCGTGTAGGATCCGTGCGTCTGCAAGCACTAACGAGCCGGCTTTCGCAGGAACATCAATCTGACCTGGAACATCACTGAACATAACGGGATCATCTTCCTCTATGAACCTAGCGCCCTGTTCATGCGCTGGCACGAGCTTATCGTGCAGAGGCATTCGCTTGCGATGCGAACCAGGAATGAGCATCAAGCACCCATTATCAACCGTCGTGTCAGTAAGGTAGTAGTTCAAAAAAATGGTTTGCGGCCAAGGGGAGGCACTCATAGGATCATCCCATTTCATCCAATCCTGATGCCAGTAAAGCGGTGGTCCTTTAGGTTCTTTCGTTAGGATAATTACGCTACCGGCATTAGTCTCGAAATCCCCGAAACCCAACTCCTTAAGAGCCGCGTAGGAGGGCGCCCAACTCAGGAGCTTCGCAATGACGGAATTATCATCTCGCTTCACACCAATATGCTGACCCTGATACACGTGCTCTGGAAGCTCCACATGATTCTCAATAAGTCGTTCCGTCTCACTGCGCAACTCAACAAGAAAATCTTCAGGCACCACATTATCAATCACGCAGTAACCATCACGCAGCATCTGCTCACGCTTTTCAACTGCCTGCTCAGACGTCATTAAGTCCCCTCCTGTGTAAATAGCATTCTACTGTACTCAACAAACATTAACGACTTAATTAAGCAGGTCAAGAGTGCAGATGCCAGGAGCGGGTTGGGCGTACGTCTAGTAGTGCTCGCACGGCGGGGCTATCTTGAGTACGCGAGTGCGTGAGTTTGAGCGAGGCATCCAATGACGAACACGGACTAAGCTGGATCTAGCGGTATCATTGAGACACCGCTTCCTGGCTGCGCTTGCGGACGGCGAGCCAGGGCTAGGAACCGATGCGACGCGATCAAGAGCCTGGCGTTTTGTGGAGCTATGCGCGGCAGATTCAGCCGTGGTAGTGTTGCCGATGCGTACCTCTGCTCGCGTTCTATTCAGGCTCCCATCGCTCAAGTCCTCGCTGAAGTGCCAGTGCCTCCACGTTCTCCACCAGCCCAGCAAAGGCCGGATACTGCCAGTCGCCAGAGTCGAAATGACCTCGCACCAGAGATCTATCGACTTCGACCATGAATCTGCTTTCAGCGGAATCCTTCAGAATCTCCCAGTATTGTATGATCGAGTCTCGCCTGTGAAGCAGAAGGCTCTTCGTGACCAACTTATCCGACTTACGGCTATTCACCAGCGGGGCGCTTGGGAGCAGATTCCAGAGATCGTTATTATGCCACACGCTGAACGGGACAGTATGGTCCACGGAGAAGTGAGATTTCAGCGGTTCGTCTGTCCATACACACCGTAGGTCCTCGACATCCTGATAAACTGAGCGTGCGAGGTGGACATCGCGCTCGGTCTCCGGCTTGATCAACAGCCGCTCCACCACATCTTTGACGGGTACTGTCCGGTTCGTGAGTTCATGCGTAAGCTCTGCCCACCGGAGGACGAGTGATTCGGCTACCCAATGACCAATCAAGCACATTTCCCGCCACGCGCCAGCGGGAACAAGGATCCGGCCCAGCTTTTCACACGCCGAAACTGGGTCCGTACATCGGTGTAGTGCGGAGCGTCGCCCCTGGAAACCGAAGTAACTTCCGGCGCCCTCCAACGCACCTCCCGCATACGTAACAGGGCCGGAGACGATTGTCCTGGCAATTGTATTGATTGCCATGTCGAGTAGTGGTCGCCCCTGGGCTGGAACCTTTCCTGCCTTGTAATCATGATACATGCCGCTCAAGCCACCGTGAGACTGGTAGAATTTGATGAGACCGTGCATGGCTTTCCTGAAGGCGATTGGCTTACTCCTTTCCATGCCTTGAGTCTGAGGGATAACCGCCCAATCCCCTTGAATTACATCCAACTCGATGATCGGCCAGTAGTAGAGCAGCCACTTCTCCGCGACAAGTCCAAGTGGGACGCTGACAGTCCCATCGGATCGCCACTCCACCATATGGCTTTCGACCTGGGCGATCTCACACAATGCACGTAGAAGCGCGAGCTTGTATGTAGCTACTTTTCTATCTCGAGTAATGATGGTTTCGATTTCGTCTACAGACCGAGGCGTCCTACCATCAGCTCGCTGCATCACAAGCGTGAACCAACTAACCGCCCTCGCAAGACCGTCGGGGCTCTGGTGCGTTGCGACCAAACGAAAGCCCAGCCGCTCAAACAGAAGCTGCAATTCCTCGGCGGGTCGCTCTACGAAGAGTCGACCTTCGGGATCTCTCCCGTTTTCGATTCCGTTTCGGCCGAGGGAGGCGGACAGAAGAAACATGCCACCGGGATTGAGCAGGTCCCGGATTTGCGACGCGCACTCGAAGATGTCGTGCTCGGGAATATGCATGAAGGTCGCGATAGACACAACCCCATCAAACTTTTCACCCAGGATCCGAGATTCGGCAGAAAGCGGTAGCGATTCCTGGCGCAGGTGCCCTCGGAGTTCAGGATGATACACGTGTGCAGTTTCGAGCATCTGCGCAGAGGCATCGATGGCGGTGATATCGAATCCCTCTCTCATCAGGTATGCGGAATCACGCCCGGACCCGCACCCTATCTCCAGCACCCGTCCACGTTCTGGTAGATACCGCAGCAGGATTCGATGGGTATCCGCCATCTCTGCCGACTCGTATCGGGCAACCAGTTCATCGGCCTTCGAGTCATAGTGCCGGATTGTCTTCCTATCCATGATGTGAGTCTATGAGGCAGAGTTGTGGTCATCAACCACGATCCGTATATGTCTGGCCTCGTGAAAGCGGCTTGATTATCCGTGTTCCCAGGAGCACTGTAGGAATTACGGGGGGTAAGCGCGTAGCATTCTGCAATCTCATGAACTACATTAATCAAGACGATGCCGATTGGTGGCGGCAGAAAATAGCTCAGATCGGCACCCGCTGTTTCAACCAATCCATCTCTCGCTGGGCCGTTCGGCTCTACGACCGATCGCTGGTAGATCCTACGGGGCACATTACTGCGCCCGATCTCGCATCACTATCATCTAGAATTGGAGTCCCGCGGAAATTCATGACGCGCGCCATCGCTACGCTGACTCGTTCAGGCCTTGTTCATGCGAGCCTTTCCGGTCCAGTGCACCTCATCATTGACTTTGCGAGGCTTCGGCGCAGGAAGAATTCGGCTCAGGTTACTCGCACTGCCCCGTCTCGCCGAGTGCGAGCGGCTTTGCTGGAAGCAGACGGGTATCTCTGCGGAAACTGCGGCAAGTCTTTTGAAGTGAGTGATCTCACAATCGACCACATTATTCCAGTCAGTCTCTTGGGCGCTGATCATCCCGGCAACTGGGTGACGCTCTGCCGCAAAGACAACCTCAGTAAGCGAGACCGATTCAGGCCACACGATCTTCGTTACTATCGCAGCGCCCCGGTTGAGGGCTCAGTCCGAATACGGTTCAGGGACGGTTTCTTCTGGCCGATCATCAACGCCAGGCTACGCACTGAGACTCGGGAAGACTGGTTGTCCACGTAGCCGGAGCGTCGCCCAAAGCGGCGCGAGCATCTGCTGACCCGGAATCAATACTACGTTCCGGTGTCGTCATCCTTATGACAGACCTTCTCCTCGATCCGACGGCACCGGGGTGTACCCTTCATCCTGGATCATGTGGCCAGCATTGATACGCCGCTGGAGACTCAACCACCCGCGAAAGGACGAAACACGATGCCCTCAGACAAATCTTCAAACAAAGAGCCGGAAACACCGAAGTCACCCGACGGCAAGTCAAAGCAGAGTACCGACGATTCCTCCGACTACCTAATTACGCGGAAGGGAGGTCTTTATCAGAGAATGACCAGGGCCACCTTCGCGGAACACGGAATGGGTCAAGATACCTTCGTTTCCTTCACGCCGCGGAAGTCTGGGCGGAAAGATGAAGGCTCGAAGCGCGAAGGTCCTCAGGACGCGCCCGCCGCACTTTTCAACCGGCGTTTACACTCGCCCATTAAACTGTTGAAGTAGCCGTTACGATCTGATATTAAGGAGTCCAGACGCAAACAATTTGGAGCAACGATAGTCATGGATGCCATCACCCTCGGTAAATTGGAGCCCGTGGACCTTCGTTCCGTCTGGAATGATGAAGCCCGTTCATTTACGCCATGGTTGGCACAAGAAGAAAACATCCAGGTCCTGGGAGAGACCATTGGGGTTGAACTGGAAGTAGACGCAACTGAAGTCGCCATCGGCTCCTTCAGGGCGGATATCGTCTGCAAGACGATTGATGACGCTACTATGGTCATCGAAAATCAACTCGACAAAACAAACCATGATCATCTTGGAAAGATAATTACTTATGCATCTGGATTAGGCGCAAAGTACATTGTTTGGATTTGCCGATTGGCTACAGAGGAGCACCGTCAAGCAGTTGACTGGTTGAATGAAACATCGGTTGATGGAATCAATTATTTTCTTTTGGAAATTGAATTATTCCAGATTGGAGACTCCGAACCGGCCCCGTATTTCAAGATTGTCTGTAGTCCCAATGAATGGGCCAAGACGATTATTGCTCCACCAAAAGCTTTGTCCAAAACTCAGCAACAGCATCTTGATTTTTGGAACGGCCTGAAGGAACACATGACCACGAATGGAACATTCCTCAATCTGCGAACTCCCAGACCGCAGCATTGGTATGGAATTGCAGTTGGACGCTCAAAATTTTCATTGGGTCTGACTCGAAACACTACTGCCCAACGGCTGGGATGCGAAATTTACCTTCGAGGGAAACAGGCAAAAATAGCTTTCGGCTTGATCAAGGAGGTGGCATCGGAAA
The DNA here is from genome assembly GCA_963578625.1 of Kiritimatiellia bacterium. Lineage (GTDB taxonomy): Bacteria > Verrucomicrobiota > Kiritimatiellia > SLOV01 > SLOV01 > CAUZEO01. The sequence goes on along the minus strand of CAUZEO010000016.1, from coordinate 3,224 downwards.
TCGAGCAAGCGGTTGGAACTCTGAATTGGGAGGAACTACCGGAAGGCCAGGACTGCCGGATTATTCAATACAGGGACGCTCCGGTCAGTGACCAGGCCGATTGGTCGAATCAGTACGCATGGCTTCAGGAGAGAGCCGAGGGATTTCATAAGACCTTCTCGTCAAGGATCCAGGCTCTCGAACTCTGATCAAGCGATTACGGCGACTTTATTAGATGCAGGATGGTCAGTGGGGAGCCAATCCAACACTAATGAAAACAGATGAAATTTTGGAAGAACTGGGCATGGATGGGCCTTATCCGAAAAGCCTTTACGTCTCCACGATGACGGAGCGTTTCGGGAAAAGGGGCTACGCCCTCCCTGCACCCCGCCTTGACAATACATCTTTACTGAAGAGATACTCAGCCAATTCCCTGGTATCCGGACTAACATAACTACTGGACCAGTTCGGTGAGCCCGGCCACTGGCTATCAACGCATTATCAACTACAACGAAGAAGATGTGAAGAGAAAACGGCAAGAGGAAAGGAGACAAAAGAAGGGAAGCAACCTTCCTAAACAATATGGTTTCCATGTTGAACATAATGGTTTGATATTTGAAGATGAAGAAGATTTACGGGATTATTTAGAACAATAGAAATATTTCAGGTTGAATAGGAGTGAAGGGGTTTTGCTATGGCAATAATTAAGTGTCCTGATTGCAAAAAGGAAATTTCATCTGATGCTGAAAGTTGCTTGAATTGCGGGAAGCCAATTAAACCCAAAGCAAGCGTAGTAAAGCAAATTCTAATTGGTTTGGGATTCTTCATAGCGTTTGCGGTGTTGATACTTGGAATACTCCTATTACTCATTTCTGAGGGTAACTCTACATTGGGAGGTATTGGATTTGTAGTTTTGGTTCTGAGTGGTTTGGTGATTCTTGTTTTAGCAAATCTGGTTGGGCCTCGGAAAACGGGTCCATGAACAATGTTAGTCTGAGGACCTTAGCCAAAGGAGTCAGACGAATGAAAGGCAAACGCCGGACAACGGAAGAGAAGATCCGCATATTGAGACAAGCGGACGGAGAACGAACGATCCTGTAACCTCGTGCCTAGACTAACATAACTACTGGACCAGTTCGGTGAACCCGGCCACAACCAGACAAGACCGTCGTCTTACCCTCCGGGGAGGGCGCCAACATTCTGCTCGAAATGAGCACGGACCTGATCAGTTGGACGAATGCGATGCTGGGCATCTACAACAACACGAACGGCGGTCCGCACGCATTCTTTCGAATTCGGGCAGTGCGGATATCGAATCCGTCGTTGTCAGAACGCTAGGTAGCACAAGGCGGGATACTGGAATGTGCAAAATTTGCTTAATGGAGACGATACGAATAAACTTCGGCAGTTCTAAATGAGGAGACCTAAGTGAAATATGTCGTCGCACTGCTGGTTTCGGTAGGGATTCTATTCCTGTACGCTATCGCTGCGGCGTCAATCGGTTGGCGAAAAGGAGGTGGGGCAGTCCCCCAATTCATGCTATGGACAGCAATATTCTGTACATGGCGTTCGATCATTCGCAAGTGGCCCCAGCAGAATTCGGGAAAGCCTGATTCAGGAGCAATTCCTACGTCATCGAAGAGAGGCCCTCCCTTTGCTGGATTTCAAGATATCCAAGAACCGTCAAGGCGTCAAAAGCAGGAGCGAAAAAGGCTAACGGATGGGAAACAATGAGCAATGTCTAAAACACTTTATGATATTCTCGAAGTGTCGCAGTCGGCCTCGGCAGACGTTATAAAAAGTGCCTACCGTTCTCTCGTGGCGAAATATCATCCCGACAAAAGGGCAACTTCCGATGAAGACTTATTCAAGAAGCTCGTAAGAGCCTACGAAATTCTCTCAAATCCAGATACGCGGTCGCAGTATGACGATCGCATTCTTCATGGCGAAGAAGATCTGTTCCTGGGTATCGCTGACACTGAGGCCGAAAATAACCTCAAGACTGTCAAGCGACGGGACGGATCGGATACCTGGTGCACGATCGACGAACACATTAGAAGAAAGGGTGCGGAACTATTTAACACAAATCTGAAGGGTCTTTGCCTTCGCAATGTTTCACTAAGCGGCGCGCCGCTAGGCAACGTGGATCTCAGCGATGCCAATCTCCAGGATGTGTGTCTATCCAGGGCCGACCTTAGGGGGGCAGTTTGCCGAAACGGCATATTTGACAATGTTGATTTTTCTGGAGCAATTTTCGCCGACTCTTCGATGGAGCACTGCATTTTCAAGAATTGCGTATTCGATGATTGCACGAGCTCGAAATCGTCTTTTGCTGCATCTGATTTTCGCGGGTCTTCATTCATGAACACAACCTTAGAGTATGTCGACTTTTCCAACTGTATTCTCGAGGCTGTGGTCTTCAACCGAGATCGAATAAGCCACACCGACACAGAAAATCGTGCGAATTACAGTATCCGTTTGTGTCGATTTTACCGTGCAAACCTTCGGGGCTCCAATTTCGGATACCACACAGAAACGACAAAGAAGAAAGTGATTCGGGAATATTATCCAGTTTCTTTCTATAAAACAGATTTCACAGGAGCAAACCTTGAAGAGGTCAAATGCGTCCGTTCTGTCTTTGACCAGTGCAATTTCGAGAGCGCGTGTCTTACTTCTGCGTACATGCAGATTACGAGAATCGATTCGCCGATCTCATTCAGCAATGCAAGCCTTTACGGTACTAACCTAACTCAATCTGCCTTATTGAATATCGACTTCTCAACTTGCAATCTAGTGAATACTAGAATTCACGACACAGTGCTTGTTAACGTCATTTTCCCGGAGGATTTTGTGCCGCCGGCGTCGGCTCGGATTCGGGCACGGACAGAAAGTGACCAAACCTCGCTCCTGCCGGCGCTAGAACAAGTTTTTTTATTCCCGGTCTACGCGGTAGTAGTAGTAGTAGTAGTAGTAGTGGTCTTCGGTCTTCTTGCTCTTTTCTCTGCTGTATTCCTCAATCCGTAACAGCTGGATGTGTAATTTCTGAAACATGCCCTGACTGATTCCGGAAAGCATAAATTCGTGCAGTGAAGATGCTCTTCGAGGAGGCCATCAAAAAGCACCAGCACGTCCCTATTCTTCCTGGGATCGTGGTCCGGCTCAAGGACTGCGTCGGTGACATCGAACCCGGCTGGTTCGTGTTCCTGGGTGAGGAGAAGTCCGACATGATCCTGTCTCGGGCCGGT
>CAUZEO010000015.1:0-34837 GCA_963578625.1 Kiritimatiellia bacterium | reverse complement strand
CTTCTTTCCTGACGGTGTCGACGACCGGATCGACGCCGGATCGCGGACGGTGACGAATTCCTCGGTTCGCATGCTTGTGCCGGTGAGGCAAGGACCGGATCTTTTCACCACGATCGGGCTGAAAGTTCAAGTGGCTCCTGAAGACGCAACGACCTGGATCGATCTGCCGAACGGAGAGCAATTCATTGCTGATTCGGGCTCTGCGGTCATCTATTTTCCCCTTCATCTCCCGCCGGCAGATAACCTCTTTTCGGGTCACGCTGGATTCCGTATCCATAGCGACGAGCCCACCAGCATGAAGTTGATGCGGGTGGAATCTTACGTAGGCTACACGCGTGCTGCTGCAATGCCGCCTGCAGATGCGCTGGCAATGGGACTGACCGGGCGGCTCACTCCGATGGTGGCAGGTCCCGGTTCTCACGCGTGGTCTGCTCGAATCGACGGCAAGGAAATCAGGCGCGCGAAGTGCTTGGCCGATCCCCGCAGGACCTGGAACGGACTGGCGATTACAGTCGACTGTGCGGGACGCACGACGCCACTGGAAATTGAATTCGAAGGAGCGGGCCTGATCGATGCGCAGTGGGTAAGCGTCGGAGAACAAATGGAAATCACCCCGGATTCGGGCTTGGACGCTTTTCTTGAAGATTTCAACAATAAGGAGAAGACGTTCTGGTGGTCGAAGGATGAAAGCCTCGTGAAAGTTCCAGTGCGCAGCGATCGAGCGACCTATCGGGTCGTTTTGGATTTCGCCGGTGGACATCCGAGACACAAGCGGCCGCTGACCCTCCGTTTTGCAGGCGCGGAACAGATCGTCGACCCGCCCGACGAACGGGCGAAGCAGGAAATCACAATTGAGGCCGCCAACGAACTGACCGACGGTCTCGAAGTCTTGAAATTCTCCATTGACGCCTGGCAACCCGAAACGGAATCAAGAACCTTGGGATTTCAAATGTTCGGATTGGAATGGGGACCGGTGGATTGATGGTCGGCCCTGAAGCTTGGGCTTTAAGGGCGAAACTTCTCCTTGAGCTCCCGAATCTCATTTTCCAGTTTCCGAATCCGGTAAAGTGCTTCCTCTTGTGAGATGCGGGCCCGGTCCAGCATTTCTGCGACGACACCGGCAAGAAAAACGACCAGCGCGGTGCCGCCGAGCGTTGCTGCCGCGAATCCCGCCCACTTGTGCGGTGTAAATCCGCCGGTCGTTATTTTTATGTACATGAGAAAGATAAAAAAGCAGACGGCTGCGGCGCTGAGGACGAATGCGATCAGCGAAAAAAATCGCAATGGCTTGTAGTCCCGGTAGGTGCGGAGAATAATTGTGCCCGTCCTCAGTCCATAACGAAGCACGCCCGGTGCGACACGCGAAGTCCCATGCTCCCGTACACCCCGCACCTTCAGGGGTACCTCTCGAATGGATATGCCCGCGTAGGCCAGGGTTAGGAATACCTCATGCGTGTAGGTGAAGTCTCCCGTCAGGACCAAACGCAAATACGCGTTGCGCGAGTAGGCTCGAAATCCACAGGAGACATCGTGGAAGCGGCTTCCCACCATGGTGCTGATGAGGCGCGCCATGAAATTGTTGCCCCACTTCTTAATCCATGGCATCACCGGAATCAGGGCTTTGTCAGCAAAACGAGACGCGGTTACAAAGTCCGAGTTTCCACTCAAAATCGGCTCTATGAGGGCACTAATGTCTTTCGGGTTGAATTGACCGTCTCCATCAATCGTAACGATGATATCGGCGCCCAGCTCGGTGGAGTGCTGGGTTCCGGTCCGGAATGCTGCTCCGACCCCCCGGCGTCGCTCATGCCGGATGACGAGTGCGCCCTCGTTCCGCGCAATTTCACCGGTTCGGTCACTGGAGCCGTCGTCAATGACGAGGATCGTGGTAGATGTAATTCCCGCGATGTCGTTCGGAATCCCACGAATGACATCGGCAATGGTCGATTCCTCGTCAAGCGCGGGAATCTGGACGACGAGCTTCATCCCGAATCAGCTTGAACCAAGAGCAGCCCGGCAGATGGGGGGATGGGAGGGTTATCATTGGACTTTTTATTTCGTTCCACGGATATTGCGCTGACCTCCAAAGCGACGAGATATCTGACGGTACAACGTATCAAAATTTTCGGGAGAATCAAACAGGAACATTATGAAGCTGCACCTGTAAACTGCCTGGCGGCATGTTTCGTCGTGGGCCGTTCACATCGTGCTGGCGATCGTCTGTTTCGCGACTTCAGGCTTGCTGAGCCTTCATTTCGAAAAAGATTTCAATTGGGACTACCAGAATTATCACAGGTATAACGGCTATTCGTTTTTTCATGGCCGCCTGGATGTCGACATCGCGCCTGCGTTTCTGCAGACCTATTTCAACCCGCGGATCGACGCAACCTGCTATTTTCTCTCGACCCGACTTTCAGGCCGATGTGCCGGCTTTCTGCTGGGCGGTTTACAGGGTGTGAATATCTGGTTTGTTTTCGTGCTGATCCGAATGTTTTTGCGCCCGGACATGGGGCGGTTCTTGCTGTGACTGATCCCCCTCGCGGGAATGTGCCTGGCGCTGGCTATGCCCATGGTTCGAATTCAGACCGGCCGAATGTTTCACGACAACACGGGCTCGGTGTTCGTGCTTTGCAGCCTGTTGTTGCTGCTCCGGGTCGATGGCGCGCGGGTTTCCCGATGGCAGCCAGCTGTCTTTCTGCTTGCAGGCCTTCTTGCGGGCGGGGTAGCGGGCATGAAACTTACCAATGTCGTGTTCGTGCTCGGGCTGGCGGCCACGACCGATCTGTTGGTTCTGCCGGATGAGCGGTCTCCGGTCGCGCACGTGGTTTCGTCATTTCCGTCCGGTGTTCGCTTTGTTCGCATCGTTGGACTCCTGGCTTATCCCCATAACAAATTCGGGATCGTGAAGGAGCTCAGAGGGACAATTCGGAATCACAAGGGATGCATATTTTCGTTCTGGGCCGCCGGCTACGGGGAATGGATCCGACGGATCTCCAGGCACTATACGAGAACCGCTTGCTGTACTTTGACTTAAGAATGAACGTCGAGGCCATATATCCTGTTTTTGTGATGGGGCCGATCGGCGCATTGTCCGAGCCGCGGACTTTTTCCGTTCCCCGTCACGACGATGAGAGTCGCGTGACCGTGATCAGGTTTGGCCTTTCGGTGCTTGATGAAAAAGGAAAGACTATCGTCGGTGATTCGGCTCATGGCGGATTCCTCGTCCAATCCGACGATGGATCAATGCACTCGCTGATTTCACGCCGGCATAACAGAACCTACCTGGTTCCCGACCCGGATATTTCAGGACCATGACAGACGAAGTGATGGCCCATGCTCACGTCCTTGCCGGCGCTGGAAAATTTTCTCAGGTAGTACTCTCGTATGCATACCGCTCCCACCTTACGGCCGAGGATAAGCATATGACCGATGGCCGCGGCGATCATGGAGTCTCTTCTTTGCTCGATTTAGATTCAAGGCATTTCCTCATGAGCATGACGTCCTTGCGGCGGACCATGCCCAACGCGAAAAGTACGACGAGGCACCACACGGCGCCCAACGCTAGTATGACCAGATTGTGACCGGAAAGATGAATCTGGAGTAGGTGCAATCCCCCGGCGCAAAGCAGGTAAAAGGAGGCCATACGGAGCGGCTGCAGAGACGAGAGAGGTAGCCACCTCGGGAGCCGCACGAGCCAGGCCACAACGATATTCAGAACGAGAAGACTGATACAGGTGGCAAGGGCAGTTCCTTTTTCATCCATGGCCGGCACGAGCAGGGTATTCAACACGATGTTCAGCGTAGCGGCCATGATCGTGGCGACACCCAGATGGATGCCGCGATTCACCGCCATGAGCACGCGGCCGAGTACGAAATACGACACGAAGAGCACCGCGATGGGCGCCGTCCAGGCCAGGAGCGACACGGTGTCAAGAAATCGAGGGTTACTCAGCACCAGGATCACCGCTTCCCCGCACGCAGCAAGCGCCGCGGCTACGGGTAGCGTGACGATCAGACCATACCGGAGCATGAGTTGCAGAAGGTCGCGAATTTTCGGCTGGTTCGCGATGGCCGGCAAATCTGCATTCTCAGTTTCGTTGGTAAGCCGAAAGAGCTCAGAGCTGAAGATCTCTATCAGGGACAGGCCCACCATGTACCCGATCATTGCGATGTTCAGGCAGAGCGAGTAATTCGCCACGGAGGTGGGACCCATCAGCCATAGCAGAACGTACCGGTCTTGAAGCTGGAAGAGCAAGTCGCCCATCATCATGGGCAGGAGGGGCAGTCCGAAAAAGAGCATTTCTTTTGCAGGGATGCGGGCGATTTTGATTTCCCACAGCTTCTCCATTCGGACCCACTTGTGGGTCAGCATTGCGGTCAGAATCATCGAGCAAAGCCAAACCCAAAGAACCGTTCGCACGGACAAGGCGCCGAAAAAGCAGAACGGGATGATGGGTAGAAACCAGGCATCTGCGTGTAACAATTGCGAAAGGCGTGCGGAGACAAATTTTTGTTGGCCCATGAGAAAGTAGACGCGCTGAACAATATTGAGCGTGAGCGGGACCAGTGCGCCGATGATCAGGTAATCGGGCGTTTCGAGTTCAACCTTTGCGGGCTGCCAAAGAATCAGGAGGAGCATGATTGGCACAACAAAGATGGCGACTGCCGCAGTTCCGACCCGAATCCCGGTCCACAACACTCCGTATTGGTAGCTTTCGGGTTTTCCCGGGCACTTACTCCGGATAAACTCGAGACTGCCGAGCGCGAATAGAATGGTCAGGCATGACACGGACAGGCTTACCAGGGTGAGCGTTCCGTATTGGCCTTTATCGAGCAATGAAGTGAGAAGCTTGATTCGTACGGGAACGAACAGGAACCGAAGCGCTATGAACCCGAACGAAGCGAATCCAAGGTAAATGATGGTGCGAAGATTCCGGTCGGTCATGAGTGGGTAGCGTCCGTTTTCATAAATCTCGATTTATGCATCATCGAGGCTCTTTATCGTACTCTTAATCGACCCTCTTCCCAAACATGATTCCGATTGAGACTACTACAAAGAACTCGAAGTGCTAAGGGATAAGCGAATTACGGATTTTTTTGCAATGATAGGGTAAACCCCGAGCTACCCGGTCACTGCACCACATTCGATGAATTGGCGGGTCCGGTCGATTCAGGCGGATCCAGCCGATAATACTTTGGCAGATCGAATGAATCCGAATCGCTCTGAAGGAACTCACGCTCGCCCTCCAGCTCGGGATGCTCGTCAAAGGCTTCCAGGCGGAATTCCCGGCGCGCACCTTTTCCCAGGGCCGGAAGTACTCGATTCGCGTCGAGGACGGCCCATTCCGCAACCAGAATTTGCTCTTCGTTCAAAACGTCTTTGCTCTCGACGGCGTACTCACCTACAACCATCGCCCGGCGGTACACGCCGATTTCATCCGGACCCGGCGGGACGATAGGATGTAAAAGACGGGCGGTTACGCGATACGACGGGAGGGGCGCTCTGCCCTTCGCGCGGGTCATCGAACTTGCGGCATGACGCAGCGCGCGGCCCTCGCTCATGGGTTCGCCATACAGCCCCACGGCTTCCACCGTTCCAGGCCACGGAGCATCGCCCCGCGGGCCGTCGCCGAAACGCAGGTGAGGAGGCAAGGAGCTCACGATGGGTACGGCCAGTGAAATGGGCTTACCGGGGACTCCGTCGAGGAAGGTTCGAAGCTGTCCGTGCCCCATCACCACAATCAAGTGATAGGTTCTTCCGGAAATTGCATCAGAAAAAATAGGCAACTCTGGTGCCGGGGATCCGGCCGGGAGAACTTGTGGTTGAAGAAAAATTCCTGTTTCGCGCTGCACGAGAGCCATGGAGGTACCGTTACCCCGACAGAAAGACGCAATGCATCCTACGCGCGTTCCCAGATCACCGAGTGACGGCGTGAATGTGACTTCAAAAGTCCAGCCATGCGAGGGTACCATCGAGGCCGCATCGAAATTGCCCGCGTCGAAGTATCCGTTGCCTGCCTGCATGCTGTGAAACCTGTCGAATACGGCGTTCCCGGAAGGAACTACGATGCAATTCCTGGTTCCGGACTCGGTCTCGTGCGGGAGATCGTGATGCCTGGCGGCGCTTTCCCAAACAAATACTGCATTTCGCTTCGACGGTGGCCACGAAGCCCGTGGGGAGTTTTCTGCCAGCTCGGAAACGGGAATATAGCCTTGCGCTTGCTCGCCTCCTTCCACCCAGAAATCAGGATAAAAATCTCCAGTCTCGTTGTTGGTTAACCGGCACCATGCTTCCACTTCCTCAAAATTGTGGTCAAAACGTCCCACGTAAACTTCGACAGCGCCGCCGCCTGCGCCGATGAGATTTCCGCCGCGCCTGCCTTCCTTGTAAGGACCCGTGATCGCCAGGAAACGCGGATGATTGCTCCACCGCGGGTGGTATACTTCGAATCCTTCCATTCCCGGCGCACTATTGATGTTTACAGCCCATCGGCGTTCGTCGCGAATCGAGTGCATCAATAAATTTCGGTGAGGTCCGTCAAAAACCCACATCAGGTAGCTGTTGTCCGGCGCCATCGATGTCCAGCACCCGCGCGCCACGATTTTTGATTCCTTTTTTGCGAGTCGCGCGAATCCTCCGCGAGGATGCGGAAACTGGGCGCAAGCCAACTCCCCGTCCGCCGAGAGCATGAAATTGTGGACGCTGATTTGGGTTCGGTTCCAGACCACCTCCCGGGCATCGGGACGTTCCAGCGGAAATCTGAAGACCGGGCTTCCCTTGTTCTGTTCCCGGCCTTTCGTCCCGGTCGTCGTCGCGTAGACCCACTCCTCGCCCGTCGCGGGGTCGCTCCAGACGTCGAGAGCGTATCCGTCGCCAAGTTTGCGAAGTCCGGTTCCGTCCCATTTCACGACATGGCACGAGCGGGTATCGTAGCTGCTGAACACCACGCGTTCGCCGCGAGGGGTGATTATGGGCCGGTGCACGTGGAACTCCGGACGGAGAAGTTAGCGGGAAATCCCACCTGAACCCGTCTCAATCGTTTGTAAGGAGTGCCGATTAAGCCAGGCGTGCGGGTCGTCGCCCCCCGCCAACTGCTGCAACCACACCGCCCGGGCCGGAACGTCCACAAAGTCTTCCAACCGTTCGGCAATCTCGAATTCGCGCGCAGCGACTGCTGTCTGGGAGCCTATTGCCGCACTCATACTCGCGGCTGCGACCAGGTATTTTATCACGATAGGAGGCTTAGACACGGCAAGACTGAAGGCGTTGTAAATTAATTCGATCAGAGGTGACGTGGTAAGTCAATTGATAGGAGGGCATGGCTGTTCTTGGCAGGGTTGGCGAACGTTTGCCACGGTCCGAATTCGCAGCCGGTACGGATTCATGGCTGAAATCACGGAATGAATCGATGGAAAAACAGCGCTGGTTACGGGCGCCACGGGTTTTATTGGCGCACTCTTGGTGCGTGCGCTTCGGACAGTCGGCGCATCGGTGCACGGTACGTGGCGTCGAAGTCCGCCGGATTCGTCGTTGAGGGATGCGAATCGCGGGTGGGAAATAGATCTTCGGGGTGGCGAGGAAGTAGACCGACTGGTCGGGGAGACTCAGCCGGACGTGGTTTTCCTCCTCGCCGGTCATGTCTGCAGGGCGCGATCGATAGATGGAGTTCTTCCGACATTTCAGGATAATCTGGTTTCGCCCCTGCACCTTTTGTTGGCGATCAGCCGCCATCATCTTTGCTGGCTGGTGCTTGCCGGCTCTATGGAAGACCCGGGAAAAGGGGGGCATGAGGTCTATTCGTCCCCCGACTCCGCGGCCAAAGCCGCAGCCTGCGGTTACGCCCGAATGTTTCACGCCCTGTATGATGTCCCCGTGCCTGAAGCCAGGATTTTTATGGTATGCGGGCCGGCGCAGAGAGTCTCTCGAATTTCCGTAAGGGTTTGCGCCAAGGGAAAAAGGTAGATTTGAAATCACTCGCGAAGCGGGGTGGGGAAGGCGTAGACCCGGTCGAGGTCGTTCGGGGTTAGCGGCGTTCGACCCAGATCGGGCTCGACCATGCAAGATGCCCCACCGCCTGGCAAATGTTGTGGGGGTGGCTCTGATAGGGTCGGTCTTCTTCAATTCGGAGATAGTACCACGCGGTGGCTTCTCTTGGCGTGGTATCGGACCATGAGGTGTCCAGGGATCTGCCGGCGCATTCGAACTCATGGAGTACAGTCCCGTTACGAATGAGGGAGACGCGTTTCAAGGCGATGTCTGACTGAACTCGAACCTGAATCGGAACGGGCTCATCGTCACGCAGACGCGCAACGCCTCCGATGAAAGTATCGCCGATTGCGAATTCGATGATGGGGCGATTTCCCGTGGTTGCAAAACACCGTCGCGCCTGCATTGCCTCAGCAATCGCCTCGCGCGTCAAATTCTTTGCCCAGACACCGACCAGTGCGCCGCCCAGACCGGGCACGGCCCGGTGACTGTCGCTGGCGGCGCTGAACCCGAATCGAAATCCCTGGAGTAGTTGCCCATGCGCGCGTTCGGATAATTCCATGTTGATGGCCCAGCCGCTGGTGATCTCCACGTTGGCCTCTTGCGGGATGCCCAGCAACTGGTATTCGGCGTGGTGTGCGTGGGCGAGGACATGCATGCTGGAGATCGCCTCGCGGAAATCATCTTCTGTTGCGCCCTCGGATTCGATGCGGCGTACCAGCCGGTTCTCTTCGCCGAGATAAATAATCGATCTGTGGTTGAAGCTGTCGCGGCCGTCGTCGCGGTGAAACGTCCATTCGAATCCTGTGAAGGGCAGGAACGTTCCGGGATCATGGAGTCGCTTTGCAAGTCTCCGCTGAAATGAAGACTCGCCAGTCAGAAGCGCCTTTTCGGGATAAAAATCGTTGTCCGTAATTCCTGCGAAATCAATCTCCGCGACATCTCTGGCGAAGTGATACAATTCATCTGGATGTCCCTCGGCATCGGGTGAGAACACGCTGTGGTTGTGGAAATCACCGAAATAGAGCCTGTATTTGGTTTTTGCGACCGTTGATTCCGGGTGGACGCGCGATTGTTTCCCGGGTGTGTGGAGGTCCCAACCTGCTTGTGGGGCTGTAGTGTGGGCGGGAGCGCGAGGGGCGGCATCAGGATCGACCATTGTGCGGATGAAATCATCGCCCAATTCCCGATGCGGACCTTTGGCAAAGCATGCCACGGCGTTCGAGTCATGCAGGGTTCGATAATCCAGCGCGAAGCCGTTGCCGCCCTCATGCCATCGAAACGGGCCATCCCACTCACCGCAGGACCAGCGCATAGACAGGAGTGCACCATTCCAAACGTTATCCCAGTCCTCGTGTTCGCTCCGCTGCTGCTCCCAGACCAGGTGCACAGCACCATTTTGCGTGGGCACCAGAAATGGGTTCCGGCGAAGGCCCGCGTACCCGAAGTATCTCTGGTGAGGAAGAAGTCCCTGGTGTAACGGGATGACATCCCCGTTTTCCGCGGGCGAGGCGGAAGTCCATGATCCATTTTCGTAACGCGCAACGCGGACCGACACGGCTCTGTTGATCACGCCTTCGCGCTCCAGGACTTTGTCACATAAATAACAGATCCACGGCGTGCCTGCAGCGTCCATCGAGAGACGCCCTTGCAGGCAGCCGGCGTGGTCATCGTCAAGGCGGCTCACGGGAACCACTTGATCTCCCGCAAACTTCAGAATCGAAATATGATATTGGCTGCTTTCGTATACATCGCAGGAGATGACCACCTCTCCGTTTTGCATCGGGAGGAGATCGGGGCGTGAGGTGTATCCGTCCATTTCATGCGGGGTGATGTTGGGGCGCGATAAATCTGAGTCTTTCGGGAACTGCAACAAGATCAGTCGGTCCCGGCGATTGATGCTTTCAATGACGATTCCCCTGTACCCTGAACCGGATCGGCAAACGGCCGGCTCGCGGAGCCATCCATCGCTATGAAAAACAACCACTGGATTCGACACGCTGCCGTTACCGACTTCAGCGCACATGAGCCTGCACTGGCCTTCAATCCAGAAGACGTGGATGCCTGTAATTTCTGATGCACAGATGACCGGACGCATATGATCCCCGGCCTCGGGTGTTACCCGGCGCGCGGTGGTTCGCCCGGAGGAGTCCCACTTCTGGCACCAAACCTCGTCCAGTCCGGAGTCGGGTTCGTATCCTTGCCAGGCGAGCCAGGTCTCATTCCCAGCGTCAGATACGCTGATGATCCGCGCGGCGTATCTTCCGCCGCGGCCCGGCTGATGATATCGCCGCTCGGGGGGATCGCTTACATTGTGTCTAAAGCGGCTGCCGGGCATGATGTGTCTTTGCCGTGAGAGTTCATTCTACCCGTGTTCTGATCTTTCCTTAGGCCAGGGAGATGTCGGCGAGAAATCGCACCACTGATCTAGAACGCTTCGCCATTTCGGTTGAACCGCTGAAGTCCAGTCGAACTTCTCCCGGACCAGGTTCCGGCCGGCTTGAGCCATCGAATCGGATTTTGCCGGATCACGCGCAAGCTTTTCAATCTCATCCGCGAATGATTCGGGATCCGCAATCACCAGGTGCTTCCCCGATTCACAGGGGATTCCCTCCGCCGCCTTTGCTGTTGCCACGACGGGGCGGGCCGCGGAGAGGTATTCAAGAACTTTGAGTCTTGTGCCGGACCCCGTGAAGACAGGCGCAAGGCAGATCGAGGAGCCGTGCAGGTAGGCTTGCAGACGGCGATCATCGATCGTGCCGGAAAAGGCAATACCTGGGCGAAATGTAGCTGCCGGAACCGGCCCGCCGCAGACAATGATCCTGTACTTTCCCGGGGACCGCTGTTCGAGCTCGGGCAGAAGCGTGTCGTTAAGAAATGCGAGTGAGCGGATATTGGGTTGATAGTCCAGCTTTCCCATAAAGAACAGCGGAGTCTGTTGCTTCACATTGGACTGCCAGAACGCATCCTTGGACAGAACACTCGAATCGGGAGGCGGCGAGTTCGTGTCAACGCCGTTTGGCACGACCGTAACCTTCGAAGCAGGGATCCCGTAGGATTCCATGAACTGTTCTCGATCCTGCTCGGAGCAGGCGAATAGGTGATCGACGCATTTCACGGTGCGTGCCTCCTGCGCATGCACCAGTTTTGTGAATGGGTGGATTCGCCCGAACCGTTCTGCGATGGCGGTGGCGTTGACATCGTGCGCGTCGAGCACTACGGGGACCTCATTCAGTCCGCGAACGACGGGCTCTCCCCAGATGGAGGTTAGAACCACGCATGCCGGCGATTGGTTCCGGATTAGATTGCGCGCGAATCGCCGATTCTGGGGCAGAGAAAAATTGAAGATTCCCCAATTGATGCCGAGCTTTCGCCGGCCAAGGTCCAGGGAGTAGGGGACGGTTGTGTACTTTGGATGATGAAGTCCTGGTTGAACGAGAATGGTGTGCCGCCCAAGAGCATTCATCAGAGCATCAATGCGGCGTTTACCACCGCTGTCTACTCTGTTGAGCGGCCAGGTTGAAAGGACAACTGTACTTGGCACGGGTTTTCTCCTCAAACGACTCGTTGACCCTTCCACGTCCCGGCTGCATTGGCACGCATTTTCGTACGCGTGGCACGGGCATCTTGCCCGTGGCTCACGGAGCCAACCGCCAAAGCCCCGGCCCGTAGCACGGGTATCCCGTGTTGCGGAGCCTCAAGCACGCAACCTCCGTAGAACGGCTATCCCGTATGCGGAACAGCAAGAACAGAGCCCGGGAAATGGCACGGATATCAGACCCGTGTTGCGGAGTTCCAAGCATCCGCGCGCTACTCCGGCGGCTGGGCTTTCAGCAACCCCGCTTCAACCAGTTTGTCGCACGCCGCGCGGATTGCCGGGAACGGCAAGCGCGCGCGATGGGCAATCTCAAGCAATGAGTGCCCGCCATCGGAATAGTTCAGGACCCACAACAACGCCATTCGGAGATCTTTGACGTTTTGTTTTCCGCCCATCATGTCGTACAGGCCCCGTTTCCCAAGTTGCGGCTCGCACATCGGGTTCAGATTCACGTACGACCCGTCATTCTCTAAAATATCGAAGACGTCCAGGATCAGCCGGAGCGAATCGGCAAGGGCGAATGGTTTTATGAAAGTCAGATCGTCGGCAGAGCTGTGATATTCCGGAAATCTGCCCCACGGCGATCTAGTGAGCAACCCTACGGGAAGATCGAATCCCGGCGAGCAGTACTGGCGTTCGTCATACCCGTAGGGAGAGAAGTTCTCCATAACGAACGGAAGGTTTCGCTGTGACAAAACAAACTCAACTGCCCGGTCGATCATCGTTGTGCCCTGCCGGCTTCGTTTATACGTGGGATGGTCGTCGTCACCCACGCAGGTTACGACCAACCCGTGGTCGATGCGTTCCGCGCAATCTTCATTCTGCGCGAGCCAGGTGATCGATCCGATCGTGCCGGGAATAAACAGGAATCGATATGTATAGTGGCGCGGGACACTTTCCATGAGTTCCGCTAACCGGGTTGTGACGGCAACCCCCGATAAATTGTCATTGGCCATCGACGGGTGGCAGACGTGGCACGAGATCAGGATTTCGCGGCTCGTGTCGCCCGCGAGCACGCATTCGCCGTAGGTCAGGGACCCGACTTGCAGGGCTGAGTCGATCTGCACATCATACTCGCCGTCCGGAAGGGACTCAAGGACGGAGTGTGGCAAACAGAATCCCCAATCATCGCGGTAATACGACGTTCGATAGGGGATCCAATCGGGATGGTCGGGGAGCGAATGCAGGTGCGGTTTCAGCTCATCCAGCGACATCTTTTGATGCACCGGGACGCTGTAACTCATCAGCTGCAGATTATGATCCGCAAAGTCCGCAACAATCTCGCCATCGGGGCCCCGGAGAGTTGCGGCTTCGCAGTTCCACTCCCGGGGTACCGTCCAATCAAAGACCTCCGTGCCGGTGGGAACCTCACGAATTTCAAGAGGAATCCGTTTTGCAATGATCTTGAGAGTCTGGCGCACACCGTTCCCGGTAATGCTCCGGCAGATTGGAAACAGGTCGGAAGCGAACTGATGAAGGGAATTGCCTTCGGCATCAGTATCAAATCGATCTAGCAGATGTTCGAAACGCATGGTCCATATTGCGCCGGTACCCGGCGGCAGCTAGAGACAATAGACCTCATCCCGAACTTGAATATCAATAAATTACGATGAAGACCGATATTGAACGCCTGCCGGCGATCGGATGGTGGTGCCGCCCAGCGCCATTTCATCCGGTCGGCACTGTTTTCCTGCGGCTTTTACCCGCCGACCGGATAAGCGGGTTCCTCCATGGGTATGCGAAGTTTTCGAAAGCGCTCCGCAATCGAACATAGTACTCCGCAACTTTTACGACACAGTCGTCGCTCCTGTTCAGGTGCCTCTTCCCCGATCCATCGTATCTTTTAAAAATTCGTCACCTTTAAAAGCGACGCTTGAATCGGAGATGCCTGCCCGCATCAAATCCTGCTTCAAAAAATTCTCTTCTCTAGCCGGTTTCCGCTGCCCAGTTTCGAAAACGGGAAACCGCAACATCCGGTCACTCTGAACGCTCCCATAGAGAGTGGCGAGCAAATTCGGTGAGAAAAATTCAGTTGGTAAGTGATGCGCGCAGGAATCGACGGATTCGTTCGAATTCCCAAGCCCATCACCGCATATTATCCGGAGACGGGGCTGAAAAAAACAATCGGGCTAGTTCGAGAGAACGAGCTCTCGATTTTTTTTCAATAGTCGCCTTCGGCTTCATCCTTTGCGCTGCCCACTACGCCGCCGCCAACCGCGCCAACACCCGCACCGATTGCCGCACCTTCCAGGCCGCGACCGGACTGGTGACCGATGATTCCGCCTGCGGCGGCACCGATCACCGTGCCCAACACAGCGCCCTTCTTGGTGTTTACTGTGGATCCGGTGCTTGCGCACCCTGCGATTGCGAATCCCATTGCCGCTGTCATTAGAAGTGCCATTGCTCTTTTCATCGTATTTCTCCAATTTTGACGCATTTCCCGCATTCTATCTATCAGACGATCGAAATAGGACTTTAATTCAATTTTTTCGCCTGAAATCCGCCAATGATCTGATCAAATCGTCGCCGAGATCGAGCGGGCCATAAGAAACCCAATCGTGACGGCAGCGATGCACAACAAGTTACATGCCAAGATGTAGAGGAGTGCCGACCTCATGTCGTTCAGACGACCGAGCATCAATACTTCCAGACTATAGGTGGAAAAAGTCGTGAACGCTCCCAGTAAACCGACCACCGCAAATGCGCGAAATCCCGGTGCGTCACTGAGACGCTCGAACAGAACCCACACGACGCCAATGAGAAACGAACCCAAAATGTTTACAACCAAGGTCCCCATAGGAAATGAAGTTGCAAAGACCTTTCCGATCAATCCGGAAAGACCGTAACGCAGCAGTGCGCCCAGCGCGCCCCCAACGGCGATTGCAATCAAGATTCTCATCTCTCTACCACCCAGTACATCTCGGTCGGAACTTTCGCCAACCGGGGAATCCCCTGCGATTCACGATCCCGCATCGACGCTGAGGGTTGTTCCTTCTTTTACTTCGATGCGCAATGTTCAAGTGCCCGATCCTCGCCCCCTGCATTTACCATCCTCCTCCGCCGCCGCCGCCGCCGCCGCCGCCGGAAAATCCGCCGCCGCCGCCGCCGGAAAATCCGCCTCCGCCGCCACGGAAGCCCGAGCTGGATCCTGGCGCGGTGGAAGTGGAAGAAATGGCAGCAGCGAGCGATCCTCCCAGTTTGCTGGTGAATGAGCGCGAGGAAAATGAACGACCCGAAGATCCGCTGTACCAGGTTGGTCCGTAGCTCTGCGCTTCGCTCCCCGGCACGGTATCGATGACGTCCGAAAAGTATTCAGCCCATTCCTGCTCTACATCCAAGGCCAGGGCGTAGGGCAAAAACTTCTCGAAGTGTTCTGGCGTTTTACGCGGCGGATGTCTGAATGCCAGCCGGTCCTGTTCCGCAATCGTGAGGTACCGGCGGAATCCCTCCAGTTGATCCATCTGTTGCCGGCCCAGGCGGGTCGGAGCTTTGAGCAGATGATAGAAGACAAGGATGGCCCCTGCCTGGCAAACCAGGAGCATGGATGCTGCCGGAGAGATCGCCTGCGAGAGGATGAAGAGGCCAAACGCCTCTCCCGCGAAAAACGGAAGTGCGAAAAAGGTAATGAAAATGGCGCCGAAACTTTTGAGAATTTTTGAACTTCCCGATACAACGCCAACCCAGGATGTGTAGACGAGGTGCCCAAGGAAGATGACACCGACGGTCCAGATCGAGAGCCACAAGCCCATGAACAGGCCCAGTACCAGGTTGTGACCGAGTAGGATCGCGGCCCACAAGGTTCCCAATGCGAAGAGGATGCCGGGCCACCAGTACTTGCGATTGGTAAGAAAATATTTTTTCTCGTACGTACTCAGCAGCGACTTCTTGAATGCGTCGACCGCCGAGCTGATCTTGCTATGATTGTCTTGCTTGAAGGTCAGCTTCTTTCTTGAGCCGAGCAGTTTGTTGAACAGCTTTTTCTCCTCGGATTGCAGATGTCCCGTATCACCCTCCAGTCGCATCACCGTGTACTTGCCGTCGCGCTCGCGCATGCGAAGATTCCCGTTCACCCCCAGGTTTATCAGCGATGCGGCGAAACATTTGCTGTCATAGCCCATTTTCCAGATGTATCGGGCCGCGGCGGGGGACAGATTTTCGGGCGGTTCGTACCGTGGCACAATGACCCCTATTTCCGGGTCTTTCCCGTGCCGTATCCAGACGATTAAATAATACACAAGTGCAGCCACCAGCCCGAGGAAAGCGGCGAGCGCAGGACGATTGTCACGCAGCGTAAAGAAAAAAATCTGCGCAGCCGTGGGCTGATGAACATGACCTTTGGGCCAACCCACCACAATGGTCAATCCCTCCCCGGGCGCGAGAGGTCGCGTCGACTCGAAGCGCACCGTTCCGTCGGTCCCGACCGCGGCTTGATAGTTTGTGCCGGTTTCTTTGGGTCTTCCCGCGTAAGCGTCGAACTTGATCTGGTCTCGCGGAACTCCCGCGGGGAGAAGGACAGCGGCGGTGGCGCGGTCGATCGCAAATTCCCATTCGTTGCCGGTCACGTTCCAGTAAATCTCGTCATAATTCTTGAAGTAGCCGAGTTGGCGGTTGGTTCGGTATTGAATTGCGTATTTCTGAGGCGCATGGGGCAGATCGACTTTCGCCTTTCCGATGCGAATCGTTACCCCTCCTTCTGCGGATTCTCCACCGTCCCAATGCTCAATGGCATAGTGTTCCGGCGTGCCGTTTCGGGTAACGCCGAGGACGTCGAAGTCAACGCGGACCTTGTTGCCCAGTCGATCCCTGTACCGCGTGGGAAATTTGCGCAAGATGCCGCGCTTGATTTTACTCCCGTCCACGGTGACCGAGATGATTTCACTGATTTCAACGGAAGCGTTGGAGTGTACGGTAATTACGCTCTCGAAGGATGTAATTCTCTCTTCCGCGCGACCCGGGATTGCCAATGCGAAAAGAAGTCCACCTGAAACAGCAACCCGCAGGACATGGCTCTTACTCCCCGTTTGCATCAGTAGACTCACTTATCGAAACGGATGGAACCAGCCTCTCCGTTGCGCGTCTCACCTCGAAGAAACCCTCGGGACGCGCACCAAATAGTCGGCAGATCAGATTGGATGGAAATGATTCTACGAAATTGTTCAACTCCCTGACGCAGCCGTTGTAGTAGCGCCGAGCATATTGCAGGTGGTCTTCGATATCGACAAGCTCGTTCTGGAGTGTAAGGAAATTTTTGTCAGCTTTGAGTTCGGGGTACGCTTCAACCAAACCTAGCAGTGTTTTCAGAGATTTCGAGATGTTGTTCTCTTTCGCGCCAGTTTCTTTCACGTTCCCCGGATCGGAGATGCGGCTGCGCTGTTCGGTGATTTCCTCGAGTACATCCTTCTCATGGCGGGCGTAGGACTTGACGGTGGTCACCAGGTTCGGGATCAGATTATGCCTTCGTTTCAGTTGAACATCAATGCCGCTCCAGGCTTCACGTACTTGGTTCCTGCGTTTCACGAGTTGGTTGTACACGTACCCCGCGTAGAGGAAGGGGGAGATAAGTAGAATAGCTATTAACCAGGATGACAACATTCTGCAGGGAAGTCGGTAACCCACTCAAACGATGGGCGATAGAGTATGATGTTCTTGGGTGAATGGACAGGAAAAGCCCAAATGGTAGGGTCTCGTATTGGATCGTGACTGTGCAGAACACACAACTTCGGAAGATTGATCAGCGCATAGAACCGCCCGTGGCCGGGATTGATCTCGAGCAGGCGCTCAACTATGTGGACCTGGATGCTGCGGGGGAAGAGTTCCTGTACGAGCACTACACCGGAACGAGGCTCCCGTATGTCCGGGGATCCCGGCCCCTGTTGGAGAAGATCGCGGGAGATGTGAGCGGGGGCATTGAATCCCGGTTTGGCAGGGTTCAGGCCCTGTCTCAGTACGTCTCTGAAGAGATTCCCTGGGCCGGCTACTACTGGAAGTTGACTGGGAACCGCTTAGCCGCCGATCGGGGAATGATCGAGGAAGACATTATCGAGAGCGGCTATGGGTGGTGCATGGAGCAGGCCCGAGTGCTCTGCGGACTCACGCAGGTCATCGGCATTCCCTCCCGGCTCGTGTTTGCGGGTAACAAGGTGAAGCAACATGGCCACGTGCTGATAGAAGCCTACCTGCCCGAGGGGTGGGTGGGAGTGGACCAGAGTTTCAATGTTTGTTTTTTGATGGATGGGAAGCCAGTCCGCGCTGCCGCACTGCGCCGTGATCCGGAAGTCCGGGCACATTTTGACGGCATCTATCTGACCCATGCTTCAAGATTGATTGAGGATCTCGGAAGAGATTTGCTCACTACGGATTTTCGCATGGTCCTCGCCGATCATCCCATAGAGGGGTTCGACGAAATTGGGATCTGCAATCACTTCATTCACTGAGATATGCGGGCTAGGGTCGCAAGCCTTCGAGAGTGGCGGCTTCGAGGATTTCCAGCCAACCGTTGTCCTGCGATCCGATGGGAACCCCATCGTACCAGTCCCACGCCAGAAATACGATTCTACCGGCGCCGAAGGGAATCAGCGCCACCGCGGTGAAGTCGATTCCTGTATCGTTAAATTGATAGATGCTGTACGCGTTTTTTTCGGGTAAGGAGGACGCGAGCCACGTTCTTGTCCCATCATTGTGGGGCAGGTGATTTGGCGTGTCCTCGAAAAACGTTCCGTTTGAAGCCTGTGTTTTCTGGGACCCCCCCGCGCCCATGCCTTCAAGACCAGGCGTCAGGTTCATGCCGAACACTGCATTGAGGAGCGCTTCATCGTGATCGGAGAATTGGCTGTGAATAATGATGGTCCCGCCATTCGCAACGAAATTAGAAATCGTCGAGCGCGCCTCGCTGTTTAGTGCGGGCGCCAGGTTTTGACGTTCGAGCTCTGGAATCACCAGCGTGTCGGTTGTGGCCATCGCCGTGCTGAATGCGCCCGAGGAGACCCCCACGAACGAATTAACCGCGTATCCGAGCGAAACCAGTGCGGCTTCAAGATTAATCCCTTCGGATGCAACGCCTGCCTCTTTGTCGTAATGAACGAATTCCGGATCGGTAAACAGGGCGAGACTCGGGATGTGAACACGGTAATGGCGAAGGCCGTTTCTTGGGTTGCCGCCGCTGGTGCCGACGGAAAAGTCGTCCACGAAAGTATGGGCGGCCGCGACCGATCCGGTTTCGAACCAACTGCCCACCATGTTGGCCACATTCCTGAACCCCGCCCACTCCGCGGAGGACTGATTTGTCGGATATGAATCGACGAACTCGATGGCGTAGCGGATTCCCGGTTGCGTAGTGAACGTGATCGCAAGGTTGTTCGTGTCGGGAGTCTGGGAAACGTCGATGATCGAAAATACGGAGGCCGAGTCATTCGGGTTCGTTCCGGATTCTTTTTCCTCGGCATTGGACGCGCCGTCGGCGTCAGGATCTCCCAGCGCTCCGTCCAGAATGTTGACAGTCCCGTCGTCGTTCGGATTCAGGCCATGCTCCCGTTCCCACGTATCGGAGAGGCCGTCGCCGTCTTCATCTAATTCGCGATCCAGCACATCGGAAACCAGCAGGTACTCTCCGGCTGATTGCTCCGCATAAACCTTGATTTTGTACGGGCCGTATCGCTTGGCGAAATGGTAGAGGACCGCGTTCCTGCCATCGGGCGCGGAGCCCGTTTCCCGTCCGACCAACTGTCCCGATGGGTCATAAAGTTCGATCGCGGGATCGAGAACGTTATGGAATTCGAAGGGGCCGTCGAACGGGGTAAACGTTTCGAGTTGTAATCCGTCGCCCCGGGCCATTCCGACGACAAAAAAGTCCGGGCCCATAGAATCGCCGACCGCGCCGAGGACCCGGCCGTGCTGGCCCACATACCGGGCTTCTTGAAACCCGTTGTTCGATTCGATCTCGAAGTACCCGTTTTCCACTACTACCAGCGTGTACCGGCCCGCTTCTCCTTCTACGACAGCCTGGTAGGTCCCGCTTGTCGGTACGACAAAGGGTTCGATCCATGCAGCGAGATGAGCGGAATTTGTTCCCTTCGCTATGACAGTGCCGTCGGCGGCCAGCATCGAAAGGGAACTGGATGCGCGAAACGTGGAATCCAGCACAACGGACACTCGGTATCCGGCCTCGAGCGTAAAAGCATAGTGATCCCGGGGGTCTGTGACCGGCGTACCGGAGTTCGATGAAGACGACTTCTGACTTTCGTCGACCTGAATCGCAGGTGTAACGATGGTCGGTTCCGGCAGTTCTCCGGCGACCGCCGCGCGACGCATGCCGCCGGGCAACAGGATGAACGACGCATCGATATTCTCCGCCTCGAACATCGTATCGTTGGGGAAGCCGGAAAATTCTTCCTCCTCGACCGCGGCGTTCAAGGTAACGTCGAGCGAATAAGCGCCGGTGCTGTCGCCGACGCCGTTTACGGTTATCAAATAGATGCCGGGAGCAGGAATGGACAAGGTTTGAATCACGGGGGCGATGCCGGGGCCGCCGCTGGCGGACGCGCCAATCAGATTGTTTCCGGGGCTGTGAACGGTTATCACCGATTCGATAAGCGCGGACGATTTCGCGACCACGGTCAAAACCTGCCCGGCATCGAGAGCAATGGTGTAACGATCGGCGTCCCCGGCGGGTACTATTTCCGCCGACACGAGGGGGCCGTACACAAGGCTTCCCAAAGGCCGCTTGGGCGCCAACGGCGAAGGAAATGGTCTGACCGTTGAATCGACGGTGAAGGTCATGATAAAATCGCCCCCCGGCACACCGTCACCTGAGACGTTGGGTGAGGCAGGAAATGCGAGTGGTTCTCCGTCAAGGTCCTTGCCGGAGATTCCTTCCAGCGCACCGTCCCCGCTGACCAGGGTGAGTGTATAATTGTCTTCCTCAACACCGTGAAATGTCGCAGTGAGCAAGGTCCCCGTTTGGGACAATGAAATTTGTCCGGGCATGCTGCTGGTTCCGGTACTGCCCACCATGAAGATGCTCGATGGATCTGAAATCGCGGCGAGTTCCTTGTCGAACTGCAGTACTGCGTGAAGCGTAAGGTTCGAAATCGAGACGGTGTCCTTGTCCTGAATGGAGGACCCAATGACACGCGGAGCCGCGATCGAGGTTTCGGCCGCTCCTGTCATAGCCAGCAACAGGCCTATACAGATCAAAGCCGACCGCTGCCCCAGAGCGCGGGACGCATGATAATGTAGATTCGCGATTCTCAATTGATGAATGCCCCTTGGGAATTCCAGGCTCATCAGGGCCGCCTATAGGATAGAATTGCATGGCAAATTGGTCAATAGGGCCTTTTAATTCAACGGAAACGGGAGGATTTTATTGCAATGAAAGGTTCAAAATGAACGGGGGCGCTGCCAAAATATCAATTGACGCCTTCGAAGAAGTGGAAATCAAACCTGCTGTGAGCACGTACCTGGCGGGCGCGCCGGCTGCCGCGGAAGATCAGAAAGCCTTCTTCGAGGAAAACGGATTTCTTGTTTTTCGGAGCGTCCTGTCAACAGGTGAACTGGCCGAATTGGATCAGGAGTTGAATCGAATCGCCGGGAGCTACCTGGATCTCGATGCAGTTCGTGAAGGATTCACGACGGAAGATCCGGCAAAGTGGCCTGACCCGGATCGACCCGTCTTTCGAAAGATTGGCGGAATGTACGACCACAGCGAAGCGTTTCGGCGGATGTGTTCACACAAGACCGTAATCGTATTTCTGCAGCTCTTCTACGGACCAGTCATCGAACTCTATCGGGATGTGGTTATGATGAAGCAGGGGAAGGTGGGTCGCGAAAAGCCGTGGCACCAGGATGCGGTGTATTGGGAATATGAACCCAATGAATTCATCAGTGCTATGACCGCGATCGACGCCGCGAAAATTGGGAATGGTGCGCTCCAGGTGATTCCCGGCTCTCACCGGCGGGGCGCGGTAAAGCATCATGGCGCGGAGCTTCAGATTGACCTCACGGAAGAACTTCAGAACCAGACCACGTACGTTCCGTTGGAAGCCGGCGACGTTCTCATGTTTCACAGTCTGCTATTTCATGCCAGCGAACCGAACCGTTCTGAAGACCAGCGCCGCATGTCCCTCTTTTCCTACATGGCCCCGTACTTCACCTACACCGGCGAAGGCGATCCACCCGAAAGAATAAGGATCTAGGTTCACAGCAAACAAATCCAACCCCTCCCCGCAATTTCAGCAATCGTAAGCAATATTCGGGCCTGGCCCTATTCTTGAGGTCTCAATATGATTGTCTTCGACCGCAACTTTGCTGTCCAATGCCCGGCTCAACGAAAAGGAGTGAATTAGGTATGCCAATACAATCGATTCTCGTCGCTGGCGAATGGCGATCTGCCCGGTCAGCCGCTACGTTTCAGGCGGAAAACCCGGTTACGAAAGAGACCCTCGCGGATGAATACCCAGTGAGTTCATGGGACGACTGCGATGATGCACTGAACGCGGCACAAAGCGCGTTCCATGCAATGCGGAACCTTTCCAGGGAGAGCATCTCGAAATTTCTGGAGGCGTATGCCGACCGCATCGAATCGGCGGCGGAGGAGCTGGTCGAGATGGCGAACCAGGAGACTGGGTATCCGGCTTCGCCGCGGCTGGCGGATGTCGAACTCCCACGTACCTGCGGCCAGCTTCGACAAGCCGCCGCCGCCGCGCGCGAAGGCTCCTGGTCAATGCCGACGATCGACTCATCCAACGGGATCCGCTCATACTACGCGCCGATCGGACCGGTCTGCGTTTTTGGACCCAACAATTTCCCATTTGCCTTCGGAAGCATCTCCGGCGGCGACTTTGCCGCGGCAATCGCGGCCGGCAACCCGGTCATCGCGAAAGCCAATTCCTCGCACCCGGGAACAACACGCCTGTTCGGCGTTCTCGCCCAGGAAGCTGCTGACGAGACAGGCATGCCGCAAGGCGTGGTGCAGCTTCTGTATCGCACATCGCACCCCGACGGCGAACGACTGGTCTCCGACTCGCGCGTAGGCGCAACCGGCTACACCGGTAGCCGGTCCGCGGGATTGAAGCTGAAAAAGGCGGCGGAGGCCGCCGGGAAGCCGATCTACCTGGAACTCTCCAGCGTCAATCCGGTTGTCATCCTTCCGGGCGCTCTCCGGGAGAGATCTGAAGAAATCGCCGATGAGTTTACGACCAGTTGCCTGATGGGTACGGGCCAGTTCTGCACGAATCCGGGACTCGTGCTGCTGGTCGATGACGATAAATCACGCGACTTCATCTCTTCAGTGTCCGGGAAATTCAGTAACGCCCCAGTGGGAACACTTCTCTCTAAAGCGGTGGAATCATCCCTGCAGGAGAGCCTGGCTACCCTTCAGAACGCGGGCGCTGCGCTTCTCACTGGCAATCTGGCCGGTGCCGGACAGGGATACGGTCAGTCAAATACACTGATGGCGGTCTCGGGCGACCAGTTTCTGAATAATCCCGAAGCCATGCAGACCGAGGCATTCGGAAACTCTTCGCTCTTTGTTATTGCGGACGATGTCGATCAGGCCTGCAGCGTGGTGGAGCAATTTGAAGGCAATCTTACGGGCAGCGTCTATTCCGATTCGGGTGGCGGCGACGAAGACGCGTACGGCCGCGTTGCGCCCCGATTGCGCGACAAGGTCGGCCGGCTGCTGAATGACAAAATGCCGACAGGCGTCGCGGTCAGTCCCGCCATGAATCACGGTGGCCCCTACCCGGCGACCGGGCACCCCGGTTTCACTGCGGTTGGTATCCCCGCGTCTCTAGTGAGGTTCGCTATGCTCCAATCGTTCGACAACGTCCGCCCACACCGATTACCTGCCATCCTGCAGGACAAAAACCAGGGCGGTACGACTTGGCGACTGATTGACGGGGAGTGGACGAAAAAGGATGTATGAGGCGGGGGCCAACCTCCGGCACATGGACCAGGTGATCCGGCGACGGAGGCGGGATCCTCCCCCCATTCCTACCGGTACAGTCGGCACTGTCGCAACGACACTCCCTCTCATGTTCCTCCTTTTTCGCTGCACCCCCCGGCTTATGGGTCTTCTCGCGGATGTTCCCGATCTCAATGTTGCGTTATCTTCCCCCAACCTCAATATCCCGCGGATCCGCGATGGCTACTTTGGGTTGCAATCCCCGCGCCACTTCAATAGGGTCGGCGGCGCTAAGGAGGTATTCACGCTGTTACTATGGGATTCGTGGCGTTCATTGCTGGTTTGGTGATCTACTTTGTGTTTCGCGTCATTCTACGCGGATTCTACACGGTTCGCCCGGACGAGCGCGCGGTTGTCACCTCTTTCGGCGCGGCACAAAAACTGGAGCAACAGAGCCCGAGTTCCGAATTGTCGGATGACGAATTGGAGCGGTACAAGTTTCCCCAGGTCCGCGTAATCCCTCCGGGAGGCCCCTATTTCAAATGGCCCTGGCAAAGGGTCCACAAGGTCAGCGTCGCTACCCAGGCCGCCGATCTCACGTGGGATCCAACCAAAAGCCAATCCACGATCGAAGCGGTAACAAAGGATAACCTGACTACCGGCGTAAACGGGCAGATCCGGTTCCGGGTGGGCGAGAGCAATCTCTATGCTTACCTGTTCGCCGTCGCCAGTCCGCTGGAACACGTAATGGGATATTTCGTCTCGGTGCTGCGGGAGCGCATCTCGAATTTCGTCGATCCCCAAGGTCAAAGCCTGATCGAAGAGGAAGAACTCGAGGGCAATGAGGGCGGCAGCGCAGTGCAAATGTCCGAGGGAGTATCGATTAACGACCTTAGAAAAAACCTCCCCCTCATCAATCAGTACATGGAAGAGCAATGCCAGGAAACTTTGGGCCGGTACGGCATCGAACTGGACGCGGCGCTGATTACGGAAATCGATCCGCCCCCCGAAGTCGACCACGCACTCTCCGCAATCAACAGCACCCGCAACCAGGTCGCGGCTGACATCAGTACTGCGCGGGCGGATTCCGAACAACAGATTACCATGAGCAAGAGGGCCGTGGAAATCGCGACCAACAACGCCCAGGCCGAGGTCGCCCCGTTGCGGGAGCTGGCAACCACACTCGGCGGCATCAAGACCGAAGGTGGATCCGCGGCGTTGCAGGCATACATCAGAAATCTTCGTATTCCCCTGTACGGGAGAACTCGAAGAATCGTGCAATCTTCGCCGGGAACAGGCTCTGTGGAGGACCCGAAATAATGGGTCCGGGCGTAGTCATCTCTTTGGTCGTCGGGCTTCTGACGATTCCGATCATCACCGCGCTTCTGCGGATCTTGAGGCTCTACACCATCGTCAATGAGTGCGAAACAAAGGTTTTTACCCTGTTTGGTAAAGTGATTGGCACCCTCGACGAGGCCGGCATCTACTTCCCCTTCGTCGTATTCGGTCCCAAGGCATTGCTGGTCCCGTTTTTCGGAAAGCTCTACACCGTAAATACCGCCCTCCGTCAGCATTACCTGAGGAGCCAGATGGTGAACTCGGAAGAGGGCACACCCATGGGAGTTGGGATCTGGTACGAAATGCGCGTGAAAGATCCGGTGTCCTATCTCTTCATCAACTCCAATCCTGACGGATCACTGCAGGCCAACGTCGCCAGTTCCACGATCTCAACGCTGAGCAATTTGGAAATGGAGAAAATGCTGGAGGACCGGCACAGCCTGAGTAGAACGGTACGCCAGACTGTCTCCCCTCTGTCCGAGAAATGGGGGTACAGCCTCGGTTCGGTCTACATTCGGAAAGTGGCTTTTACGGATAACCACATGGTGGAGAACATCACGGAAAAGGTCGTCAAAAGGCTAGTGCAGGTGACGAGCGCGATGAAGCAGGACGGCGAGAACCGGGTGGGACTTATAAAAAGTGAAACGGCATTCAAGGTGTCGCAGCAACTGGCCGAGGCGGCCTCGAGCCGCCCGCGGATTGTCGGACAGGCCCTCAACGAAATCGCCCGTCAGGATGAAGAGATCTTGGAGTCGGTTCTCGACGTAATGGAAACCGATCAGCTGCTTACATCCAACGCGTCGATCGACCTCATCCCCGAAGGTGTTACCCCACTGATCGAGCTCGGTGACAGCAGCAAGGACGTGGTATCCGAGCAAGGTGGCCTTCCAGGCAGATCCCACGCAGAAGGCGGTTGAGGAAAGGCAAATCACTTCACTGCAAAATCCGGCTCAGGCAGAAGCTTCAGATTTCCGTGGGTGTCCTCGCCCCGCACCAGCACGGCCTGCCAATCAAAGGTCTGCTTTGCATTGCCTACATTCCTGACCTCCGGTGTGGTATATCGAATTGCGGCACCGCAGCGCCGCCGTGGAGAGTGGTTTGGGAGCGATCCGTGAATCGTCAATCCGTCGTGCAGTGATATCTGTCCCGCCCGTAGCGTCAACGTGACCGCCGAATCCGGATCGAATGCCTCGTTCGATACCGCCTGGTTTACGGAGAGTAAATTGCCCTCCTCGTGGCTCTTCCCGTGGTCAAGGATTCCAACCGTGTGACTCCCGGGGATTACCATCATCGCTCCGTTTTCTTCATCCGTATCGTCAATCGCAAGCCAGGCGGTGATGGCTTTGGGAGGCGCAAGTCCCCAGTACGTCACGTCCTGATGCCAGGCAACGAACGCTTCAGTTCCGGTATCTTCGACCGGATATTTACAGAAGACATGCGTACCTATCAGGAGTAAATCGTCTCCGTACACGAATTGCACGGCATCCAGAATGGCAGGGTGGGTCGCGAGAGACCATAGCCATGGAATTTCCCTCTCCTTACCAAGAATCCCGACTTGTGCCTCTTCCCTGCCAAGCTGGGATTCGACCCCATCAAACTCGGACCGTATTCCCCCGACTTCGGACGCAGAAAGAATGTCGATTCCAGATAGGTATCCTTCTCTCTCAAACTGCTCTTTGTGGTTCATTGATTTCACCAATCAATCGCTTCTCATCGAATCTTGCCACGATGGTCGGTCAAATCCACGCAATTTCCTGTTTGTCTTGCCTGACGCTTCAAAAACAAAATGGCGACAAACTATGTAACCATTTAAGCCATAGACATTTAGGTCGCCAAGTTTCTCCGGTGGAGAGATATGCGGGCTAGTCTTCGAATGATTGTTACTAACCGAACGGTCGGTTAGTAAACTTTGAAGCAAGAAAGCATAGCAGGAACAAGGGAAGAACATTCCAGGAAGCATCAAATTCTTGATGCGGCCGAAAATTGGATGTTGAAGCAGGGATATGCGGCGACCTCCATGGGCGAAATTTGTGGGGATGTCGGAGTTGCCAGGGGAGCTCTGTTCCATCATTTCCCTTCAAAAGAGGATCTGCCTCATCAGGTACTGGGCCGGTGGATCGACAAGAAGCTGACTCCGGCGTCGTTTGCGATTGATCCGCATCTCGAGTCCGATCCCCTCAAGAGGCTCCGCAGATTCTTCGCCGCGGTGGTGGACCAGTATAGTTCAAGGGACCCGACCGTCTGTGTCGCGGCCATCCAGGGCGCACGTCTATTGACCAGAGTTTCAACGGAAAAAATAAACTCAAAATTGTCGTGGAAGAACTCTGGCGATGCATCGAGAAGCTTTATTCGTAAACCGAGTCTGGGAACAAACCCGGCCGGAAACTGAAAACGAAGCAGAACAAAGGAAGGAGAAAGAAGATGAATAGTTATCTTGTGTTTGTACGCGGGGGCGGTGAGGGATACGCAGCTCTGAGTGAAGAAGGCATGGCAGAATCCTACAAAAATGGGGTGCCTACGTCGGGGAATTGACGGAGAGTGTCCACTGGGTGCTTTAGCCCACTTGTCACACACTTTTTCGTCGCGAGAACGTGGAGGTTGCAGCAAAAAAAGTGTGAGATAAGCGGGCTAATACACCGGTTCATCTTTCGGTATCGAATTGCGGTGTTCGCTTTCCGATACCGATTACCGGTGTTACTTCACGTCAATTCCAAGGCGCGAATCATGAAATCGCCACGGCTTTTCCCGATTTCGCGCTCTCATAAATTCCGTCGAGGAGCTTGTTCGTTTTCAAGGCATCGGCAACGGGGATCGCAGGAGGCCTGTCTTCAACGACTGCGCTCACGAAATCCTCAACGAGTGGCAGGTGAAGGTTTTCGGCATTCGGGAATTCAAGCTCTTCAGTCTCCCTCCCGATTGTCACGGTCACGGTTCCAATGTCCGATGGCTCCCAGCGAACTTTTCCTTCCGAACCCACGAACTCGAACTCATGCCGCCATGTTTTCGTATTCCATCCGAATTGTGCAGAAACATGGGCGCCATTCTTTAGTGTCATCACGATCGCCGTAGAATCCTCCACTTCATAGTCGTGCACGAGCGTATCGCAATATGCGAACACAGATACCGGCAGATCGAACAAACCGATCATCTGATCGAACATATGGCATCCGGTGTCCGCAAGAGGCCCGCCTCCGCCGGCCTTCTTCTGTACTCGCCAGAACTTAGGATCGTCCGGCGCTGGATTGTACCAACTCCAGTTGCACATCCGAACGGCAACCATGCGGCCCAAGCGGCCGCTCTCAATAATATTCCTCACATGACGGTACCGGGGAAATGTACGCCGGTAGTAGGCGCAGCCCGCCTTGCGTTTGGCCGCATCGGCCGCAATCACGACCTGCTCTGCGCTCCGCGCATCGATGCTGAGTGGCTTCTCAACCAGAACGTGTTTGCCGGCCCGCAGAGAGGCGACAGCCTCCGGCACATGCCGGTCCACGGCGGTCGCAATATAAACAGCATTGGCCCGAGTGTTCGCGAGGGCTTCGTCAACGCAGTGAAAGACTTCGGTTGCGCCAAAAGATTCGGCGACGGACTCGGCGCGTCCTTCACCGCCGCATACCCCCAGTAATCTACTTCCTGAAGCGGCGGCAAGTGCGGCTCCAACACGCTTCCGAACAATGTCGCCGGTGCCGACAAGCAGCCAGGTGACGTCACTTTTCATCGATAAAACAAAGCAAATCTCAACATATCAAAATCATGCAATCGCCCCCGCCACCTGTCAAACCACGATCTGAAGGAACCTGTGAATAGTGAATAGGAGTGAATAGCGCCATTCGGGACAGACCTGTTATATGTCGAAAGCAATGATCGCTCCGCTATGCAGTTCGATTCAGTTCCTGGACCGTGCTGGGGACGGCCCATGTATCCGGGGATGGGGCTAGGGATTCGGAGATCCTGCACGGACGATGGACGCCCTTCTTGAATACAGAGATCGGCGCGAATCTTTTCCTGGCGGTGCGCGCCTTTCCTTCCACATCGTATAGCTCGAATGCGCCGGATTCGAGACGCAGCAACGTGATGTCGGCCTGTCTGCCCGGGCGCAGCGTACCGAATTGGTCCCCGATTCCAAGCACCTCTGCCGGCCGTTTCGTAGAGGCGCGGATGATGTCATGAATCGGCATGCCCAGGTAAAGCAGTTTGCTCATGGTCGTCGGCATGTCGTGCACGGGTCCGTTGAGGTTGAAGGAATGGACATCCGTACTGATGGTGTCAGGCCAGAAGCCGTGTTCGCGGCAGGCCGGTTCAGCGCGGGACCAGGAGAATGACCCCACGCCGTGACCGACATCGAAGACAACGCCGCGCTCGCGTGCGCGCAGCAAGGCTTCGGCGGGTTTGCGGCCTGGTCCTTCGAAGGGGCTGTCATCCTGCCGATGGTATAGATGGGTGACGACGTCTCCCGGGCGAAGTGCGTCGAGCATGGTGGCGGTGGGAATGTTGGAGGCGCCATGATGGATCATGATGAACGTGTTGGTCTGCGCCGCGACATCCAATGTGCCGCGAAATGCGGCCTGTTCGTTCTCCGGTTTTCCATCCGCAAGAGCGGCAGTCAACCGTACTTTAGCGCCGACTGCTCGGTCCGGGAATTTTCGGATGCAGGCCACGGTCGAGGGAACATGAAAATGGCGAGTGTCCGTGAGCTCGCCCATCACAGGTTCGGTGTCCGGGTGACCCGTCATGCATCCGAAAATGGAGATGTTGAGCAGTGCGAAAATATCTTCCTCCGCTTCGGAAATGATGTATCGATGAAAGGTTTTGAAGGTCAGCGCGCCGGCGGATCCGGTGTCCAGGACCGTTGTGACCCCGGTTTGCAGGCCGGCCAGTGCCGGGTCGATGGACCACTGCCCGGTTCCGTTGAAGACGTGGACGTGGAGATCGATCAGTCCCGGGACTACCATCAGGCCGGTCGCATCGATTTCCTTTTCACCGTCTGGGGGCAGATTCGGTCCTATCTCCGCGATGACAGTCTCCCGGACCCTTACGTCGGCGGTCGCCGGCGTATCCGCTATGCCGTCATATAGTTGACCGTTTTTGATGAGATAATTTTCGTACATGCCTGCACCTCTCGATTTATCGGCAGATGTATACGCGGGTTACAAGCCGGGAGCGATGAGAAACGAGCGGTGGGTTTTGGGTGTCGTTCGTACACGGGATCCCCTTGCCACAGCAGAGGCGCTACTTGCTGTGAGCAATGAAGCTGTGGTATACGACCGCTTGACCCGGGATCAAGCAGGAGATTGAATCGATGGCATTGGACCCTCTCTTTGGCGTAACGGTGAGCGACGAGGCGTTCGGAGAGCGGTTTCTTGCGCTTCACAAGCAACTTTTCGCATCGACCGAGCAGGAATTTAACGACGTAACGACTCACATTTATACACCGCCAAAAGGCCTGTTCCAGGTCGACCACAGTTTTTTCCATGACGGAGCCAACTGGCATTTTTTCTATGTTACCGGCGACATGACCCTGTCGGACATTCACACGGCGGCGATGGCGAAAGCAGATTGGGAGACGGCTTCAAAAAACACCGTGGAACCGGGAATCGGCCATGCGGTTGGAAAGACCCTGTTCGAACTGGAGTACAAGGAAATGATCAAGCCGCCGATGCAGGGGGACTACGATTATATCACGCGGAGCAACGGATGGGTTTTTCGCTACGGAGGCCGGTACGGAATGATTTACGGGGTGCGAGGCAAGGGAGGCTTCGTCGGGTTTTCCCTGATGTGGTCGGACGATCTGGAGACCTGGACGCCGGGTGACGACAACCCGATCTTCGGACCGCCCGACTGGGCTCCACAGGGGACAACGTGCAAGGATGTCCATGTGATTGAACATGAAGGCCGATTTCTTCTCTATTACATTACAGGCGACCACGACGGGTATTGTTGCATTGCCCTGAAATCGACGCAGGACTGGGCGCAGTTTGACGATCACGGGGTCGTGTTTCGATCGGCGCCGATGATGCGGGGAACGCTGGGCATCGAGTCGCCCTTGGTGATTCATCGCGATGGGCTTTGGCACCTCTTCTTCACCTACGGCATTGGATTGTGGCATGCAGTAAGCCCGTCGCCGCAAAGTTTTGTCCGAGCCCGGAAGCATTCCTTCAACGTCGGCTCCGGGTTCTATCTGCTCGGCGCATTTCACGCGACGGAGCTGGTGCAGGATAGCGACGGAAACTGGTGGCTGACTACGGATCGGAAAGAAGAAACCCGCGCCCTGAACCGAAAGGCCGGGAGGCTCTGTTATCGGGGTTCCTACGAAGACGAGAAGACGCTGGAGGAGGGGCTCTACCTGTCACGCATACGGTGGGAAGGGGACCAGCCCATCCTGGAAAAACCGCAAGGGAATTAGCCGCTTCCTTTGCACAGGACGTCGCATCTCTTCTGCAACCAAATTCAATGAACAACGGTGCATACAGAAGCTCGGCGAATTCATGCAGGCCTGATTGCGGCCGATTCGTCGCGATTCCCGTCCCGGAGTTGCTTAACGGGAGACGCCGCCATGACTACATTACGTTCTGTCGCGTAACCGGAGTTGGAGGAGAACAAACATGATCAGGGTCCTGGAATCTCTGCTTGTCGTTGGCGCCGTTTTGTCTTGTGTCCTGTTTTTTACATCAGGGAATCTGGTGGGGACTGGATCCGATTTCGATGGTTTCGAGGGAGAGATTCTGGAATTGCATGTGCAAGTAACAAATTTGCAGTCGGCCAGGGCCCATGAAATCATGACCATGGCAACCCTGAAACGAAACCAGGCTCACCTGACAACAAAGATCGGCGAGCTGCGGAAGGATCTGGCAGTTGCCCAGAGAGAGGCGGATGACTGGGAGTATCTTTTCCAAAAAATGAGGCGGGACGCAGGCGGGTCAGCTCAGCTTGACTCGACAATACGGGCCAGCATCCTTGATGCGAGTGAAGTCGGGGACAGTGTTCGCGATGCGCCCGGGGATGAGTTTATCAAGGTCCGATACGGCGATCTACTGTAGCGTAGCGGGTCTGCGTCGAATGTGACTCGGCAGATCGAACCGTAGAATTCTGACGCCTACCGGACATACACGAATCCAGGTTCCTCTGCTGCGACGAGGTCAGCCAGCGGGGGAATTGAAATGTCGGCTACGGTAAGCTGTCTTCCTCGCCGAGGACATTGCACCACCCACTTCCCATCCGGGCCCATGATACCCGTTACTGCGTTCACCGGCCTTTTTTCGGCCGCGTTCACAGAGACGATGAACAGGTGACCTTCCATGGCCCGGAGCATGACGTTTGATTCATGGATCGGGCGAAATCGTGGATCACAGCCGGAGTAAGAAGAACAGAAGATCATGCGGGCGCCTTTCTCAGCCAGAATCTTCGAGAGGCGCGGGTCTACATCGGTCCCCGATAGAGGCACTGCCCACAGGTCGTTGCATACCAGGCATCCGTACTTCAATCCGCGGTCGGTATAGACATTCAGTGAGCGACCCGGCGTGGCCCATCCGCGGTCAACGGATGCAAGAACGGTTTTCGTTTGTCTGCCTATCATCCTGCCATCGCGCCGGATGATCAACTGTTCGACGTATGAGCGTCCGCCCCGTTTGTCGCACGTGCCAATGATCCCGGTTACGCGCGCGGTGCGCAGCGCCGCGCGGATTTCCTCAACCGCTTTGTCGCGCTCTTTCTTGCTAAAGCGGTTGTGGTGACCAGTCAACCCGCTCTCCGGGGTGACAATGAAGTCGGCCTTACGGCGTCCGGCCCATTGAATGGCATCGAGAATTTCGCGCGCGTTGGATTCCAGATCGTCAGCCAATACAGGCAGTTGAGCCAACGCGATCCGTATACGTTTCTTACCGCTCATATCGGTCCAATGAGCAGAGCGTTCATAAATTGTAAATTCGGGCCGCATTGTCGTGAAAAAGTTTGTGCTGGTCCGTTTCCGGCGCACTACGTACGTGGTCGCGCGCGATGCGAATCCATTCGGTTGCGGTGGTCGTTACGGTGCAGACCGGCCAGTCGGAGCCGAAAATCAGCCGGTCCCATCCGAAGGACTCGATGACGTAATCGATATAGGGCTTGACCGCGTCTTCGATGGACTTCTCCGGATTTGCGTAGGCAACGAGTCCGGAGACTTTGCAGTTTATATTTGCGAACATGGAGAGTTCCTTGATGTGCCCCTGCCAGGCTTCGGGTTTTCCTTCCGCGATTGAGGGAACTCCGCAGTGATCGAGAACGAATGTTGTTTCCGGGCATTTCTCTACGAGCTGGATTGCGATCGGTAATTGGCGCTCGAGGAAGCACAGATCGAACGGCAGATCGAAGGCGGCAAGCCGGCGGATGTTGGCTACGAAAAGATCCGATTGCGACGTCTCGTCCGGCATGACGTGAAGGACCCTGCGCACTCCCTTTACGAAATCCTGGTTTCCCCAGCGTTCAAGGTATGTGTCGAACTCTTCTTCCTCCGGTCGCCCCGAGATTATTGCGCCGCAAATTGGATTCGCAGGGTCAACCGCCAGCGATGCGATCCAGGTATTCTCATCGTCCGCATGGGCATCGTCAACGTCGGCTTCCATATGGATGGACCGCGTGATGTTCGATCCATCCGTGGCCGCAGTGTAGTCGGCGGGCAAGAATGATTTTTTCAGAGGCGGAATATCATCGGTCCACGAGTGCGGTCGAGCACCCAAATCCCAAAGATGCTCGTGGGTGTCTATGATCGGAATGCTCACACGCTCCTCCTCAATAGGATCGGATACGGAAGGATGTAGCACGGGTATCCGACCCGTGTTGCGGACGACAATCAGAGCCACAAGCAAGGTGGCATGTCGCTCTGGTTGGGCTCCGCAACACGGGTCGGATACCCGTGCTACGATTACATGCTATGCGGTCGCCGGCGCATCGGCCGGGGGATCAGACGCTCCGTACGTTGCGCTGCCGAATCCAAGAATTGGATAAAAGATGAACGGTAGGATAATCAGGCCAAGGACGGTTCCTACGCCTTTCCCAAAGTTCTTAGCCATCCCTACCACACCAATGATTAAGATCACAATTCCCACGATAGGAATTAGGGTGAGAAAAACCCACCACCCCGGCTTTCCGGCGATTTCGAAGAACACCCAGCCATTATAAATCGGAATGATCGATGCCCATCCCGGCTTCCCTGCCTTGGAATACACCTTCCACATTCCGACGATCATCAAGATGACGACCACCAGGTAGATTAGCGTCTCAAGACCGCCCGCGCTACCGTCGGGTGGGCTTACATTACCTCCAACAACTTCATTTTCCATTAGGATCTCCTTTTCATTTTCCGTCGATGACCAGTTCGAGCGACCACCCTGGGTGGTGATCCGCCGGGTCAATCGGTATGGATCATGCCCTCATTTCGACCCATCGAGATTTGCCCTATACAGCAATTGAGATCACTCGACAAGCCGTTTCAGCCTTAAATCGCGTCCCAATCGCTCCGGAAGTTCGGTTTTGAGGTTCTCAATTGCATCCAGGAACGATGGGTCCTCTAAAATTTTGGTTTCGCGATAGGTCACCGAGCCATCGGAAGGGTCGTGGATCGTGAGGAACCAGAGGGATTCATGATTGTGAAAGGCCATGTATTTGCCGGTCCGGCGATCGAAGAATCCGATCTCGCCGTCCCTGGCGCGTTCGAATCGATAGCGACTCCCAGGCGCCGGGGGGGACAGCCTTTCCTCGATGATCCAGGCGCCGATTCCACCCACAAAAATTCCATTCAGGAAGACGAGAAGAACGAAAATGGACTGCTTCAACAGCTCACCTCTTGGGTCAAATTTTCCGGGCCTGCCTGTTGAATGACTACGTTGTCCTCCATGCGAACTCCTCCGCAGGGCAGCAGGTCGTCGATCAGGTCGAAATTCAAGTGGCGACCTATTTCCGTATTCCGTTCCGCATTCAGCAACATCGGGATGAAGTAAATTCCCGGTTCTATCGTGTAGACCATTCCCTCTTCCAGGGTTCG
>CAUZEO010000014.1:0-35599 GCA_963578625.1 Kiritimatiellia bacterium | reverse complement strand
GGGCGACGTGAGATTTTCGGTGACAGATCGAACACTGAAGAGTCCGTCTTTTTTCCGCTCGGCCGAACAATAGGCAATTCCCGCTGAAATGGAATCCTGCCTCCCCCGAAGGCGGAGAGTTTGTCCCCTCAACTCTATCCTCCCACGAACAACCGGCTGAACACCGGCAATGGCATTCAGGACGCCGGACGCACCGCTGCCAACCTGGCCGGCCAAACCGAAAATCTCGCCGGATCGAACGGACAAAGTAACAGGAGCTTTTAGTTCCTCCGTGCAAAGTTCATGAACAGCGAGGACTTCCGGCCCGAATTCGGTCGCTCTTACGGGATACATCCTCTGGAGCGATCGGCCGATCATTCGCTCGATCAAAGTCTCGGGAGTAAGCTCCGACACGGGAATGCTGAGCCGGCCTTCCCCGTTTCGCAACACGGTCACCCGGTCGGCCAGGTCGAATACTTCGGGCAGGCGATGGGTTACATAGATCACCGATCTGCCTTGCCCGGCCAGGGAACGGACTACACGCTTTACCCTTCCAATCTCCCCCTCATCAAGCGAGGCGGTAGGTTCGTCAAGGATCAGAATGCGCGCCTCCCTCGAGACCATTCGGGCCACTTCAATGAGTTGCCGCTCTGCCACCGAAAGCGTGCTGACCGGGGTCGATGGATCAAGATGGGCGAGTCCGACCAGTTCCAGGAATGGGGAAGCCTTCTCCTCCAGTTTGTGCTGAGTATAAACTAGACCGAAATGCTGCTTGCCGATGAAAATGTTCTCGGCAACCGACATCGTAGGAACAAGGCTAAGCTCCTGCTGGACAACCGCGATACCCAGCGCCTGGGAATGTGCCGTTTGCCGGATCCGGACGATCTTGCCTTCAATTCGGATGGAGCCGGCATCCGGCGGGTAGAGACCGGTGAGGATTTTGACGAGCGTACTCTTGCCTGCCCCGTTCTCGCCCACCAGGGCCATGACCTCTCCGGTTCGCAGCTGGAAATCCACATTCCGCAAGGCTCGGACGGAGCCGAAGCACTTCGAAATTGCGGTCATTTCGAGCAACGGCTTGTCGCTTGCTTTTACTATCTCCGGTGCTGTCTGAATATCACTACCCGTTCCTCTTGCACGTCCAATAGAAGTCACAGGGCAAGCCGCAGGTTTCAGTGCCTAGTAAGTCGCCAACTCATCAAATCGGTACCCCCACAACCTCGCGGTATCGATTTCGCCTGAACGCACCGGTGGATTCGGGATGAAGTTGAATCGCGCCGGAACCCCTGTCACCTCCGGAATCGAATCCGGGTCACCGGGTGCACGGTAGACTTCGCCTTTCCTCTTCCCGGCGACGATAAACTTATGCACGGTCTGGACCGTAAACATTCCCTCCAGGAGAGCAGCCTGCAGTCCGGTGGCATACTGTTTTCCCTCTCGCAGGGCGTTCAGGTCTCCATGGCAGGTACCGCCGACGACCATGACATCTTTTCCGGGATGGTAACCGGCTTCTTCCAGCGCGTGAATAATCCCTAAAGCCAGCGCATCATTGTTTGCATAGATCAAATCAATGCCCTTGGCCCGATTCGCTGCGATCATCTGTGCTCCTATGTCATAGCCGGTCGTCTCATCGAAGCCGGCCGGTTGCTGGTCCAGGATCCTGATCTCCGATCCGGAGAGCGCCTCAGTGAATGCCTCGACCCTGTCCGCTCCGGCCTGATATCCCACGGGGAAGGTGATGACAAGACAGTTGCCCCCCGGGCTATGCATCTGGTGACCGCCGGCTTTCAGCTTGTCGCGGGCCTCGATCATCATCTCCCCGGAAACCCTGCCATTGAGCTTGTCGTCGACACCGGCGTAGGCAACCCACAACGAATCATGACCGGGAACGGGAAGTTGGTTTGCCTGGATTACCGGCACGCCGGTATCGGCAAGAGCTTTCAACGAGGCAAGCCCCCCGGCGTTGTCGGTTGGCCACCAGATATAAAAAGCAGGTTTACTCCTGGCCGCGATCTGCTGCTGAACCTGTACGTCCTGCTCCTCCTGTTTGAAACCGTTTTCAAATCGAATCAATTCATACCCGAGCTTTTTCGCAGCTTCTTCGGCGCCACGTGCCCACTCCGCAATGTAGTTGTTGGTTGTCGTGGGCATTAAACATACGATCTGGTTTGCCATTGATTCGATTTCTTCTTTCTTTGCACCTCGAATCAGCAGAACAGCAGTGATAACGCAAAGTATAATAATGATGATCGAATGGTTCTTCATTTTCCTCCTTTTCATGACAACATCAGGTTCTTCCACGCTTTCAGATCATCCGTCATTGTCCCGGCTCATCAGGCGGTTCCATTGTGTATCGGTCAGGCAAGCCCCAGCAAGTTTTCGACGGCCTGGGAAATCTGGCGGACGTTCGGTCGATACACGTTTTCGAGCGCGGGAGCGAACGGAACGGGGATATCGGGCGAGGCCACGCGTTGTACCGGCGCGGTCAGGTAATCCATCAACCGTTCGCCAAGGGCGGCGGCGACTTCGGCGCCCCAACCGTTGGTCTTCGGGCCTTCTTCCACAATGACC
Source organism: Kiritimatiellia bacterium (assembly GCA_963578625.1). GTDB lineage: Bacteria > Verrucomicrobiota > Kiritimatiellia > SLOV01 > SLOV01 > CAUZEO01. The sequence goes on along the minus strand of CAUZEO010000014.1, from coordinate 33,049 downwards.
ACACGGCTTGTTTTCGCAACCGACTCTTCGATCATCGGCCAATCGAGAGGATCCAGCGAACGCGGATCGATCACTTCGGCTTGAATCCCTCGCCGCGCGAGTTCCTCGGCAGCCACCAGGGCGAAATGCATCATTAACAACGTGGCGATTATGGTTACATCCCCGCCCGGTCGGCGGACAATCCCTTTGCCGATCGGCACCGTGTAATCGTCGTCGGGAATCTCGCTCGATGCGTCGACCTCGCCAGTCGCCGCTCCGACGCCTTTCGATCCGTACAAGAGCTTGTGCTCGAACATGATCACCGGGTCGTCATCCCGGATTGCGGCCTTCAGCAATCCCTTCGCGTCATACGCAGTGGCGGGACACACGACCTTGAGCCCGGGTACGCCAAGGAAATAACGCTCCATGTTCTGGGCGTGCTGCGCCCCTCTGCCGGTGGCGCCCACCGGCGCCCGGATCACCAGCGGAACCGAAAGCGATCCGCCCGACATGTAACGGAGTTTGGCGGCTTGATTGATAATCTGATCCATGGCCAGGAAGAGGAAGTCGCCATATTGCACATCCAGCACGGGACGCATGCCGGCGAGGGCCGCGCCTACGCCCAGACCGATGTAGCCTGCCTCCGCGATGGGCGTGTCAATGAGCTGATCCCGGAATTCCTTTTCCAATCCCAGGGTGACCGTAAATACGCCGCCCCAGCCGCCCGGGATCGAGATATCCTCGCCCATGCAGAACACATTCCCGTCCCGCCGCATCTCCTCGGTCAAGCCGTCGCGCAACGCGTCCGCCATCGAAAGTTTTTTCATGCCTTCCGCCCCGCATTTCGCCCGGCCGGAGGGTGCGGTTGCAGGCGGCGGCGTGGCATCCCGCACATCGCAACCCGCGTACACGTATTTATGCGCCTCTTCCGGTTCCGGATCCGGCTCCGCCAATGCGGTCTCCACTGCCGCTTCGATTTCGGCTTCCAGATCTGTTTGGATTTCGGACAACACCGCCTCTTCAGCGTGGCCGTCGCTCAGCAACATCGCTTCAAACCGTTGCACGGGCTCCTGGTCCGCGGCTTGTTGGCGCTCGTCTTCCGGCATATAGTTGCAAGGGTCCCGCCGATTGTGCCCCGTGATGCGGTAGGTCATTGCCTCGATGATCGTGGGTCCCTGGCCGGCGCGGGCTCGCCTGACCGCGTCGCGAGCGGCTTCGAAAACCTCCAGCACGTTGTTGCCATCAATCGTGATTCCCGGAATTCCGTAGGCGGCCGACATGTCCGACAAGCGTTCCAGCCTGGTGTTGCGCGAGTAATGCGTGGAAGCCGCGTAGCGGTTGTTTTCGATCACGTACAATACCGGCAGGTCCCAGATCGCTCCCATGTTGACGGCTTCGTGGAAGATTCCCTCCGCCACGCCACCGTCGCCGGTGAAAGCCACCGCGACACGGCCTTCCTTCCGCAACTTCGATGCAAGCGCGAGCCCCGTAGCGATAGGCATGCCACCACCGACAATCGCGATGGACGGCACCATGCCCTTGGTCATGTCGCCCACATGCATCGAGCCACCCCTGCCCTTGCAGCAGCCCGAACCCTTGCCAAGCAATTCGCCGATGAATGACGGCAGGGAAACGCCCTTGGCCAGGGCGTGGGCATGCGGACGGTGGGTGCTGGTGATGATATCCCCCTCACGCAGGGCACGGCAAACGCCGACCGCCACCGCTTCCTGGCCAAGCGACTGGTGCAGTGTGCCAGGAATGATGCCTTCCAGAAAAAGCTGACCCAGGCGCTCTTCCACTTTCCGGATCAGCATCATCCGGCGGTAGATATCCAGCAGGTCGGCGGAGGAATGGTTCATGCGGGATGCGGGGTGCGCGGTGCGCGGTGCGTGATTCTGGGAAATGTCGAATATCGAAGATTCAATGTCCAACAGGTCCCGTCTTTGCGGCGCCGAGAACGTCCTCCCGGGTGATCATCCCATGGCGGCCCGTTCCGTTTATTTTTGCCAGATCAACGCCCATTTTTGTCGCGAGATTACGGACCACCGGAGACACGCGCGGGGAATCCGCCGGCTGCTTCCTGAACGCAGCTGGCTTCGCCTCCGACGCATCGGCCTCTTCCACCTTGGCGTCGGCCGGAGGCGCTGCTGCCACAACAGATTCACCGGCCTCGCCGATATAGGCGATCACCGTGCCGACTTCAATTTCTTCTCCGTCTTCTACCAACAGCTTCAGGACGGTTCCTTCGCCAACCGACTCAAGCTCGGTCACTGCTTTATCGGTTTCGATCGCTGCCAGCGGCTCTCCGCGTTTCACTGCGTCGCCCGGTTTCACTTTCCACTCGATCAGGGTGATGGTGTCGACGGTAGTTCCCAGGTCGGGCATCTTGATAGCTTTTGCCATGGGAGATCCGTTCAGGACCCAGGATACTCATAATCTGGGTTTCCATACACTTCCGGCATATCGAGAAGCTCTAAGAGAATCCCGTATTGCGGGTCCGTTTCAAAATAGTCGAAGCGGCCGTCGCGGTCACCCCCGAGAATCGGCCCGCCCTGGATCTGAGGATAACCAAGGCTTTCAAGGTGTGTGTAGGCGGCATCGTATTCGCTGGAGGTCATGTAGGTTCCAAGATGATGCAGACCCCCGGCCGGTTGTTTGTCCAGGTATTCGCTGTAGATATTCATTCCGCTACCCGGCAGCGGCACGATGACTTCCACGTCCCAGGCACCGAAGTCTGCCATACATACTTCGAGGGAATACTCCGGAGCGGGAGCGCCACGGTAGTTGACTCCTTCCCAGTTGCGGCTATGCACCGTGTAGACCTTGAACGGCCCGAAACCGACTGCGGCCAGGTGATCCATCATGTCCTTCGCATCCGGCGCAACGAAGCCGAGTTGCGTCCAGTTGGCCAATGACTTTATGTTTTCGTTCAAGCGCATCTTTTTAGTTGGTCCTCACTTGAGCGCGGGCCACGCCCCCACCGAGCTTGCTCGGTGGGGTTCACGTCATCCCGGGCAGCAGCGCGCCCACGCATGGGCATGAGATCAGGTTCGCCGAGGGGAACCTGCTCAATTGCCGGACCCCGTCCTTCGTGACCACGAACTGTTCCTCAATACGGGCGGCATCGCTGCCTTCGCCACAATAGGTTTCAAAGGCCATGACCATATTCTCTTCAATTACTTCCGGATGATCAAAGGAAAAGAAACGGCTGATCACCGGTTTGCCCCAGTGCGTAATTCCGATCCCATGAGCCACCTGGAGGGCAAAGGCCTCCGCCTCACTGGATAGCCCCAGTTCTTTGTGGGAGGGCCACACGGCGGCAATCTCGTCCGTGCTCACCCCGGGCTTCACCAAGGCGACTGCATCGTACAGCCAGTCATAGGACTTCTTGTATACATCAAGCTGTAGCGGGGAAGGCTTCCCGACCACGAAGGTCTGGTAATAACAGGTCTTGTACCCGTTAAAGACGCTCACCACGTCGATATAGAGCATATCTCCCATTCGCAGCATGCGGTCTGAGAAATCATGCGGGTGAGGATAGGACCGGCTACCCGAAATCACGTTGATGTTCTGCATTTCTTCCGCGCCCAACCGGTACATCGTCTCGCGCATGAATCCGGCGATGTCGCTTTCCTTGACGCCTGGCGCCGTCCTGTTGATCACCTCCCAAAACGCCGCCTCCACAATGGAAATGGATGTCTCGATCAACTCGACCTCTTCCGCGGTCTTAATCTTCGAGGCATCCAGCATGGTTTGCTGGCCATCGACCACGTGGATCCCTTCCGCTTCCAATGCCCGGACCATCAGAATCTCGGCCAAGTCGATGCCCACCGGTTCGTTCTGAACGCCGTATTCCGTCAAGTGATCCTTTACCATCCGGGCGAATTTCCCGGCATTCTCTATTCCCACCGGCTTTGGAAACGCGCCCCGCCAGGTGCCGATGGAGGGAAATATGCGGTCGGCAATCCAGGGGCAGAGCACCTTTTTGGCCGCGATGGCGCTGCCGAGTTCGTAGAGAACAGGGTCTTTATCGGCCACCATGAGAGCGCTGCGCAACAACTTGTTGTTTGCCCAGTCATTGATCTTGGTGCTGGTGATGTAGCGAATCCAGTCCGGGTCAAACACCAAGATCGTGGCGATGCCGTCCTTCTTCATCTGCTCGTTGGTCTTGCGGACCCGGTCCTTGCGAAGCTTGTCGTAATCGACGCGGATCTCGCAGTCTTTGGCCATGATGCCGTGTGTCATGATGCTCGTCTCCTTATGGTTGAATGTAGTACACCCTCAGGCAAAATAGAGTCCCCCGTTGAGATTTATCAACTGGCCGGTCAGGTAGGAACCGGCCCCGGACGACAGCCACATGATGGTTCCTGCCATGTCCTTCCCTTCGGCGTACCGCCCCAGGGGGATGGTCTGCAGCTCTTCGTCTTTCAGTTCATCGAATGTCATGCCCCGGTTTTCAGCCTCCGCCCGCATGAAACTCCAGTGCATTTCGGTGGCCGCGAGACCCGGACAGAGGGCATTGACGGTCACATGGTCGGGCGCCAACTCGCGCGCCAGGGAAATCGTAAAGGTATGGACCGCCCCTTTGGAAGAACAGTATGCGGCGTAGCCCGGAAAACCAAGTTTCCCGCCGTAGGACCCCAGGTTGATAATGTTCCCGCTTTTCTGTTTCTTCATTTGGCGCGCCGCGTACTTGCACCCGAAAAAGATCCCCTTGAAGTTGACCGAAAAAATACGATCGATGATCTCGACATCCATGTCGGCAACCATTCCTTCCTGGAGATGCATGCCGGCATTGTTCACCATGATGTCGAGTCGCCCGAATTTCTTCACCGCTCCTTCGACCAGTTGGCGGACCGCGTCTTCATCCGACACATCCACTTCCTGTGAATAACCCTCGTTGTCGCCGTGATTCTTCTTAATCGCCTCAAAGGTTTGGTGAACGTCGGGTGAGATGTCGGAAATCACCACGTGAACACCATGTTCCGCCAGGGTTTCGGCCGTTCCCTGCCCTAGTCCCCGGGCGGCGCCGGTGATCACCGCGATTTTACCTGCTACTTCACTGAACGGCTGCTTGCTCGTCATGACGGGCTCCTCCTTACTCTCTGATTGGTCTGGTGATTCCAATGCTGTCGGGCTTGTCAATGGCTCGACTCTAGCCATGGACGAGGAAGTCTTCAAGAGGTTGCGTGCAAAAAGTGTTACGTCACGATGTGAATTGAAAGCAGATCTTTTTATTCTTACGGGAAGATGTGGGATCGGGTATAACAATGAATACCCGATCTCGCAAGGTAGAGTCCCGGAATGAGCATGGACAATTCAGTCATCATTGTTGGCGGCGGACACAACGGCCTCGTCGCCGCGGGCTATCTCGCCCGCGCAGGGCTCAACGTGCAAGTTCTGGAACGCAGGGACCTGGTCGGCGGCGCCGCGGTCACCGAGGAGTGGTTCCCCGGGGTCCATATCTCAACCTGTTCCTACATGTGTCATGCGCTTCAGAAAAAAGTCATCGATGATCTCGAACTTCGAAAGTATGGGTTTCTCGTCCATACCATGGACCCGGGACGGATCCATCTCTTTCCGGACGGTCAATCTGTAAGGTTCTGGCATGATGCCGAAAAATGCGCGGAGGAAATTCGCAAAATCTCGCGTCACGATGCCGATGCCTGGCCGAAGTGGGTTGGTTTCTGGAACCGCGCGATGCGTGTACTCAGCGAGTATTACCTGACTCCTCCACCGAGCCTCGGCGAGTTGATGGATCGATTTCGGGCCGAAAAGGAAGAAGAGCTTCTCCACTCGCTTCTTACCGTTCCATTGAAAGACCTCATCGAACGCTTTTTCGAATCCCCCCTGATCAGGGCAATGGTTTGCGCAGGCGGCGGAGACCAGGGCGATATCACCGCACCGGGCAGCGCTCTCTCGACCGCATTTTTCAAGTTTGCAGGATTTCGTATGGACAAAGAAAATTATGGAATTGTCCGCGGCGGGATGGGCGCAATCACGCAGTCCATGGCGCGATCCGCAGAGGCACATGGAGCAACCATTCGGACAGACGCGGAGGTGAAGCGGATTTTGACCGAGAACGGCAGGGTCACCGGGGTAGAGCTAATCAACGGAGAAATCCTGACGAGCAGCATCGTGGTCTCGAATGCCGATCCGAAGCGTACGTACGGCAAGCTGCTCGACTCGACGGACCTGGACGATGCATTCGTGGATGACATCATGGGGTTGGAGACCAGGGCAGCCTCGATCAAGCTCCATTGTGCGTTAAAGGAATTGCCCGATGTCTCGAAGTATCTTGGCTCGTCCTTCGATCCAAAAGACATCGCATTAATGACCATCTGCCCATCGGTGGAGTATTACCAGGACAGTTGGGAGGATGCGCGAAATGGCCGCGTTTCGCGCTCACCCCTGATCCAGGCACAGGTACCGACGGTCTATGATTCAACCGTGGCGCAACCGGGTCAACATGTCCTGTCAATGTGGGTCACGTACGAACCTCCCCATCTGAAAGACGGATCGTGGGCGGACGCACGCCAGGAAGCGGGAGAGCAGTTGATCGATGTATTCGCCCACTATGTGCCTAATATACGGGACGCGATTGTAGATTGGAAATTGCTTACTCCCGAGGACATGGAATCTCGAATCGGTTTGACGGATGGGAATATAAGACACCTGGACATGACACCCCAACAGGTGTTGAACAGGCGTCCACTACCGGGCTGGTCGGATTACCGCACTCCCATTGACGGTCTGTACCTGTGCGGATCCGGAACACATCCCGGCGGCGAAGTGACCGGTGCGCCGGGGCACAACGCGGCAGAAGTGATCCTCAACGAGCTGGGGACTGCATGAACAGGTTCGTACTTGTTTCGAGCGCCGTTGGCGCACTCTAAAATAGGAGAACGCAGCAATGACATCCGCCGATAAACTGGCCATCGAAGGCGGACGCCCGAGTGTGCCCGCACACCTGGTTGAGCATGACTGGGAGCGATTCAGAAAAGCTACCCGGGAGGAAATCGATGCGGTCACGCAAGTGCTGGAGTCCGGACATCTGAGCATCGCGCAGGGATTTGGGATGCCGGAAGCGGAGGGGCTGGAAAAAGAATTCGCGCAGTGGGTCGAGGCCGACCACTGCCTGGTGGTCAATAGCGGGACTGCTGCCTTGCACTGCGCCATGGCAGGAGTCGGGGTCGAACCGGGCGACGAAGTCCTGGTCCCCGCCTTCACGTTCATTGCTTCGGTCATGGTCGTTCTGCACCAGAACGCCGTTCCCGTGTTCGTGGACATCGATCCGGAGACCTACCTGATCGATCCCGCCAAGATTGAGGAGAAGATCACCAGGCGAACCAAAGCCATCATTCCCGTGCATATATATGGCCTGCCGGCTGATATGCAGCCCATCAATGAAATCGCCGGAAGACACGGTCTGAAGATCATCGAAGATTGTGCCCAATCCTACGGCGCGCTGTACCAAGGCAGAAAAACCGGGAGCCTGGGCGATGCGGCAGGGTTTTCGATGTCGCCGACGAAACAGCTCATGACCGGCGAGGGTGGCATGATGACCACCAACAACTTGGATATCCTTCAGAAGGGATCCATGCTTCGTCTCTTTGGTGAGCTCTGCGACATGAAAGACAAGGACCGGGCCTACATGTCGGAAGAAATTGGATGGAACTACAAACTTCCCGAAGTCTGCTCCGCACTGGCGAGGGTCAAGTTACGGAATCTGAACGATTATTTGTCGGGTACACAGAAAAATGCCGCCGCCCTTACGGATAGGTTGGCAACCATTGCCGGGCTGATCATACCCCGGATCCCGCCGGACCGGACGCATGCCTATTACCTCTATCCCGTGAAGGTCGACCCTGCTGCACTCAACCTGGATATCGAGCCGGGAAGACTGAAGAACGCCGTGCTCAATGCCCTCGTCGCCGAGAACGTGAGGGCGGGCTTGTGGCAGAAGGTGCCCGTCCCCGCCCAGCCATTGTTCCAGAACCGGGGAGTCGGCAACTATGATCTTCACGAGTACCCGAATTCTTTCTCCGCTATAGAAGGCGGGTTTACCGTGCGAGGCCTGGTGCCACCGAATGGAAACGAACTGGTGGATGCCTATGCCGATGCTTTTGAAAAAGTCTTTCAAAACATCGATAGAGCATTGGCAATCTATGATAAAAAAGAGAAGTACATTCCCGTGGAGGAACGGATCGCCCGCTTGGGTGAAGAATCCTCGTTACCAACCGCGAATAAACGCGAATGAACGCGAATTGATAAGCACTATTCGAATTCCAGATGACAACGATACGGGAAGCATAGATGCGCGGTTTTGAGACCCCAATGCCTCATTCCTATTTGCGCTCATGAGCGGTTGACTAAATCTTTCCGGCGTAGAGGAATAAAATGCAATACCGGCGGTTGGGTAACAGCGAACTCGAGGTCTCGATTATTGGTCTGGGCGGGACGACTTTCGGTCCGCATACAACGTACACGCACTACAACGATCAAGACGGCTCCGCGGTTATCATCGATCGAGCGCACGACCTCGGCATTAACCTGATTGACACCGCCGACATGTACGGAGACGGGGTCTCAGAGTCCTTCATCGGCAAGGCCATCTCCGGCCGTCGCGATCGTTTTATCCTTGCCAGCAAGGTCGGGATACCGAGGAGCGATGGCCCGACCGAGGAGTTGCTGTCGCGGAGTCACATCATAAGCAGCATCGAAGGCTCGCTTCGACGACTCGATACGGACTACATCGACCTCTATTACGCACATGCCCCGGACCCGGTGACGCCGATCGAGGAGACGTTGGGGGCTTTTGATGACCTTGTACGCCAGGGCAAGGTGAGGTACCTGGGCTGCTCTAATTTTTCAGATTCACAGATCTCGGAGGCACACGCCGCGGGCCGGCGGCGAAGCTTCCCGCCCTTTCGAGTCAGCCAGTCGCTCTATAACCTCCTCACGCGGGATATCGAGACGGACGAAGTGCCCTGCTGCCTGGAACATGAGATGAGCATCGTTGCCTACTCCCCCCTTGCGCAGGGCGTCTTGACGGGCAAGTACCTGCCCGGCGCCTCCATTCCGGCAAACACCCGGGCCTGGGAGAATCCCAGCCCCAACCTGGCCCGGTATATGGCCAACGACAGGTTGGCAATGGTGGAGCGGCTTGCGGATTGGGCAAAGGATGCCGGGCATCCCGTGATTGATTTGGCGATTGCCTGGCTCGCGGCTAAACCGTATGTCTGTTCAATCCTCACCGCCGTCACAAGCACCGATCAGCTTGAAGCCAACGTTCAGGCGATCGGCTGGAGCCTGACCCCTCAACAGGTGAGAGATGTTGAGGAACTCGTTGGGACTTCGAAGATCGCATAGCGCGATGGGAGCGTCACGACCATGAGTCTGAATAATGTAGAAGTGTTCAAGAAAAAGATCCAGGACGGCGGAGTTTGCGTGGGAGTCTCGGTATCGCTTTGCGACCCGGCCATCAGCGAGTTGTTCGCCGAGACCGGCTATGACTCCACATGGATTGACATGGAGCACACGGTCATGAGCCTGGAGACCGTCCTGGGCCACGTCATGGCGGTGCGGGGCACGAGGACCGCGCCGATCGTCCGGGTGCCGTGGAACGACCCCGTGTTAATCAAACCTGTGCTCGAGATGGAGCCCGCGGGGATCATTGTCCCCATGGTGCGCAGCGCAACAGAGGTGGCCGCGGCCGTGGCTGCGTGTAAGTATCCGCCCAAGGGAATCCGGGGTTTTGGGCCGCACCGCGGTATTCGGTTTGGCGCCACGAGTGCAGAGGACTATCTACAAGATGCGAATGATCGCAACATGGTCATCGCCCAGATTGAGCACATCGATGCCGTGAACGACCTCGATGCGATCCTGGAGGTCCCCGGTCTCGACGGAATCGTCCTGGGACCCAATGATCTCTCGGGTTCGATGGGTAAACTCGGGCGGACATCCGACCCCGAGGTGGTGGCCGCCATGGATGAGGTGGTCGAAAAGACGCGCGGGTCGGGAAAATTGCTCGGCGCCTCTGTCGGTTACTCGACTGAATCCATTCGCGAGTGGCTTGCGAAAGGTGTGCAGTGGATTTCCGTGGGTGGGGACATCGCCAATCTGTACGAGTACTCGCAGACAGCGTTTGACGACGTACGTTCCGTCCTTGCGAAGTAGATACGCCGCTAATGACCTCTTCTCCTAATTATGACCAGGGAATGCAATCTGCGGGAGAGAAACAATGAATCGATTCAGAGTAGCGTTGGTTCATGTCGATGCTCCGGAGGTTCCGCAATCGGTGATCCAGAAGCTTGAGGCGGAGAATATTGAGCTAATCACCCACGAATGCACCACGTGCGATGAACTGCTTCAGGTTGCCGGTGATGCCGATGTGATCTGGGTGTTCGGTGGGAGCCGGGTGGTCACAGCCGAGAGTCTGACACACTTCAAAAACTGCGGCGCCATTCTCCGCTCCGGCAGCGGCACCGACAACGTTCCGGTCGAAGCCGCGACGCGGTTGGGAATCGTGGTTGCCAACACGCCCCAGGCCACGAGTGACACGGTGCCGGATCATGTCATCGCCCTGCTCATGGCCGTCATTCGGCAGATCCCCGCCCATAACCAGGCGATGCACAACGGGTCCTGGAACCCCGATGCGTCACTCCATCGCTGGAACCTGGGCGGAAGTACCCTGGGCCTGGTAGGCTTCGGTCACATCGCTCAATCTCTCGCGCGCAAGATGAGCGGTTTCGATCTCACTCTCCTCGCCTACGACCCGTTTGTCGAGGAGCAGAAGATGAATGAGTTCAGCGTGCGGAAGGCCACGCTTCCGGAGATATGGAACGAGGCCGATTTCATCTCCCTGCACGTACCACTGACGGAAGAGACCCATCACCTCGTTGGCGAGCGCGAACTTCGCGGCATGAAGCCCCACGCCGTACTGATCAACACGTCGCGCGGTGCGGTCATTGACGAAAAAGCTTTGGTGCGCGCGCTGAGCGAAGGCTGGATTGGGGCAGCAGGTCTGGATGTGTTCGAGACCGCGCCCCTTCCGGGCAATCATCCATTGACCGGGCTGTCCAACGTCGTGCTCACCCCCCACTGCGCAGGACATTCGCCGCGCAAACTTCAAGATTTCTGGCACTACTCGGTCGAGACCGTGATTGCTCTTTCAAACCGGAGATGGCCTCATTCCTGTGTGAATCCTGGAGTGAAGCCACGTTGGGAGTTGACCTGATGATCACTGTTCACGGCGCGAAATATCAAGCCCGAGTGCCGGACACGCTGGATCTCGCGGACCGGGCCCGGATGGCGATCAATACGATGACCCGCTGCGTGATGCCGGAGGCGTGCTACGCCTACTGGCAGCAGATGAACCTCAGTCATAATCCACCGTTCTTCTGCGTTCTCAACTGGGTTGCAAAATGGCACGAGGCGGTGCCGCGGATGCGTAGGATGTGCGGCGACGAACTGAACCTAGACGTCGAACAGGGAATGATGCAGGCGTATGTCGACCAACTCGGCCCGGATGGTTTGGTGTATTATCCAGGGACTACCCCATCGATCGATCTAAAGGCCGGCAGTTCCTCCCCGCTGAATTGCGCGCGGCTGATCCTGGCCATGGTCGCCTGGTATGAAAGGGACGGGAACCCCGAATGGAAGAAAAAGATCCATGGTTTGGCCCAGGGGTTGGATCGGATCGCCCTCCGGCGCAGCCATCGCGATTACCGGTTTGCCTATTACCCGCTGGAGTCCGGCTACTCCGCTGACGGGACCTGGACGTTTACCAGGCGGCCCCAGTCCTACCTGTTCCCGTACTCACCACCGGATCTGCCCGCCCGCGAACAACAGGGGCTCGAGGGATCCGCAAAGTTCGAATCCGGCACCGTCATCCGTGCCATGGTACGGGCTTACCACCTTTGCGGTGACGAGTTCATGATCAGGCTGGCGGGCGAATTGTCCAGGTACTGCCGGTTGCCCACCCTCTGGGAAGATGCGGGGGACCTGGGTGTCGCCGGGTACGAACATGGTTTATTTGCCGGCCACTTTCACGGCAATACCATGGCCTTTCGCGGTCTGCTCGAGTTGGCCATCCTGACCGGCGACGAGCAGGGAAAAGAGATCGTTCGCGAAGCTTACGATTACGCCAGGCACACGGGCATCCCGAGATTGGGGTGGTACCCGGGGTGGTTGGCGCCGCTGCGCCACGGCAAGATTTTTACCGAAGCGACACCATGCGAAACCTGTGCCCTTGGCAACATGATCGCCCTCGCGATCGCGCTTTCGGATGCGGGCATCTGCGATTACTGGGACGATGTCGACCACTACGCTCGCAACCAGTTGGTCGAGCAACAGATCTGCGATCCGGACCGGGTCCAACAAATCGCTGAAGCGGCGCGCGTTTCCCAGCCGGCACGGGAGGCTGAGTCCCTGTTTGGAGTCAACTATGACAATGTCCTGGAACGAGCAATGGGCTCATTCGGGGAGGCAACCCCGACGGTGTTGACGGACTCCGGCGGCGGGATCACGGTGCGTGGCTATGGCTGCTGTACCGGTAATGGCAGCCTGGCCTTGTATTACGCCTGGGAGGGAATCGTCCGCTACCGGGATGGCATGGCCACGATTAACCTGCTCCTAAACCGTGCCTCGCCATGGGTCGATATCGATAGCTACCTGCCTTACGAAGGGCGGGTGTGTATCCACGTCAAGACAGCGCGCAGCGTTGCGGTCAGAATCCCCGCTTGGGTGAACATCGACGGTGTACGTATGACCCTGGACGGAAAACCCGTTCAAACGTTGCGTGCGGGACGATACCTGACATTGGATTCGTTGAAGTCGGGGCAGGTTATGGAGTTGCGATTCGATGTACCCGAGGATCGCGCAAGTTACCTCGTCCCCGGTAATCCGGTTGGGCGTCACAAGATCTTGTTCCGTGGCAGCACCGCGGTCTCCGTTGAAAACGAGCTGCCGCATGACCCCGACAAGGTGGACACGATGTACTTGATTTATCAGCGTGATCATCTCAAGGCCAATCGCGCCCCCCTGAAGGATGTTACTCGTTACGTGGACGCCACGCTATGACGCAATCGGGCAACCTGGCAATCGACACGGAACCGCTGCCATACGAGTATTACGAAAATCCCTATCCGTTTCATGACCAGCTACGATCGGAGGACCCGGTTCACTGGAGCGATTCCTGGAACTGCTGGATTGTTACCCGCTACACCGACGCAGCCAGCGTTCTCAAGGATTGGAAACATTTTTCAAGCGTCGGAAGATCGAGCCGCTTCCTGAGCCAGTTGCCGGAGTCGCTGCGGAAAGAAATGCAACCCTTCGAGGAGAATTTTACCACTGGTCTCATCAGTTCCGATCCCCCCGATCACACGCGACTGCGTCGATTGGTCAGCAAAGCGTTCCGGCCAACCCAGGTCGACGACCTGCGACCGCACGTTCAATCGATTGTGGATGACCTGCTTGACGCCATCCAGGAGAAGGGAGAGATGGATGTCATCAAGGATTATGCGTATTGGCTGCCCAGCACCGTAATCGCCAAGATGCTTGGGGTCCCCCTTGAGATGCGTGGTCAGTTTAATCAGTGGGTCGATGTCATTAACGCTTTCCTCGGAAGTCGCCGCCCGGATCCCGACGAGGGACGAGAGGCACAGGCGAAATTGATGGAATTGCTTGACTATTTTCGCCAGCTTCTCTCGGATCGTCGGCAGCATCCCCAGGATGACCTGGTCAGCCGCCTTGCTGAGGCGGAGGAAGGAGGCAATCGATTCAGCGAGCCGGAGATCCTGGCAACGTGTCAGACGCTATTGACAGCTGGATACGAAACCACCATCGGCTTGATTGGTAGCGGTTTGCTATGTTTGGTTCGCAACCCTGACCAGTTTGAGAAGTTGAAGGCGGATCCCTCATTGATCAAAAGTGCCATCGAAGAATTTGTGCGGTACGAGAGTCCGATTCAACGCATGTTGCGCGTAGCGACCGAAGATCTCGACCTCGACGGCAAACAGATTCGCCGGGGGCAACTGGTGGCAGCGATGATCGGAGCCGCGAACCGGGACCCCGCGCAGTTTTCTGATCCTGATCGCCTGGACCTCGCCCGGCGGGAGAACAATCACATCGCGTTTGGAAGCGGTATCCATCATTGTCTGGGTGCCCCGCTGGCCCGCCTGGAGGGAGAAATCGCAATCAACGCAGTACTGAGCCGATGCCCCGATCTGCAATTAACTGACGAAGCACCGGTCTGGAGAAAAAACATCATGATTCGAAACCTTAAGTCGCTTCCGGTTGTGTTTTAGTTCGCAATTCGCTTTGCAATATCGGTAATGGGCAAAACTTCCACGTTTTTATAGAAATTGAACGGAAATAACCCTAGTTATACCACTGCGCAAGGAATTAACCATGACGGATACCAAACCCACACAGACCTATTCTGAACTAACCGCCCTGCGCACATTCATGGGAAAACCCTCCGAACTTGCGGCCAAAAAAAGCATCCCCCAGCTTGACAAACACTGCCGTGAATTTATTAGCCGATCGCCGTTTGTCTGCATCGGTACGACCGATGGCAACGGCAAAGCCGACGTGAGCCCCAAAGGGGATCCGCCCGGGTTCGTACAGGTGCTCGACAACAAAACGCTCTTTATTCCGGACCGCCCAGGCAACAACAGAATCGATTCAATGTCGAACCTGCTCAAAGATCCGGCTATCGCCTTACTGTTTCTGATACCTGGCTTTGATGAAACGCTCCGGGTTAATGGCAAAGGCACCGTGATTCGTGATCAAACTCTCAACGCAACCAGTACAGTTAAAGGCCGGTCACCCAAAATCGGCATCAAGGTACAAGTCGAGACCGCATTTCTGCATTGCGCAAAAGCACTCAAGCGATCCCACTTATGGGACCCCGAGAGCATTCAGAATCGACAAGAAATGCCCAGCCTGGGTCGAATGATTATTGAACAGACCACGCCTACTGGCACGAAGGCTGATCCGACCGATATCTCAGATGCCGATGACCGTGTTCAAGAGAGTATCCGGTCACATCTGTATTGACAGTCTCTCCGCCTTTGCGTACGGGTGGGCCTCATCCGCGGGAGCTATGACGAAGGCTTCATCTATGGTCAGGGCCTCGAAGGCATTCCATAAACCCCGACTTACCTTTAGCTCCGTGGAGGCTTTGCCATTGGGGTGTTAAATTGCTAAGTCCAGTTTCCTTCTTGGCGGAGCCATAACGGATTACTTTTGTCGTCGATCAGAATTGCGCTTACGAACGGGATTCAAATCAGGAACTCAATCCTACTCCCAATCGATTTCTCAATCCTAATCGTCCGGCGACGGAGATCGATTCGGATTCTGATGAGGATTGAGATTCAGGTGGAAATTGAACACGACCCGGACCGGGAAAGAGATGAGACCGGAGGCAGCCTTCGTCGTAGTCTTCATCGAAGTCTTTCGTCGACAAAGATTACGATGAAGACTACGACTAAACAGGATAAAAGAAGGAGTCGAGATGGTCACAATTAGCGGAAAGCGGTATCAAGCCCAGGTGCCCGACACGCTGGATCTCGCGGATCGGGCCCGGTTGGCGATCAACGCCCTGACCCGCTGCGTGATCCCGGAGGCCTGCTACGCCTACTGGCAGCAGATGGACCTGAGCCATAATCCACCGCACTTTCGTGTATGCGACTGGGTCGCAAAATGGATCGAGGCCCTGCCGCGCATGCGCACGATGTGCGGCGATGAGCTGAATCTTGATGTCGAGCAGGCGATGCGGGATGCGTTCGTCGGGCAGATTGGACAGGACGGATTGATATGGTATCCGGGGAGCACGCCGCCCAGCGATCTTGCGCCCGACAGCTCATCGCCGCTGAATTGCGCGCGGCTGATGCTGGCCATGATCGCCTGGCATGACCGGGACGGGAACCCGGAGTGGGAGCAGAAGATACGTGGGTTGGCCCGGGGCCTTGACAAGATCGCCATCCGCCGGAGTCATCGCGATTACTCCTTTGCCTATTTCCCGCTGGAATCAACCTGGCACAAGAGCGGACGTTGGACGATCGGCGACCGGCCCCTCGCCAATCAGTTTCCCTATTTCCCACCAGATCTACCCGGCCGCGATCAACAGGGAGTCGAGGGCAATGGAAAGTTCGAATGCGGGACCGTTGTCCGTGCCCTGGTCCGCGCCTATCGACTTTGTGGTGATGAATTCATGATTTCGCTGGCCGAGGAACTCTCCGCTTTCTGCCGGATGCCCAGTCTATGGGAAAGCGCCGGGGACCTGGGGGTGGCCGGTCACGAACACGGACATTTCGCCGGTCACTTTCACGGCAACACCATCGCTTTTCGAGGCATTCTCGAACTGGCGGTGTTGACCGGTGACGTGCAGGGTACGGAGATTATTCGGGAGGCTTACGATTACGCCAGAAGCACGGGCATTCCCAGGCTGGGATGGTACCAGGGCTGGCTGGCTCCGGGGCGCCACGGAAAGCTTCTTACCGAGGCGACGCCATGTGAAGCCTGTGCGATCGGGAACATGGTTGCCCTGGCCGTTTTCCTCTCCGACGCCGGGATCGGCGATTACTGGGACGATGTCGATCATTACGCTCGAAACCAGTTGGTAGAACAACAGATTTGCGATCTGGAAAAGGCCGAGCGAGTCCTCGAAGCAGTAAGAGCCTCCAAGCCGGAACGCGAGGTCGTATGCAACTACGGCATAGATTATGACAACCCTCTGGAACGATCCATGGGGGCGTTTGGAGAGGCGAAACCGACCGTCCTGACGGATTCCGGCGGCGGGATCTCGGTGCATGGGTATGGCTGTTGTACGGGCAATGGCAGCCTGGGCCTCTATTACGCCTGGGAGGGAATTGTCCGCGGCCACGACGGCGCAGCCACGATCAACCTGCTCTTGAACCGCGCTTCGCCGTGGGTCGACATCGACAGCTACCTTCCGTATGAAGGAAAGGTGAAGCTCCATGTCAAAACCGCTCGCAGCGTCGCGGTCAGGATTCCCGCCTGGGTCCGCATCGGCGATGTGCGGGTTACGCTGAACGAGAAACGCGTTCAACCATTGCGAGCGGGCCGATACCTAACATTGGAATCACTGAAGCAGGGGCAGATCATCGAGCTGAACTTCGATGTGCCCGAGGACAGCGCAAGTTACCTGATCCCCGGCAATCCGGTTGGACGGCATAACATTACCTTCCGCGGCAGCACGGCGATCACCGTTGAAAACGAACTGCCGCCGGATCCCGCCGAAGTGGATACGATGTACCTGATCTACGAGCGCGACCACCTCAAGGCGGACCGCGCCCCCCTGACGGACGTCACGCGCTATGTCGACGAAATATTCGGTGCCTGAGAGCACGAGAGACTGAACCAAAGGGATCGAGATGGTTTCAATAAGCGGATCACGATATCAAGCGCGGGTGCCCGACACACTGGATCTCGCGGACCGGGCCCGGTTGGCGATCAATGCAATGACAAGGTGCGTGTTGCCGGAGGCCCGCTATGCCTACTGGCAGCAGATGGACCTGAGCCACAATCCGCCGCACTTCCGTGTTCTCAACTGGGTTGCCAAGTGGTTGGAAGCGGTCCCGCGGATGCGCGTGATGTGCGGGGACGAACTCAATCTCGACGCCGAGCAGGGGATGATGCAGGCGTACGTTGCCAATCTCGGCGAGGATGGATTGGTCTACTATCCGGGAACCACCCCGCCAATCGACCTGAAGGCAAACGCCTCCTCCCCGTTGAATTGTGCGCGGCTGATGCTGGCGATGATCGCCTGGTACGAACGAGACGGGAACCCGGAGTGGAAACAGAGGATCCACGGATTGGCCAGGGGATTGGAGCGGATCGCCATCCGTCGGAGCCATCGCCGTTTCAAGTTTGCCTATTATCCGCTGGAAGCATGCTATTCCAAGGACGGGAGTTGGACATTCACCGACCGGCCCCAAGCCATCCAGTTCCCGTATGTCCCGCCGGATCTCCCCGGCCGCGAACAACAGGGGCTCGAAGGCACGGCAAAATTCGAATGCGGGACGGTCATCCGTGCGCTGGTGCGCGCCTATCATCTCCTGGGCGACGAATCCATGATCGGGCTGGCCGGTGAACTGAATGCTTACTGCCGGATGCCCAACCTCTGGGAAAGCGCAGGTGACCTGGGCGTGGCCGGTCACGAACACGGGCACTTTGCCGGACATTTTCACGGCAACACCATGGCCTTTCGGGGGATGCTCGAACTGGCCATCCTCACGGACGATGAGCAGTTGAAGGAGATCATCCGCGAAGCGTACGACTACGCGAGGAGGACTGGCATCCCGCGGCTGGGATGGTACCCGGGTTGGCTTGCGCCGGGGCGCCACGGCAAGCTTCTTACCGAGGCGACACCCTGTGAAGCCTGTGCGATGGGGAACATGGTTGCCTTGGCCGTTTTCCTCTCTGACGCCGGGATCGGCGATTACTGGGACGATGTCGATCATTACGCTCGAAACCAGTTGGTGGAACAGCAGATTATCGATCTGGAAAAAGCCGAGCGAGTCCTCGAAGCCGTACGAGCTTCCAAGCCGGAACGCGAGGTCGTCTGCAACTACGGCATAGATTACGACAACCCCCTGGAACGATCCATGGGGGCGTTCGGAGAGGCGAAACCGACCGTTCTGACGGATTCCGGCGGCGGGATCTCGGTGCACGGGTATGGCTGTTGTACGGGCAATGGCAGCCTGGGCCTCTATTACGCCTGGGAGGGAATCGTCCGCGGCCACGATGGCACGGCCACGATCAACCTGCTTCTCAATCGCGCTTCGCCGTGGGTCGACATCGACAGCTACCTTCCCTATGAAGGACGGGTGAAACTCCACGTCAAGTCGGCCCGTAGCGTCGCGGTCCGAATTCCGGCCTGGGTTCATATCGACGCCGTGCAGATGACGCTGGACGAACACCCCATTCGCCCGCTGCGCGCCAACCGGTACCTCACCCTGGATTCATTGAAGCCGGGTCAAGTCATCGAGCTGAAATTCGATGTGCCCGAGGACAGCGCCAGCTACCTCATCCCCGGCAATCCGGTTGGACGGCATAACATTTCGTTCCGCGGCAGCACGGCGATCACCGTTGAGAACGTATTGCCGCCTGAACCCGAAGAGATGAAGACGATGTATATGCTCTATGAACGTGAGCATCTCAAGGCGGATCTCGCGCCCATAAAGGAGGTCACTCGCTACGTGGACGATACGATCGTTTGATCATGACAAATGCGGGTACGTATTTAGCTCGAACCGGACCCCACCGAACTCGTTCGGTGGCGAACATGATTCTGCACTACCGAAAAAAGAGAAGTAAAGCGCCCAACGAGAGCGAAGAGCGAGAGAATCTCCATTCTCGCTCTAACCGGGCTCCTGATTTGTTTTTTTGCTCGTAGTGCAGAATCACACGCTCCTCCGAGCAAGCTCGACGGTAGCGCCGCCAAACAGGTATAAGTTCTGTGGAGTTCCGATCATAATAGACAAGGATAAGAGGGACACAAGTGACCAAAACGCTGAAAAGAAGTCCGGACATTACGTTCATCAATCCGGAGGTCCCTTCTTTTGATCTCCCGCAGCTAAACGGCGCGCGCTACACGGCAGTCGTTCCCGATACCTTGGACCTGGCGGACCGGGCGGCGCATGCGATTCACGGCATGACGGCGACTACTGATCCAGAGGCCAACTGCGAAATTTTCTGGCGCGTTTGCTTCGGCTGGAAACCGGCCGCCATGTATCACGACTGGAACGACCACGTGGAGTTCAAGTACTACGCACCGGTTCCCTTGCTACGACTGGTGTGCGATTCCGATGAGGCGCAGGACGTGGAACGTCAGTGGATGGCCAACCTGTTGCAGATGCAGGGACCTGACGGACTCCTCTACACCCCGCTGTCCGGACGTCCCTGGGGCAGGATCTTCGGAAGCGGCGGCGAGATGTATGAGACCGAACTGGGCGAACAGACTGCGGACCTCCAGATGCTGGGTAGATCCCTCGAAGCCGCCGCGGTCTACCACGCGCTTACCGGGGATGCCCGCTGGAAAGAGCTTGGTCACAATGCCGTTCGCGGTGTGCGGCGATTTTTTGTCGATCACGGCGATTTTGCCTATCTTCCCACTACCCTGGTCCAACCGGGCCAGGAAGTGATCGATGAAGGCATCCCACCTCCGGTCCTGAACCATTGCATGCTCTGGCTGGGTCACGGCCTGATCATCTATCACCGGATGACAGGAATGGAAGAAGCCCTGGAACTCGGGTACAAGCTGGCGCGGTTTTTCTTCCTGGGACACAGCGGATGGGTCGGACCCGAGGGCGAGTTTTGGGGCTTTCCCGATGGTAAAACAAACGAAAAACAAATGGACCTGGTGCATTTTCACACCAATACGTTGGTTCGGATGCTCATGTTGGATGCCGGCATCGCCCGCCAGGACCGCGAGATGATCGAACTGGCTCAAAAGGGATACGAGTACGGCAAACACAACGGTGAATCGGAAACCTTGATGGGCTATTTTCCCGAAAACCTGGGGCCGCCGGAAAACCGGTGGTCGCGCAAGACCATCGAAGTCTGCGAACTGGCGGACATGATCTACCTCGGTGTGCGCCAGAGCCAGACCGGTCTGGCGGACTGCTGGGATGATATCGATTGCTGGGTACGGAACATGTTTGCCGAAATGCAGTTGCTGGAAACCGATTGGGTTGATGATTTTTCAAAAAACCAAGGCCGCCCAATGGAACCGCCCTTTGCGCCTCCCCACAATACAACCGACAGGGTGCCCGAACGGTGCCACGGTACCTGGGGTGGATGGGGCGCCCCAAACGATTGGCAAGGGGATCCGGTGCTGAGCATCATGGCGTGTTGCGTTGGAAATGCCTCGATGCAGCTCTACCGGCTTTGGCGGGACATGATTCAATTCGATCCGGAGAAACAGCGGTTGACCGTTCATCTGCTACTCAATCGAGCATCGGCCTGGGCGGATATTCACAGCCATATCCCGAACCAGGGCCGGGTGGAAGTTGAATTGAAACGGGACTGCGAACTGGCTTTGCGTTTGCCCGGGTACGCTGAAGCCGAACAATTTGAGGTATCTGTTGACGGCGAGAATTGCGAGTCGGAGAGGCACGGCCGGTATGTTCATGTACGCGGGCGGAAATCGCAAACCGTGGTGTTGGAATTCCTTATTTCGGAACATGCGAAAACAATTCGCGTGGTAGACAAGGATTACAAGGTGGTGGTGCGCGGAAATACCATTGTCGACATCGATCCTCCCGGGACCCACCACCCGATGTTTCAACGGCCTCACTATCGAAACGACGAAGCCGGGCGGCGAACCGTGGATCGATTCGTCAGCGACCGGATCGTGGAGCGCTACTGATTGTTCGCCCCTTTCGCGAATTTTGGGCCAAACCGAACTTGTTCGGTTGGGAACTGATTTTGCACGACCCGGCAAAATGGGGATGAGATCAAGATCCCGGGGAGGGCGAAAAGTGAGAATAGCTCGCCCTTCGCTCGATTCGAGCTCAGGTTCTTTTCCTATGTTCGAGTAGTGGAAAAGCATGCGCACCACCGAGCAAGCTCGGTGGTGGCGCTGGAGGTATTGAGATGAAAACTGAAGGCTTCCGTGATGTATCCGGAAAAGTGGCCATCGTTACCGGGGCTGCGCGTGGTCTTGGGAAAGGAATCGCTGAAACGCTGGCAGGCGAAGGGGTCCACGTCGTCCTGGCCGACCAGTTGCCCCTGGTCGAAGTATCGTGCGAGGACATAAGGAAGGCGAATCCCGAGAACGGGGCCTACGCCGTGCAACTGGACGTGTCCGATGAGTCGGCGGTGAAGGCCCTGGTGGAAGGCGCGGTCGCAAAGTTCGGCAAACTCGATATTATGGCAAACAATGCCGGTATGCACCTGGAGACCGGGAATGTCTGGGAAACCGATGAGGAGAAGTTGGACCGAATCATGGCCGTCAACTTCAAGGGAATCTTTTTCGGCTGCAAGCACGCCTCGATCCAGATGATCAAACAGAAAAGCGGGACCATCGTGAACACCGGTTCGTTCTTCGGAAAAGTCGGCCACGCCGGGTCGGCTTCGTACGGCGCTTCAAAGGGCGCGGTTCATACCATGACCCAATCGCTGGCATTGGAACTGGCGCCCTACCAGGTCAATGTGAACGCCCTGTGCCCCGGATTGGCTGCATCGGAGATGCATTGGGGGTTCATGGAAACGGAAGCGCAACAGCGAGGCATCACGTTCGATGCGTTGAAGGAAGAGGAACTGGCAACGATTCCACTGCACCGTTACGGACAAGGCAGCGACATGGCCGGGACGATCATGTGGTTGGCGACCCCCTCGGGCGCCTACGTGACCGGGCAATTGATCAACGTCAACGGTGGACTCGATTTCACCTGATTCAGCGACAGAAGGAGGTTAAACCGCATGCGAGAAGTCCGTTGGGAGCGAATGTTTCCCGATCAACTGGACCAGGCCTTCCAAGAGTGCCCCCTGGTGTACTTCACCTACGGCCTTTGTGAGCCTCACGGTCCGCAGAACGCGGTGGGGCTCGACGCGCTCAAGGCCCACGGGATTGCCTGCAGGGCCGCCGAAACGCACGGCGGGATCGTGGCGCCGCCGGATTACTGGCACTGGCACGAGTCGGGAGGCGCCGCTCCGTGGCTGCACCAGTTCCTGGGACAGAACAGGCATTCCTGGATGACGTGTCTGCCTCCATGGCAACATTTCAAGAACGTCTGTTATCACATCAGGATGGCCGACGTCCTGGGATTTCATGCTGCCATCCTGCTCACCGGGCATTACGGACCCAACTACATCGACCTGAACACGATGATCGAACGGGTACAGCCTCATGTTGGCTGCCGCCTCTACAGCCTGCCGGATAAAGAGGCCAACCAGCCGGGTTTTGATCGCGACGGAGAGAGCACGGGCGATCATGCCGGCCGAGTGGAAACTTCGCTGCTGTGGGCGCTGGAACCTGGATGCGTTGATCAATCCCGCTTACCCCCGGCGGGCTCGTCGGAGCGACCCTTTGCCATGGGTCACAATGCCCGCGAGTCCGATCGGCGCGTTGGCGAGCGAATGCTGGAAGACGAAGTCCGTTGGCTGGGCAAAAAGGCTGCAGAGTTGCTCGCCGACCACGATCGGGTACAGCCGGCGCCAAAACTCTGCACGTATGAAGATGTAGAAAAGGTTTGGGAATCCGTCATCAAGCCCGTATTGAAAACGTTTCACACGATGCAAGACCTGGACGAAGGGCAGGAGCCTGTGCCGGAAGACTCCATCTGGCATGCCAATTGGCGTGTCCCGGACCGGGGCTAGTGCAGATGATTTCCCACATTCAATTCATCCATCACAGTCATACCGATTTCGGGTACACCGACGAGCCGGAGCGGATCCGCATTCTTCATCAGCGCTATCTCGAGGAGGCACTGGAGCAGATCGAGGCAACGCAGAGCGGACCGGCGGACCAGAGGTTCTACTGGACGGTGGAGTCGTCGTACGTGGCCAAGGAGTTCTGTCACCGCCATGGTCGCAAAGGCAAACACCGACTCCTTGCCGCCTTGGAAAGTGGGCAGTTGGAGATCGCCGGTCTCCTGCATCAACCGATCACGCACCTGCAGAGCCTCGAGGAATTGCGCCACAACTTTGACTGGACGCTGCGTTTTTACCGGGAAGCCGGCATGTCCTGCCGGGTGGCTATCCTGTGCGACCTCGGCAGCGCGACCTGGTCACTTGCCGACATCATGGCAGACCAGGGAATCAAGATGTTCATACTGGCCGTCGGTTCCTACCGGGTGCTGTCTCCCTGGTCGAAGTTACCACCCGTATTCTGGTGGGAGGGCCCTCGTGGGGGACGGGTCCTTTTCTATACCTATCACGTCGCAAACGAGCCCCCCGGTCCGACCCGGCGCGACTTGTTCCCCGCTTCATATGGTTGGGGTTATGTAGGCTTTGCCTGGCCCGCGCGGGCCAGGCGCATGGCCGCTGGAGAAAAAGTGATTCCAACTCCTTTCGACGAACTCATCCAAACCTCTACCTGGCCGGAGGTGGAAGCTGAAACCTTGCTGAGCAAACTGGAGAAGGATGGTCATCCCTGCTCCAACCTGCTCATCCAGATCGGGAGTGATAATGCCGGCCCCGATCCGAACATTCCCGCGGACATCCAGTGGCTGAATCAAAAACTCCATCCCCGAACCGCCCACCTTGGCCTGGCCGGGGATTATGTTGATCGCATCGATCGCGATCCACCCGTGGACCTGCCGGTGTTACGCGGTGACCTACATTGTCCCTGGAGCGATCAGGCGATCAGTCTACCCGCGGCCGTGGCTCGCCATCGGGAGGCCGCGCGATTCAGTCGTTCCGCGGTGCGTCTTGGCCGCAAAGCCCGTGCGCCCCAAAAAGCACTGCGGATGGCCGACGAAATCTACAACGACCTGTTGGCGTATACCGATCACACGTTTGGGCTCAGCAGTTGGGGTTTTGGGGAGATGAAGGCGAACCGGTTCGGGCCCTGGGATCCGCTTTCACTTTATCATGAGTCAACCTGGAAGCGTAAAGAGACGTTCGCCCATTCGGCCTGGGTGAAGGCGCGTCAGCTCTATGCGGAGATCCAGGAGCGAATGGAGAGAAAGCTGCCTCAAGACGCCGATGGCGCGTTCGTCAATACCCTCGACCGGGCATCCGAGCCCCAGGTGATTCCTTTGATGGTGCTCTCACCCTATCGCCGCCCCACGTCATGGAAATCCGGCTCGAAGGAGATCCCCGTCCAGGCCGAATCCGTGCAACCGAAATGGTGGCGCATGTGGGTTCCGGTACCCGCACTCCGCGCCGGCAAAGTGTGGTCTGGATCGCTCCAGTGCGAGAAGGAGCAGGTCGCGGGAACTGAAATCGGGGGCAAGACCCACACTTCCAGCGATCCATCCGGCTCGGAACCGGGTGCGTTCGATCTACGTCTTGATGACGTTTCCCTCCGATTCGATGAGGAGACCGGCCGATGTGTGAGCTGGCGCGGGGAAGACGGACAGGAGAGGCTGGCCGTGCCGAATGACCACGGCCTCGGCGAATTCGTCTATGCTGAGGTCGAGGGCATTCCTGAAGATGGACGAGGGGCCGGAATCGGTTGGCCCATCGAGCGGCGCTTCGCAATCTGTGAAGCGATCGATTGTGTTCGCGGCGCGAACGGACCCCTCACGGCAAACCGGATCGTTCGTCGCCGCCTGGTTACAAACTCCGGTCTGCGCCTGGAAACCGCGACCGAGTGGCGGCTCCTGGCCGGTCACGATGAAGTCCATATTGCCGTCACCATTGATAAGCCGCGCAACGTTCTGCGGGAAGACGGCCGGGTGGCCTTTCCCTTTGCCGGCGCGTGCCGGGATATCGCCTGGGACCTTGCGGGCACGGCGGTGCGATGGAAGGATTTGCTTCCCGGTTCACATACCGGATGGCTCACGATACAGAAGCTGGTCGCGATCGAGTGTGAGTGGGGAACGGTGGCGTTGATGAGTCTGGATGCTCCGCTGATCGAGGCCGGGGGAATCACCGCGGAAACCTGGCGAGGGCACGGGCAGCCGCCGGCAAGAGCATGCGCATATAGCTATGTATTCAATAACTTCTACCAGACCAACATTCCGCAATGGCAGGGAGGACATGTTACATGGCGATACCTGCTCCGGTGCTTCCCGGGTCCGCTGGATGCGGACGGCATCTGGAAATGGGCCGAAGAGCGGGATGGAGGGGTGATCGGGATTCGGCGATGTTCGGCAAACCCGTAAGGCGAAGGTCGTTCAGAGAAATTCCAAGTCCCCAATTACAATTCACAAACAAATCACAAGCCCCAAATCACAAACAAATCACAAATCACAAATTTCAAAACCCAAAGAAATTCGGAATGTGTCGCGTGGAATCCCGAGTCCAAACCCACACGGGGCACTTCGCCCGGCTTGGCGCTGACAAGCACGGATAACAATGACTTGTTTGTAGTTTCGAATTTGTTTGGGATTTGGGACTTGGGATTTGGGATTCGTTTGGGATTTGGGGCTTGGCATTTGAATTCAGACTCAAGACATTGATGCTTCATCCGAAATGAAATAGAGAACCAGGAGCTGGAGTGCACGTATTTAAAACACAGAGAGTTGGGTCTGTATGTGTCCTATTCCTACTGAATTCGATCTTTCATTCCTCATGCTACTTGGCCAATGCAGCTGAAAGATCGGCCGACCAATCATCCTCACCAATTCGAGCGGCCCTGTTCCCGGGCCACTGGGCGTACGGCGCCGATGAGGCGTACCTGATAAAGGATTCTGTGGTTCCTCTGGCGTTTCTTCTCTCCGGCGACAGGAGTGCCCTTAAATACCCGATAACCTTCGAGCTGCAGGTTCCGGAAAGCGTCAAGTTTTATGCCGATTGGCCGATGATCGAGACCGCGGCAGGTAACCAGGTCCAATACACGATCACACTATCGGAAGATGACATTGCTACGAAACTCCAGCTCAAGGAGGAGTTGAGCCTGCCGGCTGTACTTGAAGTATGGGCCGAAGCAAAAGAAATCGTCGAAGACGCCACCTTGCGTTGGAAGCTGAGCTTTGCCGGGTTCCGCGGCCAGGAGCAGACCGCCGCTCTGATCGTGAAGCCCCCGCTCCTCGAAGGCCCCCTGCCCGAGCGCTTCGGCATCCTGTTCGTGTGGAGTCTGCACCACGATGTGCCGCAGCCGATCTGGGACAGGGTTTACTCCCTGTATCGCCGGGCCGGGATCAATACCTACCTTGCCAATGGAGACCCGCCGAAGCCCGACACCTGGACAGACTATTGTCTCAAGCGATTCGGAGAGAACGGGGGCCGGGTACTTCTCAACGCCATGGAGGAAAGGCGCCCGCGGGAAAAGCTGGGTACGGAACATTGGGAACCCCTGGTCGCCGAAGGCGGCGTGGAGACCTTCGCCAGGCTGGACGATGGCCATACTGCCCGCTGGGCGGATCGGGTGGACGGCTTTTACTGGGACTTCGAAGCATCGGGAGGGCAGATCTCCCCGCACCAGGAAGCAAGGGACCTGTTCGCCCGCCGCAAGGGCATGAAGGAATCTGAACTCACTGCCGAAGTGCTGGAGAGCGAGTACAAAGAGGAATACGAGACGTTCTGCGAAAACCTGGTCGGTGAGGTGGCGAACATCTGGGGCGAGTTCGTCCGGCAGCACAAACCGGGCGCACCACTCTATCTATGCCATGGGGACCACATGGATCCCGCCCTGTATGGCGGCCTCGCCGGCATGACGCAACAGCCGATGATTTATACCGGCACCTCGAAAGCCTTCATCCAGGCATTTGAGCAGATATCCGATGCCGTACCCAAAGACCTGTGGCCGTTTTCCTGGAACGGACTGGTCAAGGCCGACAAGCGGCAGTACGTGGCCATGTCGCCCAACGATATGCGGATGAACATCCTGGCGGTCGCCGCCCTGGGCGGCGCCGGGCTGGGACATTGGCCCGATTTCCACCGTGCCATGGACGGGCTATACCTATGGGAAATGGCCCGCGCCGCCCATACGATCGGCCAGGTTGAGCCGTTTCTGATCCGCGGAAACCAAATTGACCGGACGGTAAAGGTCGCCGGCCTCCCCGAATCGGAGACGAAGGTGGAGATCAATGGAAGAACCGTTACCATACCATACCCGGACTGGACCGAGAGCCTGGTAACCCGTTCGTACCAGATGTACAACGAACGGCTGATTACGATTCTGAACGTCGATTCCGACAAAGCCGCCTATGTGAACGTCTCCGCTTCGGTCCATGCGCTTTCGGACGAATACAAGATTCATGACGCGGTCAGCGGAAAGATGCTCGTAACATCGGACAGCGACAAAACCTGGAGCAGCAAAGAACTGAGAAATGGATTTACAGTCAAAGTAGATCCCATGGATGCGGTTTTTCTGCAGATCGGCCTGGAGGAATCGAACGGCAGGGACGGCGAAATGAACGTTTCCGATATGCACGACGAATACCTGGCCCTCAAGGCTGAAAGCGAATCGACCGGGGGCGGAGGCATTCTTCAAGAGGACAATCTGGAAATCACCTGGGACGACATTGACGGGGACGGCAGGTTGGAACTGTTGCTTGCCTCGCCCGTTCAGAAGGTCTGGATTACCCCCGCGGGCGGCCGGGTGTGGGGCTGGAAAGTGAAGGGTCGCAGCGAAGACCTGATCCGGCGCGGGGAAACCCTCGGCGCCGGCATGGACCTTTTCTGGATGCCGAACGTCGTACGTTGGAACACCGGCGAGTCGAATCCTTACCAGGTTTCGAACCGGGACATCGCCGCCGGCAGGGCATCGGTTACGGTGGAAAAGGCGATCAACACCAAGGTGATTCCGGGCCTGTTGATCTCCAAGACCTACTCGATCGATGCAGAGAGCCAATCCATCCGGGTCGACATGAAGTTCACCAGCGAGTCATCGAATCCGTTGATCCGGTTCGGCTACTGGTCGCACAGCAGTTTCGACATGGGCAACACGGAAAAGCTGGTCTGGCCCGGGCCCGGCGGCACAACATTCAGGGAACCGGACGAGACCGTAAAGAGCCTGAAGGTTCGCAGTTCAGCCCTTTCACCTCGGCAAGTAAGAAGCGCCGACGAATTTGATCCGGCGGCCATCATAGTCCAAAGCCCGGTGACGGAGGGATGGTTCGCTACCTTTTCCAAGAAAACCAAAGAGGCCATTGTCGTGACCCTGGATCACGAGGCTCTGTTGCAGATCTACAAATGGCAGCCATGGAGCTCCGATGAAATGGACACGTTAGAGTGGATGTATCGGACCGTCGATCTGACGCCGCAGGAGAGCTGGGAGACAAGGATTATTTGGGAATACAAAGAGCGATTCGCTACGAATTCCGTGCCTGGATTGTAACACTGTGGGCCGTTCTACTCCATTCGAACCGGCTGCCGGTTCCGGTATCGATCGAGTTCCTGGAGGAACCCCTGCGTGAGTTCGGTGTCCCCGGACTCGCGTGCCAGCCGGAGTGCTTCTTCGGCGGTGACCACCGCTTCTTCGAACCGGCCGGCTTCGGCGTAGGCGGCGGCCAGGGTTCCCAGCACATCGGGCTTGCGATGGCCTGCGACCCGCACCGCCCGCCGGGCGTAGTGGATGGCCTTGTCGCCGTCGCGCAAGTCCGCGTCGCGGTGCGTGGCCAGGATGTAGGCCAGGTTGTTCAGGGAATGGATGTAATCCGGGTTTACGTCGATCGCCTCCCGGAAAAACGGGACCGCGGCCCGAGCTTTTCCATGCCGCAATTGCTCGATGCCCGCCTTGCTCAACAACTTTTCGTAGTTCGGCTCTTCTCGAAGGCGCGCATTGTTGTCCGTCATATACTCGATAGCCTCGGACACGTATCCGGTCTTGAACAGCTCTCGTACCAACGGCGACAGGGACTGTTCCGGTGACTTCGAAAACCAACGGCCCTCAAGCGGCAAAACTTCCCGTTTTTGTGACAATCCGCCGGCGTCGGCCACCAGGCGCTCCACTTCGACCCGGCCACGGTAAACGGCCGCCAGGCGCCCCTCCGGGTCGATCAACAAACTCGTGGGCACGGGCAAGTCCTGCGGAAGACGAAACAGATTCAGATGGGCAAAATGTATCTTTTCAACCAGTCCGGCAGTGGCCTGGCCCGCGTGAAAGGGAAACTTCGACTTTGCCAGTGCTCGCGGCGCCGCACGTGCGTCGGTCGTGTCGTCGCCCAATTCATCCACGGACAGCGCCACGACTTCAAGACCCGCCGCGCGAAGCTCTTTCTCGCGTCGCGCGAACTCTGCAAGCTCGACCAGGCAAGGGGGGCACCAGCTTGCCCACAGACATACCACAACAGGCCTTCCGAGCAGGTTTCGCAAAGACGCCTTGTCCCCGTCGAATGTTTCGTAGGTTAAAGTGGGCAAAGGCATCGGTGAACTCAACGACAAGTTGGCCTGCGAACCGGCGCAAGGCCCCGGCGCGTCCGCAGGTCGTAATGCGACCGTCGGCCGCTGCACTGACCATACGTGCGCCGTCACGACGTCCTGGACGATCCGATAGAAGCGGTCGCACTCAATGTTTGCGAATTCCTGACTCCCGCCGTCCGGCCAGCGTACAATGAGCTTTTCAACATCGGTTGCCGTTCCCAGCCCGAAGTGCAACCATTTACCGGACTGCGATAAGTACCCTTCGCCGGCACGCAACGTCTTGATCAATTTTTGATTTGAAGAACCTACGGCCGAGGCATCATCCGACTGTTCACTGTTCACTGTTAACTGTTCACTACTTACTGCTAACTGTTCACTGCTTACTACTTCCACCCGCGCGCCGATGGCGTCG
The DNA here is from genome assembly GCA_963578625.1 of Kiritimatiellia bacterium. Classification (GTDB taxonomy): domain Bacteria; phylum Verrucomicrobiota; class Kiritimatiellia; order SLOV01; family SLOV01; genus CAUZEO01. Next base: position 2,709 of record CAUZEO010000014.1, on the reverse strand, counting down.
CGATTCACCGTGTGTCCGTTGCCCTCCAGCCGAACCGCCAGGAAATGGTGGCCCGTACTCGAGTCGTTGCGCAGCATTTGCACGCGGGGTCCGGTGCGGTTGGTAAGCCAGAGGTCGAGATCGCCGTCCTGGTCCCAATCGGTGGTGGCCAACGCCCGCCCGTCACCGGCGAAGTCAAATCCGGCGACCGCCGAGATGTTGGCAAATTGCGGCGCGGCGTTGCCGCCGAGGTTCAGAAAAGAGCAATTCCGCTCATTGCCGCTCCACGATCGACCGCTGAGGAACAATGCGTTGAGCCACGACCAGTTTTTCCGATACGGATTCTCCTCGTTCGCGAACCACGCCTCGTCCGGCGCCTCCAAAGGGGATTGCGACACGACCTGCCGCCAGAAGAAACTTCACAAGTCGCGCGGATCGCGGCCGGTCAAGTACCCGTTGGCCACCAGCAGGTCGTCCCAGCCGTCGTTGTTGATGTCCGCGAACACCGAACTCCAGGCCCACCGCCCCATGGTGACCCCTGCGCCTACACTCTCGTCCCGAAACGTCCCGTCGCCCCGGTTGGCGAACAACGTATTGCCTCGTGCCAGGCGTTGGAATTGTGCCTTGGTCTTCGCGGAAGCCTCCGGTTGGAATTCCCGCTGGTAGGCGACCCGGTTGCCGGCGGCGGAGAACATGTTGCCCACGTAAATGTCCATCCGGCCGTCGCGGTTGTAATCCGCGAACGAGACCGACATTCCCGAAGCAATGTCTTCCACGCCCGCGCCGGCGGCCACGTCGAGAAAGCGTCCCTCGTCGTTGCGATACAGATTGTTCCGGCCGTAGTCATTGGCCACGTACAAGTCCACGTCGCCGTCGTTATCGTAGTCCTCCCACCCGGCGGCGAAGCTGAAGCGATGGTTGTTCTCGTCCAACCCCACCTCGGCGGTCACGTTTTGAAATTGCCAGACCCCGTCGTTGCGCAGCAGGACGTTTGCTCCGCCGTTGGCGGCGTCGTGGTAGGGCACGGGGATCGGAAAACGACCCGCGTCGTCCGCCGAGCCGTGGTAGATGCAGGCAAAGATGTCCAGGTCGGCGTCGTTGTCGTAGTCGGCGGCGGCCAGCGAGTACGCATCGCCGGCGCCTCTCCGTCGGGCTCGCAGGGCAAATCCACCTTTGCCGTCGCCCGCGAAGAACAGCATCCCGGCGGCGGTGGAGACCACGAGGTCCTGGCTTCCGTCGTTGTCCAGATCGACGATCAGGGCGCTGCGGGAAAAATCAAGGACATCCACACCCGCTGCGGCGGATCGCTCTTCCAGCGACCCGTTGCGGCGGTGCACGAACAGTCGATTCGGAAGCCCCCCCGGCTGGCACAGGTACACATCGTCCAGCCCATCGCCGTTGACGTCGCCCAATGCCAAACCGTGATGCCCGAAAGGAAAGATGTTGTTGCGCCACTCGATGCGCTCCAGCCAATAATCGATCGGCTGACACAATTGATCGTGGTAGCTGGGGCACGCGGCAAACACGGCCTCGGTGCAATCGGCAAACAGGGTCGGGCGTTCGGCGCCTTGGACCACGATCTCCTCGTAATCCCGCACCTCGATCGAGGCCATGGCAGGTCCGATGGCCGATCCGTCCGGATCGCCGGGTGTCCATCGACAACGCCACGTGGCATTCTGCTGAACGGAGGCGTCCTCCTGGAATGCTACCGCCTGGTAATACGCCATGGTCTCGATCGACGACTCGTCCTGCTCGACGCTGAAAACCTTGAATTTTACGCGAACATCGGCTCCGCCGGCCAGTGGCTCTGCGAGCCTTTGCAGCGCCTCGGCCAGGCCGTCCGCACCATGAAACGTCGCCGCCGGTCCGGTGTCCGTCGGGAGTTCCCTGGCGGGTCGAAAAACCACCAACGATCCATCCCGGTATACCTCTTGCAGGTTCCGGCCACGTAGCGATTCGCAGGAGAAATCCGCGGATGCAATGTTTGCCACGCCGCTTCCGGTGATGGGGTCCCGCGTTTCCAACAGCCCGGCGATGTGCTTCAGTCGCGCCGCCGCCTTGTCGGCCAACCCCTCGCTTTCCCAGCCGCCGGTTTGCGGATCCGGTTCCGCGAGCGGATAGCCGGGTCGCATCGGCGGAAGTGGATCGGTTCCCCAGATGACCACCGGAACGGCAATCAGCGCCGCAGCGCCTGCGAACAATGAGCTGCGCCGTGGATTTTGACCCATCAATAATCAATCACGCAATGCTTTACGTTCTTCTTCGTCCCCTTCGTAAAAGCAGTGCGCCGAGCCCCAACAGAGCGAAGGTGGACGGCTCGGGAATCACGTCGTTAATCTTCAGATTGTCGAGATAGATTTGGAAACCCATTCGGCCGAGGGAACCAAATTTCGTCCCTATGACGTCGGGATAATTGTTAATCCAGCCAAGGCCTGTCGAGTCAAGAACGACCGAGCCGTCAGATTCCCTGGTAATCCTGACGTCAAAGGTTCGGGCAGGGCCATCAGCGGAACCAGGACCATAGGCGATCTCCCTGATGTGATACCACTCGTTAGGATTAAACAGGGCCAGTTGTGCATAACCGGTACCATCATTGAAAGCGTATTCTGTTCCATCGCCGTCGATCAGTCCGTCCGTTGCGGTTAAAAACGAGCCGGCCCCGTTGCGGTGTTCGGTCGTATGATGGATCACGTCACCGGTGTTGCCATGTGGCACCGCATATAGATCAAA
>CAUZEO010000013.1:0-36343 GCA_963578625.1 Kiritimatiellia bacterium | reverse complement strand
CCGGCATGGCATCCGGGAGTAATTTGTTCCTGCACCTGCCCATGCTCGCAGAAGCTATCGCCGTAATCGCTGCTACGAGCATACCAGCGGTGGCCATTGTAGTACGCCGTGTCGGGCGACTCGTGCTCAAAGGCGCTCTTCTCATCCATGGCCTCGTGTATCGTCGGCGGATTCTTGCGATAGTTAATGTAAAGGCCTCCACCCATGATCTCTGCCACGGTCACTTCATCGGATCCGGGCGGCAGGACCGCTCCCGTTTGCCAGCTGGCACCGTGATCGTCGCTATACAGCAGCCCCCCGCGAACCCCCGGAGCCTGGCCTTGCTCTCCTTCCTTGTACAGGAAGGCAGGCATGACCAGCCGTCCCTTTTTCGGGCCCGCAGCCAATTGAATGCCGTGGACCGAATTGTTCGACCAGCCGATCCAGCCGTCCCGGTTTGGCCTGGCCTTGACGTGAACCGGCTCCGACCAACTCTGGCCCTGGTCGGTGCTTTTGAGGATCCAGAAGCCGCCATCCTCCCCGGCATAGGTGCCGAAATGCTCCAGGTCTTTCGGTTCACTGGAGGGAATCTTGAAAAAGGCCACATAGTTCGTCTCGGTTACCCGATCTTCAATAAGAGGGCCCAAGTATGTGCACATACCCTCCTCGGTGAAGATGACCCGTTGTCCATCCCAGGTCCTGCCGCCATCATTGCTGCGGTTTGCCAGAATATCGATGTCGTGCCCGCAGTCTTCCATGGAGCCCTTGCGCTTCTGACAAGTGGCAATGACAGTATCACTCCCGGTAACAATCAGACTTGCCAGTCGGACACCGAAATTCTCCCCGGGCAGAAAGACGTCGGTCTTCTCGAGGAACGGATTGGGTTCATTGCTCATGGATCGTACCTTTCCGTTACTGTGCGGAGGTCGTTGTCCGGACTCAATCTGAGATCGTCCGGAGAAAACAAGATTCAAACATCAGATGGGAGCGGATGGCGAGAATCGAATTCGCGTGGCCGGCTTGCTCATCGCGCTTCCCGATAGAAGCAACACCCGGACCAAGGTGCGACAGCGGAAGTGGAGCGAGACCCACGAGACCGGCGTCGCCCTGGGATACGAATCGATCGATCACGAAGTGGTCGACCTCGGAGGACGGGGATTCGTCAAGCTGACCGTTGGCCCGGGGCAGACGGAAGTCCAGGTGAAGTAGCGCAATACCTCCCTGTCGGCTGCCCGCCCGGGACGAAACGCCGCATCGTGTTCGGCCTTCATCCCACACCGGTCAAGCCGCTGCCTGCTCGCTGGCGGCGAATGCGCCAGGTGGCGCAGAACCCGCTCCTCTCCGAGGATCCGTATTGGGATACCTATGTCGGGGACCCGGCGGGTAAGTGGTGGGGCTGGCCCACGCCGAAAACCGACGCGGAATACGCGCGCTGGCAGGCCGCCAGGGAGCGCGGCGAAATCAACCGCGAGGCCTACAGCAGGGAAAATATCCTGGACACCAGGGAGACGTTTCATGCGGTGGGGGGACGGCTGACCTGGTATTTTCCCCTGCAGTATATCAGCACGCAGAATCCCTGGTACCACACGTACGGCGAGCCCTGGGCGCTGACCGGCGCCGCTCCCATTCGGCGGAACGATCCCTGGGAGGCGAAGGCCGTCTGCCCCGCCGCCGCGAAATGGCGGGATCTCTACATGGGTACGATCCACCACGCGATGGCGAAATACGATTACGACGGAACCTATATCGACTTGTTTATACCCTATCCGTACGCCAATACGGTTCATGGTTGCGGCTACGTCGATGACAACGGTAGACGTTAGCCTGAATTCACCATCTGGGCCATGCGTGAACAGATGAAACGCCTGTACCGGGTGGTGAAGGCGCGTGAGAACGGGTACACGTGATCGATCACGTGTCTATGGATCCTGATCCCTTCCCTTCACGCCTTCGTGGATACCCACGTGAACGGCGAGCACTTCTGGCTACACTTCGCGCTGGACGGCGGGACCGACTACCACGACGTCCTGTCCCTGGACGTGTGCCGTGGACAGGTTCCGTTCGGGAAATTGCTCGGCAAAATTGGCTGGTGCAGGAACGATTCAAGTTCGCTATCCTGTTCCCGTGAATACGAACAACGCAATGAACCATCATAGGGGTTTGTCCCTGACGGCTCCCACTTCCAGGAGACCGGAATGAGCAGCCACATCGAATATGAGCCGCCCAAGGTCTGGAAATGGGAGAGCGAAACCGGGGGCGAGTGGGCCGGCATCAATCGCCCAACTGCAGGTCCAAGGCACAAGAAAGCACTGCCGGTAGGCAAACATCCTCTCCAGCTCTATTCGTTGGCCACCCCCAATGGGCAGAAAGCGACTATTCTGCTGGAAGAGCTCCTGGCCCGGGGAGAAACTAGCGCAGAATACGATGCGCACCTGATCAAGATCGGTGACGGCGATCAATTCGGCAGTGGTTTCGTCGAGGCGAATCCCAATTCGAAAATTCCCGCGCTCATGGATCATTCGACGGATCCGCCGAGGCGCGTCTTCGAGTCTGGCTCGATTCTGATCTATCTGGCGGAGAAGTTCGGGCACTTCCTTCCGGCGCAGGGGGCGGCTCGGACGGAGGTCCTTTCCTGGCTCTTCTGGCAGGTGGGGTCCGCTCCTTATCTTGGCGGCGGTTTCGGGCATTTCTACACCTATGCGCCGATGAAGCTCCAATACCCCATCGACCGATTCACGATGGAGGTAAAGCGTCAGCTCGACGTTCTGAACCGGCAATTGGCGGACCACCCGTACATCGCCGGCGAGACCTACTCCATCGCCGACATGGCCATTTGGCCCTGGTACGGCGGGCTCGTATTAAACACCGTATACGAGGCGGCGGAGTTTCTCGAAGCCTCGTCGTACACCCATGTCATGCGTTGGGCCGAGGAACTCCATCACCGTCCGGCCGTGCGGCGCGGACGGATGGTCAACCGCACCTTTGGACCGCTGGAGGATCAGTTGAGCGAACGTCATGATGCCACGGACTTTGACACCCGTACCCAGGAGAAGCTCGAACCCGCCTCATCAGACGAGTCCTGAATGAGGGGAGGCGCGTATTAAGTGATGCGCCCGGTCACCATTTCGATTGACGCGCGAAACGAAGCGGGGCCACTGGACCGCATCTGGCACTGCATCGGATACTGTGAGATCAACTGGACCTATACGCCCATCGGCAGGCAGATCCTTCGGGCAATCCAGGAACTCGGCGACGGAACATACTGGATCCGTGTGATGGGGACGTTCTCCTCGGGCAACCAGCGCAGCCTGCCGGGATGAGGCGCTCGTCGGACAGGTTACATGAACACACGATGATTGACCAGACCATGAGCAAGCAGGGCGCCGAATTCGTTTCCGAGCCGATCGCCTGGCCCGCGGACAGGGGAGGGTGGTCGTTTTGCTTTCTTTATGATCCGGACGGCAACCGCCACCTCACTGTCTCCAGATGCAGTCCGGAGTAAGCTCCCGCGAACTCGTCCGGGTGATCCCGGTAGGAGTAACTGGAGACGAGAGTGCCGTCATCGAGCTGGACCGTGCAGCCGAAGCCACCGCCGCTTGCCAATCCTTCCGGTGTCTTGGCGTCGATCATAAACACGTCGCGTTGCAGATCAAATTCGAATCCGTCGTCGTGCTCGGTCCCGATCACCGCGCGCAGGCCCAGCGGAGGTTTGACAGCGCGCTGGGTAAAGGTCAGCAGCAATCGTCCATCCTGAAGCCGGAGTATCGCGGGATACATCTGGCCGTAGTCTCCGAACTCGCGTTCCGGCTGCCAGGAGCGGCCTTCGTCGATGGAGCTGAACAGAATCAACCGATCGAAGTTGTCGCTGAGCTCATCCTTGCTAATCTCCAACGGTTTTCCTTCGACGTCCGGCCATTCCCGGCAATCGACGCGCAAGATGCAGAACAGCTTGCCTGAACGGGCCTGCCACAGCACCCCCTCCCCGAATGCGCTGTAGGAGTAAGCCTCCGGCTGCCCTGTGATCCCGGCCTCGTATTGCCAGTTCCATTGGAACCCGTCGTCGGTCGATCGAAATACCGTGTGCGCGTCCGGACCGACGCCGGAGGCGATGAACATCAGCGATCCGTCGTTCAACTTGAGGACATTCCGGGTGGTGAGATCGTAATAGTGGTAGCGTGCAGGGTTCGCCGAACGGGGTTGGGCCTTGATCGTATACCAGCTCTGACCCTGGTCGGGGCTTCGATGCAGAACGCCATAACAGTGGCCGACTTCGTTGATCACGTTCTGCTCAATCACGTGAGCCGTCATGAGGAGTGTGCCCTTGTCGGTGACGCTCAGGTAAGCCTCCTTCCCGGCCACGTTGAGCAACCGGGATTCGGACCAGCTTTTACCGCCGTCGCCCGATTTGAAGAGCAAGGTGGTCTCCAGGTAACGCCTCTGCGGAGAGCTCTCGTTCCAGTCGTGATAGACGGCTCCTTCCCAGCCGTGCAGGGCCGGGGCGGTTCGGTACGCCGAGAGAAGGAGATCACCGCCGGGCAGTTTCGCCACGCAGGGTTTGTAGTCTCCCGTCGCTCCAAGCGAGACCCGCTCCGCGGGGATAGAATCGGCCGTCAGCTTGTTCGGGTTGGATATGGGAATTGAGTCGTCGCTGTTGTTTGGCATAACTCTCCTTGTTGTTGTTCTTTCTCGGGTGATTCGTTACTTATCAAGCTACCGTCGGGGAAAAAGGGGTCAGTGTATTCAGATGTTCAATAATCTCTTCTTGACCTTTCCAATCTCTCCCTTCCGAACGTTTTCCACTGCCCTGATCGCATGCAAGGTATTGGTCCGATTTCCCATTGCTTCATTCAAGGTCAATCCAGTCGTTGGTCATTACCTTTTGGTCATGACGAACCAGTCCACGCTTTACATTCGAGTTTCCGTTTTCTTCCTCTCCTATAATCTCGCAACTGTTATGCCAAAAGATTCCAGGCTCTTTTGGAATAGCTCCTTGGCCCGCTTTTCGTTGTGCGCCGCGATGATCTGTCCTTCGAGCGACGATCCTTTCTTCCCCCACTTTGTTGCCTCGATTCGCGGTTTGCGTGGCATCGATGAAGAACAATCACGTAGCAGCGGGGCAGGCTACCGATAAAAGTGAACGTCTGAACACACTGACCCCTTTTGTTCCTTTTGTTTTCCCTTTTGTTTTATCCGGACGGCAACCTGATCGAGCTGGTTCAAATCCCGGCTTCACCGATTCGCGTCTATTGCAGGATGCGTTGATCGCCGAGGTCCTTTGCGCCGACGCTCTTGACGATGCTCGCGCCCCTGTACTCCTTGATCTCTAGTTCGTGAAGCGCATTCACGATGTGACAGGTGGTCGGCAGGTCCTCCCAGGCGGCCTTGTGAAACTCGACTGTGCCTTCACCCTGCCACCTCTCTTTCACGACGCAGTTGGGTTGGTCGTAGGGTGTGAGCACTGCATAGGAAACATCCGCGGTTCCCCATTCGCCGGTGCGGGGAATGTACTTGTAGTGCAGGAGTCCGTCCCCACTGCCTTCGCCCGCGGTGGGATCCATTTTCTCCGGAGGCACCTGCGTCATGTTTCGAATCTTCATGTCCATGAACTTGAAGTCGAACCAGCTTCCGATGCAGTGGGTTTCGTCGCCGCGGATTACGGGATCCGGGATCTCGCAGTAGACCTTTGAAAAGCCAAGCTCCTCACGCCCGGAAATAATTGCATCGGCGAGATTTTCCCAGAGGACAGACAGGAAGCTGCCTTGAACCTGGTCCCGGTCGCCGTTGAAAGCGGCTGGGAAGATCACGCCAAGAACATTGTAGCCGCGGCCGGCCAGCCATTCGATTCCGGTCATGTACGCCACGAGGACGGTTACCACCGGTTCGCCGGCAAGCTCAAAGCGATCGGGGAGGAGCTTTTCCAGTTGTTCGGGGTTCGTCACAAAGCTCACGCTGTAGGCGGTCTTGTGCGGGCCCGTCTTGCAGGTGAATTTCCGGCCATCCGGCCCCTGCCGGGGGCCGAGGCTCGGTCCGAAGTGGGTCGGCATTCGGTACAACTTGCCCGGCTCGAATGTGTAGGCCATTTTTTTTCTTCCTTTCCTTTATATAATCATTCCAGGTCCTTGCTCATCATCCGCCACGCGGCATCCCGCATTTGCCGGGTATGCCGTTCGGTGGTGGCGGGGTCGCCGCCCGGTTGGGTTCGCACTTCGAAAGACAAGTAGGGTGGGGGGCTATCCTCTTGGCGAAGTTCTGCGAGTAGACGGAAAATTGCCGTAATTCTTTCCTGTGTCAGCAATCCGGGGGGACCGAGAGGGCGGTGGTGATCGCCGTAGTCATCGTGGTCCGGGCTCACGATCACGTTGGCCAGGTGAATCTGCGCCAGGAGCGGGTACGCCCTTCGCAGGGCGGTTTCGAGGTCATCACCGCTCAAGGCGGCGTGCGCGGTGTCCCACGCCAGGCGCAGGTTCGGATGCGCCGCACCGAGTGCTTCGATCATCGCCGCCGCGTCGGCTGTCCGCCCGATCAGGCCGCGCTGATCCACGCCGCGATCCAAGGGCTCGAACACGACGCGTAACGAGTACGCGGCTGCCGCTTCAGCCAACTCGCTGAGCGAATCAGCCAGGCACCGCCTGGACTCCTCACGGACATCGGAGCCTGGGTCCAGGCGGCCGATGTACAACACGTCGCCGGCGCCGCTTTCGGCGGCGGTCTCCAATCCCTTCTTTAACTCCGCCAATGCGGCCCCGCGGCGGGAGGGATCGGGACTCGACATACCCCATCCCGTGTCCTGCTGTCTTTCCGCTTGCCAGACCGCCACTCGCAGATTATGCGCCCGGGCCGTCTCGCCGATCCGCAATCGTACGGTCCTGTCCGGGAGGTCGGCGATTTCCACGCCATCGTACTCGCCCTCGACACAGGCACGCGCCACGGCGTCCGCCATGACCGCTCCGTCAAACCGGACCGGATAATAGATTTCGCCCAGGTGAAGTCCGGGTCGAAAGATCTGTCGCATTTCAATTCGTTTCACCGGCAGAAGCTCATGAGCATGGGCACAACCGTAGGGAAGGAGCTGCGGGCGGGTCAAGAACCACAATCGAGGAAAAGGGTTTGAAAAGGAATGGCGCTGACTTAAGCTGTCGCTCTGATGTGGTCCTTTCATGACCCATCCATTCTCCGTACGGCGGGGACTCCAAATTCGATCTTCGTGCTTTTCCGGATGTTGCCGCATCGCTGGAGACGGCGGTCCCCGCCGTACGGAGAATGAATTGATCATGATGAGGCCTTAAATCAGCGGCATTCTTTGCTGACCCCTTTTTGGATGGAGATTCGGATATTGAGGTTGCCGTAAGCGCATGGGCGACGATAATCGGATCGTGAGGGAACGCAAAAAAGTCGCCGCCGTCATCTCCCAATGGTTCAGAGGATCTCACGCCGATGTCATGATCCCAACGTTCATTTTCGGATTTCCTACCGACGAGGGACTGCTCCCCCCCCGGGTGGAACTGGTGTCGGTCTATCTGGACCAGGTACCGGAGGCGGACGTGGGGTTGGAATTTTTGAAACAGCACGGAGTCGATGTCTATCCGAGTATTCAGAAAACGCTGACTCTAGGCGGCGACACCCTGGCCGTCGATGGGGTGATCCTCATCGGCGAGCACGGAGATTACCCCTGGAACGAAAAGGAACAGCAAGTGTTTCCCCGCAAGTATTTCATGGAGCAGATTTGTGGGGTCTTTGCCCAGAGCGGTCGGTCGGCCCCGGTGTTTAATGATAAGCATCTTTCCTACAACTGGCACGACGCCCTCTGGATGGTCGAGCGGGCGCGCGAATTGAAGGCGCCGTTCATGGCCGGATCCTCGCTGCCGGTCGCCTGGCGCAGTCCCTGGCTGGAACATGAACTGGAGTCACCTATTGAAGAAGCGGTCGCGGTCGGGTTCTCCGGGCTCGATATTTACGGATCCCACACCCTCGAAGTGTTGCAGTGCATGGTCGAACGGCGACTGGGCGGGGAAACCGGAGTCACCGCGGTGACCTGCCTGGAAGGCGATGCGGCCTGGCAGGCGGGAAAAGTCGGGCTGTGGTCGATGGATCTGGCCCAGGCTGCCTGTGATGCCATCGATAGGAAACCCGATGGAAGCATGGCCGACCACTGTGCCAACCCGGCAGTGTTCATCCTCGAATACCGCGACGGCCTGCGCGCCGCGATCGCCATGCTTAACGGATACATCGAAGACCTCGCCTACGCGGCCATGGTGGAAGGGGAGACCGTCGCATGCGAGTTCTATGCCCAGGGACACGGACCACAAACTGGGCTGCCTTACGCTCATTTCAGCTACTTGTCACTGAACATGGAGGAGATGTTCGTGACCGAACAACCTCAGTACCCTGTCGAAAGGACCTTGCTGACCAGCGGCGTCCTGGAGGCGGCGCTGGACTCACGGCACCAGGGTGGAATCCGGCTGGAAACCCCGTGGCTCGATGTGGTTTACCAGTCCCCGGAACGCCTCCGCTGGAGACCCCGGGAACCTCGGCCCACGGGGGCGAGCGTGATGTCGTGGCCGCCCACGGAACCCAAAGCCGGGGAGTAAATTGCGCCTGCTGATCCTGGGAGGTTTTGGACAAGGTGTGGATCACCGAATCCGAATGACCACTTTGGCGCTTGTGCCGGTGATCGGGCTTTCCCGCAACGGTTCCAGGGGGCGGATTTGAACCCAGACACGTTCCGGCTGAGGGAATCGAGGCGATGCACCCGGAGGGCCGCCGTCAAGTGACAGGGTATGCATCCCGACTTGCTCCACGATGCCCGGCACGTACTTGCCGATTCCCGCCGGTACCTGGATCCGGGCATGATTTCCCACATTGACCAGCATGGCATCTTCATCTTCTACAAACCCCTCGATCCACCGCTCGCGACCTGCCTCGGCCACCAGGATACAGGGTGCGCCTTTGCGGCAGACCTCGCCGATGTCGTCGAACGTGCGGGTGACGGTTCCGTCCACCGGACTGACGAAATTGAGGTTGTCCAGAACGGCTTCGGCTCGATCCACTTCGGCTTTCGCCTTGGCCAGTTCAGCTTCCGCCGCGCGAATTCGCTCCCGCGAAATATCGAGGCTGGATTCGCGGGCTTCGGCCTGCGCCAGTCGCGCGCCTGCCTCGTCGTGTTGTGCCCTGCGTATCTCCACCTCTGCCGCCAGCGAGTCAACTTCGCTGCGACCATTGCGGGCCAGGGCGAGCTGTGCCGCCAGATTTTCCAATGCCTGCTCTGCCGCTTCGATCTCGTTTCCGGAGGGGCCCGCGATCAGTTTTTCAAGGTGAAGTTCCGCTTCACGCACCACTTTTTCCTGCTTCAATCTCTGGGTTCTTCTTACTCGTAAGAGGTGCTCTGATTCGATTCCTTCCGTGACAAGTTGCTGCGATTTTTCGACGTCCAGCTCAAGGAGTTCGAGCGTCGCTTGTGTGGCCTCCAGTCGCGCCTGCGCCACGAGGATCTCATGGCGCGGCGGTCCCAGTTTCAGGCGTGTCAGGTTTGCCTGCGCTTCGTTGTAGCGTGCTTCGGCCGCGCGCACTTCATCAGGAAGCCGGTTCTCGCGAGCCGTCTTGTTCGCTTCGGAAAATGTTGAGTTTGCCGCGGCCGTTTTTACCTGTGCATGGGCGGCTTCGATATTAGCTTTGAGGCTCGCCTCCGTGAGCCGGAATTCCGCGCGCGCTGCTTCGGCGTCGCTCTCCTTGATCGTCGCCGTCGCCTTCGCCGCTTGCAAGGCTGCGCGCAGTTCCGTGTCGTCAAGCCGCCCCAGCAGTTCGCCGCGGGTGACGTGGTCGCCGGCCTTGACTTTCAGTTCGATCAATCGCGCATCGACGACGGGAGAGAGAGCGACAACCGCCGCGCGGACGCGCGCGCTCATCGTGTACACGCGGGTAAACCGGAACCACCCGACCATGAATGTAGAGCCAACGAGGCAAAAGAGCACCGTCAACCCCACCAGGACAAGCCTCCGGCGCCATGGCCGGGCGCGAGGCCGTGGTTCGGCCCCCCGGGCGGTTCGTCTTGCTTCATAACTTCCATTCTCACTCATAGGCCACCTATCCTACGTCTGCGTCCTGATCAGTTCCAAACTCTCGCGATCGAGGTCTTGAATGTTTTCGATTTCGAATCGATTTCCGTCTACATCCGTAATCATGCAACGGCCGTTCGGCAAAAGCCGTACCTGGCTTCCCCGGTCCGTGATCTCGAATACGGCATAGCCTCGATCGGTCATTCCCCGCCATTGCGATACTCCCATGACAAGGTTGATTTCGTCGATGCGCTCGATCCGGGCGACGTAGTACATTCGGTCCAAGGCCTCTTCGAGGCATTGTCGGCTCTTCTTGTCCAGTTTGTCGGGTCGCGCTAACATCACCACTTCTTTGCCGTCACTTACAAGGCTGACATAATCCGTTTTCTTCGAGACAGGGAACAGGTGGCGGGCCTCCACATCGCGGAATGGTATTCCATCTACGCTCACATACAGGATGTGGAAAGGATCCCGCCAGACCATGACCCGGTCGGGCTCCACCGGGTGCCGTGATCGTGGCAGATCGACGATGTCGGTCATCCGATCCGAGTCAATAGAATCATTTGCCTTGCGCTTCATTACACCACCGTCAATTTTGACATCTCGGCCTGGAGCGATCTGAGTCGCGCATACAAGCCGCCGGACGCCAGTAATTCGCTGTGAGTTCCCATTTCGACCAGTTTCGAATTCTCCAGTCCGATAAGGCGGTCTGCCGTTCTCAAGGTCGACAGTCTGTGGGCAATGGCAAATGTCGTACGGTTTTTTACCAGTCGTTCTACCGCGGTCTGGATCAGCGCCTCGGTTTCCGTGTCCACGGAAGCCGTAGCCTCGTCGAGGATGAGGATTTTCGGGTCTCGCAATATGGCGCGGGCGATTGAGATCCTTTGTCGCTCACCGCCGGATAAGGTCTGCCCGCGTTCTCCAATTACGCTGTCGTATCCTTCCGGAAGATTCACAATAAAGTCGTGAGCATTTGCCGCTCTGGCCGCCTCGATAATCTTGTCGGCCGAGGCGTCCGGATTGGCGTATGCGATATTCGACCAGAGGCTGCCGTGGAACAGATACGGCTCCTGCAGTACCACCCCAATCTGCCGCCGAAACCAATGAAGATCGATCTCCTGAATCGAATGGCCGTCAATCAGGATTTCACCCTCATCGACATCATGAAATCGTGTAATGAGATGAGCCAGGGTGCTTTTCCCCGCCCCGCTGGGGCCTACCAAGCCGATCATCTCACCGGGCTCGATGGAAAAGGAGATCCCGTCCAAGGCGTACTTTCCGGGTTCATACGAGAACCGTACGTCTCGAAACTCCACCCGTCCCTCGAACGGATCAGGCCTCACGCCATTGTGGTTCAACGGTTCCGGATCCGAATCCAGGATTTCGAATACACGCTCCGCTGAGGTCGCGCAATGCTGCAAACGCTGGTTTATCCGACCAAGCTGCTGCACCGGTTGGTAAAATGAAAGAAGGTAGCTGGTAAACGCGACAAGAGTACCGATCGTTTCGCTGCCATTGACCACCATAATTCCGCCCACCGCGAATACCAGAATCGAACCGAGAGCCGCCTGCAGCGTTATCAGAGGAAAGAATGTGGTCGTAATCTTTGCCGTTCGCATTTCCTCTTCAAAGACATCGCCGCTTCGTTGATGGAAGCGCGCTGACTCATGATTTTCCCGGGCAAATGCCTTTACGACTCGGATACCGGGTATGGTGTCCGCGAGCAGCGCGTTGAGTCCGGCGACCCTCCGCCAAATTCTAAAATAGAGAACGCGAATACGTCGCCCCATGAACCAGGTGCTGAGCCAAATAAGCGGAATAGGGGCCAAAGCCAGTAGGAACAGCTTGAGATTCAGGAACAGTAGGATCAGGGCCACCAGGACCGTTGAGACGATACTGATGAGCAGTTCCTGGTACCCCTCTGCCACGAAATATTGGAGGCGGGCGAGGTCTCCGGTGACTCGTGACATGATTCGACCCGTTTGCCGCTGCGCGTAGTAGCTTAACCGCAAGACTTGCAGACGATTATACAACTCCACCCTCATGTCGAACAGCACTTTCTGCCCGACCCATTGCAGGATGTATGAGCGTGCAATCGACAGAAGGGCGGCACCGGCATAGGCCGCGATCAACGCGCAGAGTATGATCGGAAGCAGCGACAGATTGCCCGGCATAATGACGTCATCGATCAACATCTTGGTCAGGTAAGGAGGCGTCAGTTGCGTTCCCGTAAGAAGAAGGGTCAGGGAAAGACCGATCAACGCCGGGGTCTTGTACGGCGCAACGTACGAAAAGAGGCGCATCAGCACCCGCCGTTTATCCAGGCAGTGACTACAAATCTGGGCGTTGCGGTTGATTGTCCTACCGCATGACGGGCACCGATGCTCTATGCGCTTTGTTGATGGCTTGGAAACTTCTCCGAACGATTTGCCACGACCACGCCCTTCGACCACGGCGTTTATGTAGTAACAGAGATCAAGGGCTTCATGGTGCGAACCGAGTGAAAAGCGCGTGACTTCGTATCCTTCATCGCCGCCCGTCACGATCAGCGCACCCGAACCGATATAGGACTGTACGCGTGCGCTGTCGAGGCGATCGATGGGAAGTTCCAGAGACAACTCCGGCCTGTCCGGCGCGCCATTGCTGCCCAGGACAAAGAGCCGGGCGTTGGACAGAAAGGTCCACCGTTCGCCGAACTGGCCGTCCGGTAGGATATCGGAGAACAGACAGGCATGGACCGATTCACCCGGATGCAGGACCGCATCCAGCCAACCCGCAATCCGATCGGGAAGGTCCGGCACAGGAGAGTCGGATCCGTCCTCGCTTTCAGCTTGATTCTGACTGGCCACAACTCACTACACTCTCGGCGCTTGCTGATGCCCCGATTTGGTAGGCACACATCGCTTATGATTTATGGGAACAATATCTTACGTCATTGGGAGATCAATGGAACAGCAAAAGTCTGCAATTGATCGTAAATCGCTCTGCGGGCGGCTGGGTCGCGGATCCGTGGATACCGGCCTGAACAACGGTTCCCGCACTGGTGCAAATCCCAGGGGGGGGGGATCCAAAGGGAAAAAGAGAGATCTGGGCCAATAGTAGAAAACGTGTAATACAGAAAGGAGAAAATACGTGGAGCAAGTGGATGCTTGCGTTAACCTTATATAAACGCGAGAATTTGTCGTTCGAATTCCGGTCCAGGGAGATCCGTGTGATGCGGTCACGCTGGAATGTCGCTGACTTAGGGCCTCATCATGATCAGTTCATTCTCGGGAACGGCGGTCCCCGCCGTGGCGAGAATCGATGGGTCATGAAAGGACCATATCGGAGCGACAGCTTAAGTCAGCGACATTCCGGTCGCAGTGCAGTGTTTCTGCGCGAGGCTGAGCCAGGAAGAAGACTCCTACCGCAATGGCAACCACAATCGTGGTCAGAATGATGATTAAACCCAGAATGCGAAGGAGCGTCTTCATGCGTGTTACTCGCCCAATGCCACCACCAACGCCATGACAGCGTATGCAGTTACAAGTACCGGGTCGGCCTCCATCCAGCGACTTGCTTCATTGACCCAGTAACCGGAACCGTCGGCCGGATCGATTTTTTGAAGGTTGACAATTTTTCGGGTAATTTCGCTACGCCAGGAGATCTCTTTGCCACCGGGCAGCGTCAGCGTGTCGGCATCATAGACTGACAGAGCCTTGGTCAGCACGTTATAGAAATAGAACAAACCTTCGAGTCCCATGCCCGGGTTCTCTTCGAGAGTCCAGTAGGTAGTAGCCCAATCAAAGGCCGACTTGACGCGGGGATCGTTCTTGTCGACGTCGGCGTAAACAAGGCTGAGGAGTCCTGCGTAGGTCATGCTCCCATACGAGCGGAAAGTGACTTCGCCTGTCTTGTTGGTGTCGGCGCCCGCCATGCTTTGGCCCGGTTTGTATATGAATCCGCCATCGTCATTTTGGAGGCTCGCCACGAAGGCGCGTGCCGCATCCCAATCCAGATCGGCCGACGGGTGCTCGTCTTCCAGCATTCTCAGGTCCGCCGTGAGTTTCATCGCCTCGTATGCGATATAGGAATTCGAGAGGTCGGCATAGGGGCGACCGGTATCGGCATCGTATCCCATGCCGCCTTGAAATTTGTCCCGGCTCGTGTGTTGGGCGCGGGAGAGAAAGTTCCGGGCACCCATCACTACTTTTGAAAACCGGGTCCTGTCCGCGGCGTGAAGCGCGACCATGCAGAGAGCGGTATTGTAATTGCTCAGTCCTCCACCTTTACGAGTCTCGGACGGTTGCCGCCAGATGGAGCCGTCTTTCTGAACACAAGTCAGAATGTACTCCGTGCCCTTCCTTACGCTCTCCGATTTGATGTGCCCCGCCAGCACAAGCCCCCACACGGGAAGCGCGGTGAGGGCAGGAAATTCAGAGCTGGACCAATGGCCATCGTCGTTCTGCATGTTGATCAGCCACGTGCAGGACCGGTCCACCGCCGCGCGCGCTTCACGGCGCAAAGACTCTGAGATCGCCGGCTCCGTGGCGGTGATCGAGTTTGAAGATGAATCGGTTTCCCCGGCCCAAACGAAAGATGGCGCCAGAAGGAGACCAAGAATCGCCGCCGCTCGTAGCACGGGCATCCGACCCGTGTAGCGGAGGCCAACCAAAGCCAAAGCAAGTCCCAAATAAGAACAAGGCTGGACTCGCAAGAGCCCTCGAATCGCGAAGAGTTCTTTCCGTAATCTTCTGCGGTTTAATCCTGATTCACCCGGGTCCGACGCGCGTGTAGATATATACGCAGCATTACGGAGAGGGGTCGATACCGGTGCCACGGGGTTGGGCTCTGGTTGGGCTTTGCTACACGGGTCGGATGCCCGTGCCACGGGTGGAGGCTCTGGTTGGCCTTTCATGATGGGCGGGGTTGTTTTAGCCTAACCCTACCGCGTCTTGAAATTCCGGGAACTTCGATGTTGCCGTCTGCAACAGTTCCTTGGAGTCATCCGGCTGCAGCATGGCAAAAGCCAGTGCCAGGTACACGAGATGCTTTTTCTCGTCTTCGTCCTCAGCGATCTCTTTCGAGCGGGCGTCTAAAAGCTCCACAAACTCTTTGGGCGACATGAAAACTTTCCGACCCTTGGTGTGGCTATGTTCATCGGCCGCCTTGATCAACTCTGTCGCATGTACGGTGAGCCAGTTCCAAATGACCTGGTAGAGGGTGAGAGGATTCTCGGCTTTGCTTGTTACCGCTTCCACCCGGTCCCGCCCCGCCCGCGTGCTGTGCAGACTCACCAGCATCTTTTTCATCGTCTCGGGCCCCACCGAATAGGAAATCGGCGGTTTCCCCGGCCAGCGGTTGCGCTTGACGAATTTTTTGATCTCAATCCGGGCGTCCGCGCCAGCATAAAGATCATAGAGAAAAGTGCCGTCGTTCAGCAAGGGACACAACGCGCCGTCCGGATTGATTGGGTAGGTCATCATAGTGAATGGAGCAAAACCATGGATGGGTGAACCCCATCTGTAACATTATACGGCATACTACGTAGTAGTACACAAGCGGAACTCAAAAACCTCTTCATCATACCAAGACCCGAAATGTAGTGAGTTCCGGTAATTGTGTCAACCCGCCAAATGAGTTCTATCCGGTACGGTCCGCCGCTCCTCCGCCAATCGACTCGACAGCCGACGTGCTCTGAACGTGGCGGTGGCCCGATCGGTGCAACGCGAGATGTGAATCTCCTTGATTTCGGTGGAGCCTTCGCGTCTTGTTTGACGCCGCCGACCGTGACAAGGTCACCCCCATTGGTTACGTGGGAACGCGAGACAGGGATTTTATCTACGGCGAAACGATTTGAACGAAGAACTCGCAGGAAACGAAGCCCGCAAGCGCAAATCAGCTCCGGGTCCCGGGGACGGGGCTGGGAATTCGCCTTTCTCCAAACGCCAACTCGCCGGATTTTGCGCCATGCTGGTGCTCACCCTGGTTGCGCTGAATATTGCGGCCTCGGTCCTGCTGCCCCGGATTCCCGCGTCCGGTTCCTCCGGTAGGAACCCATTCCGGTTCAGAGGTTTTCCCGAGTACCTCTCGGGGATCGATCAGGACCCAAAAGCAGGGAAGCTGGTTCTGCTCTCCAACTCCCAGGCCTATGCCGGCGAATACCCGCCTCGCGAGGGGTATCCTGCGCAATTGCAAAACCTGTTGAACGAAACGGATGCCGGCAGGATTTTCGAGGTTCACAACTGGTCGGTCGATGGAATCACATCAATGGAATAGATGCTCCTGGCTGCCCGGTTGTTGGAGAGTTCCCCCGCCGTCCTCGTGGCGTCTATCGGGTATGCTGACTTCAAGGGCCGCAACGCCGACGAGGGATTTTCCCACTGCCGCTCGGATCTGCCGCGGTTGGTGAGCAGCCCCAGGCTCGCCCAACGTCTTCCTGGCGAGTTCTGGCAACGACACGGAAGGGTTGAGGATACGTTGGGTGCGGTTGCCGGCGACCTGCTGCCGGCACTCCGGTTCCCGGAGTTCGCATGGTCATGGCTGGATCAAAGGTACCCCGGTATGCAGCCGTTGCTCTATGCGCCTTCGCTCTATTTCCATCCGTGGGAACTCAACCTGGAGCGAAAGTGGAAGAAAGTCCGGATCGCCTGCCCTCCGGCGGAAGAAAATGACGCCGCATACTATGAGTACGACGATCGGTCGACGGAGATGCTGGAGGAGTTTCTGGCCATGCTGGCTGCCTTCGACGTGGCGCAGCGGCTCGTCGTGGCCTGCCCGGGAAATCATCCGCCCTCCAGCAGTCATGCATCCCGCGTTCGCAGGTTCCGGGAGAACGCAATGCGATTGACGGACCAGTATGATTTGCCTTACGTCGATTTGACAGAGGCTTTGCCGCGGGAAGACTTTCTGGACTCGCTTCACTTCAATCGGAAAAATCATCGCCGCTACGCGGAACGATTGTGGAGTGAGCTTACCCCGGATACAAGTATCTGAGCCGTGCTTTTCAACAGCTTCACATTCGCCGTATTTCTACCCGCGGTTTTCCTCCTTTTCTATGTTTCGCCGCATCGGTGGCGCCGTGTCCTGCTGGTGCTGGCGAGCTACGTGTTCTACTGCTGGGAAACGCCTGTCTACGGTCTTCTTCTTTTGGCCTCTACCACCCTCGACTACACCGTGGGGCGTCTCATGGAGCGGACCGGCGGACTGAAGAGCCGCCGGGCCCTCCTGCTTTGCAGCCTGGCCGGGAACCTGGGCATGCTCGGCTTCTTCAA
The DNA here is from genome assembly GCA_963578625.1 of Kiritimatiellia bacterium. Lineage (GTDB taxonomy): Bacteria > Verrucomicrobiota > Kiritimatiellia > SLOV01 > SLOV01 > CAUZEO01. The sequence goes on along the minus strand of CAUZEO010000013.1, from coordinate 19,059 downwards.
GTACGCCGATTTCCTCGGCGAAAGCGTCATCGGGCTGGGCCGACTCCTGGGATTCGAAGGCACCTGGGAGGCGTATGGATTTATCCTGCCGGTCGGGATTTCCTTCTACACGTTTCAAACCATCAGTTACTCCATCCAGGTGTATCGGAAGCAGGTGCCGGCAGAGCATGAGTTTGTTACCTTCGCCTTGTACGTTTCCTTCTTTCCCCAGTTGGTCGCAGGCCCGATTGAGAGGGCCTCTCACCTTCTTCCGCAATTGAAGAAGTGGAACCCGGTTTCGGCCGACGACCTCCGGTATGGGGTGGAGCGGATCATCACGGGTCTCTTCATGAAACTCGTGATCGCCGACCGATTGGCCATCCTTGTCGACCTGGTGTTCGCCAACCCGGGTCATTACCCGATGCTCACGGTCTGGATTGCAGCCTTCTGTTTCTCCGGACAAATCTACATGGACTTTGCCGGGTATGCATCGATCGCAATCGGTACCGCCCGGTTATTCGGGGTGCATATCGTAGAAAACTTCAATTATCCGCTGGCTGCGCGAAGCGCCGGAGACTTCTGGGCCCGTTGGCATATGACCTTGACCAGTTGGTTCCGCGATTACGTATTCACTCCCCTGGGCGGGTTCCGCAAGGGAGGCGTACGGTCCGCCATGAATGGAGCCATCGTTCTCATGCTCTGCGATTGTGGCATGGAGCCGAATGGCACTTCGTCATGTGGGGGATCTACCACGCGGCGTTGATGACCTGCTATTATGTAATTCGCACCGCCCGGAGACGCTTTCGGAGCGAGAAGAACAAAGCAGTGACGGCCGGATTTCGCGTACTGCCGTGGGTGCTGTTCACGTTCTGGCTGAATACGATCGGCTGCGTACTTTTTCGCGCTTCGACGATGGACAACGCCTGGGACATGCTGAAGGCCATGTTCGGCGTCTCGACCGGCGCCCCGGCCCCGGTAGAATGGTATGCGTGGGTGTTTCTGGCATTCGTCGGGTGCCTGTTTTCGGTTGACTTCACCCGCGCCCATCTCAACGTCGGCACATGGTGGGGGAGGGTACCCTGGTATTTCCGTTCCTTTGCATACGCCCTGCTGGCAGGTGTTACCGTACTGGGAGCAGTCAGCGCGGAGTCACCCTACATCTATTTTCAGTTTTAGCCTGCTCATGTCACCACAGATCGGTCCAATCCGCCCGATCTTTCTACCTCTTGCCAAAATCGCAAAGCGATTCGATGTGCGCCGCTGAACCGTCGCGCAGCCAGCCGTCGAGCTGCGCCGGGTCTTTGAGCTGCTGGCCCCGCCGCCGGTCGACCACCGCAAAGGCGCAGTCTACCTCCGGTAGGGCGGACATGTCGCCCCAGAGCTTTTCGTATTGGGAAACGGGAAAAACGTCCTCCTGGCCGTGTCCCCACCGCTTCTTCACATCCTTGATCGTAATATAAGTGGGTAGTTTCGCGGCCAGTGTTCTGGCGGCCTCCTCTACCCTCGCTTCGTTTCGAAGGTCTTCGCGTTTCAGTCCGAACACGCCGAGAAGGTTGTCGATGTCGATCCAGGTTGTCATCGAATTATAGAACGATAGGTTGAACTCAATTTCTTCATTCGGCATGGCGAGTCCTTCCACCAGTCGGGTCCGTCCATTCACCCGGGCCAGCCCGCCCCCGATATCCTCGATCCGCCGGTTTATGACTTCGAAGGTGAGGCAGGCCCCGTGGCGCAGATGAAGTCCAAGGTACGCCGGATCTACGTTGGCCCCCACGGTGTCGATGTTGTGCAGCATGAGAGTCTGCAGTTGCGGCCGATCGTCCAGCAGTTGAGCGAGCACCCCGTTGCGGAGAAGGTTGCTGAATTCGAACCAGTGCCCGACCGGGTGGAGACACTGCGCCGGCAGGTTGTCCGTGTAGTCGCACCCTTCACTCTCGTTGCGCGCCCATCCGATGAGCGCGGAGCGCAGGCTTTCCTGGACCTTCTGCGCCTGTTCGTCCAGCAATTGCTGAGGCATATCCTCCCAGAGAAATCGCAGATCGTCCTCCATGGGGATCATGCGGACGCCAACCGAGTGGCCGCGTGACAAGATAAGGGACGCTTCGTAGCCGAAGTTTTTGGCGCGTTCAAGGGTCTCCCGGATCGGATCATGTGTCAGGTAACTGGTGGTGACAATGTGAGGCAACCCCAATTTCACCAGCGATCCCGAGCGGCGGCTTTTGGCCAGGTGAACTTCAATGAAACTCCGGTATCGTCCCGTCAATCGGCAGAACGGATGAAGAGCCTTGACGACGCCGGCGCCCTGGGTCCACCGGCTGCCGGTTCCCGCCGCAAGACTCACCACCGCGACGCGGCCCTCCCGGAGGGCCTGTAAGCCCTGCTCGCGCGACCGGCCGCCGTCGTCGGTAAGGCGGATGACATCCTCCGGCCGGACGTCCTCAATGCGCGTTTCCGCCGGGAGACGGTTTTGGGCAAGGCCAATCGTCCCAGCGCGCAGCTCGGCGCGAATCGATTCCTGTTGTCCGGCATCGAAACCGATCGAACTCTTCAGCTCGTCCAGACTCGGGGCGTGGTTTTCCGGATCGGCGGTTTGATCGCGTGGCGATTGCAGGGCAGTATATCCGGCCGTCATCACTGCCTCTTTGCCGGTCAGCAAGCGGGCGTCGGTGCCTACGTCATTGATGGAAAAGTCGTAGACGACCGGGTCCATGGCGAAGGGCAGGGCGGTCGCCAATTCCTCCTTGGTCTCCGCCATAATCCGGACGAGAAAATCCTTGGCTTCCGCGCACCGGCTCGGGTCGAAAATAAATCCCATGCCTCCGCCGGACATGCCGCCCAGCATCCAGAATCCCCAGAAATCATCCCCGAATGCGTCGCGCACCGTATCGACGAGCGTTTCGGTGTAGGCGTTGTTCGCCCAGGGGATGATGGTCTGGATGGGGCCGAAAAAATTTTCCGTGGTGAGGTTTCCCAGGGCGCGCACGTCGTCGGACGCAAGGGCGGCGATGATACGGTCGAGAAGGGCGATGGCATCGCGGCGTCCGGCAAACTCCGCCTCTGAGCGGAGCAGGTATTTCTCGGTTACCATTTCCAGGATCGGCCCCACATCCTGGGCCATGCCGCCGTGCACCAGTACAAGACTGGCCTGCAGATCGTCACGCACTGCACGCGACGCGCGCGAGGTATCGAACAGGGTGTGGCGCGGAAGGAGACATCCCCGGCTTACTCCAAACTCAAGATCCTGTTCTGCCGCGGGAACTCCCTGGATCAGCTTGATGCCGGGCCATACTCCACCGGAGTCCTGCCACCCGCCACCCGAACCGGCCAACCACTCCCCGAGGATTGCGCGGGCTGCTACCAGTCGGCGTTCTCTCTCGGTCAGCGGGCCGGTAAGCGAAGCGGTTTGCGAAGTGGCGCGCATGCAGACCGCGATCAACGATGCGAGCAGGTTGGTGGAGACCGCCAGGCGTGATCCTTTGGGGATGTCATTGACCTCGCTGACAAGTTCGATTCCGCGCCCGGCTCCCACAAGGCGGGCCAGTTGGGCGGCCAGGCTTTGTTCAGAGCCTTCCAATCCGGGCGGAATGACCCCGGAGGCGATCGTTGCCGCTTTAAGGAGACCCAGGTAGTCCCTGGCGTAATCAAACACTTCGCTGAGGGCGCTGATGTCGGCGGAAGCGCCCAGGTCGACGCTCACCAGCCTCAGCACCGGCTCGTCGATCACCCGGAAGGACGCATTCACCGGTGGACGGGGAAGCGTGTCACGCCCGCGCAAGCCGAGGTTGATCGACACGTTCACGACGCGTGCGCCTTCGGGGAAATCCATGCCCAGAAAAAAAATATCACTCCACGCGCTGTGCGAAAGATCCATCCGCACTGGGGTGGCCTCGTGCAGGATGGGGAACCGGTGGCCGTCCGCCGCGAGCAATTCGTGGCGGATCTGCAGCGGGTAATCGAGTGGATGGCCCATCCGGAACATCCACTGGTTGCCGGGAACGGACCGGACGCTGCGGCGGACCTGGTTGGCAAGCGTCTGAAACCCGAGGTGGTGATAGACGGAGGAAAGTGCGCTGGAGATCGAGTCGTTGGGTCCGTCGCGCTCCTGCGCCCGTAAAAAGGCATCGGCGGCCTCTTCGAAGCGGCGAGCGAGTAGAAACCGGTATCCATCATAGGGGATGCGGCCCTCGATTTGCAGACCGTCGGATGCCGGCAAGTGAAACCGGTGGATGGCGTACAGGAAGAAGAGCGCTCGAACGCGTTCGTAGAGATTATCGCTCTCGCGCCAGAACCGATCGAGTTCACGGCAGCTTGCCATGAGCTGGTCCACGGATTGATCCCTGCACGCCGCGTCCAGAGAAGTATCTCGAACCTCGGAGTCATTCGAAGTGATGATGTCTGTGAGCGAGGCACTCATCACTTCTTACGAGGATGGCGGGGTGTGGGTCGCCAGCAGTTCGACGAGTTGAGCGAGGACTTCATCACGGTCTTTGCCACGGAGGACGAGGGCGAGCTGGGCATAGAAGGTCCCGTAGGTTTGGCCCAGGTCGCATCGTCGACCCGCGATGTCCAGCGCGAGGTACCGCTCCCGCCGGCGGAGTTCCTCGAGGGCGGGCGTGAGCTGAATGGCTGTCCCCGGTTCGGCCTCGGCGAGCTGGCCCTCAAGGATGTCCATGACCGAGGGGGTGAGTACGTGGATGCCGAAGAAGCAGAGATAAGATCCTGCGCGGAGACCGGGAACCACCAGGTCTTGCTCGGCCACCGTCGGGGTTGGCTTTTCAATAACCCGCTCCACGAGGTAGCGGCCGGGATGTCCGGGATCGGGTCGTCCACCGACCGTTCCGTACGAGGTGAGATGGTTTTCGCGGGTAGGATGAACACCCGAGACCGGGCAAGCTTCGACTTCCGCAACCTGCATCACCTGTTTTGCGCATCCGGTGGCGATCGTGCTGATGGGCAAGTGATCTCCGACCAGATGGAGGAACGGTTCACCGTCCGCGAAATCGCGGGCGCAGAGAATTGCGTGGCCGTATCCCCTCGGTGAGGTCTGGGGAATAAAGGTGATGCAATCCGCCGCGTCACCGGTCGCTTCACGGTACCTGGCTTCGTCGCCGGGGTGAACGATTACGGCAATGTCCTCCGCGCCCGCGGCAATGGACTCGTCGACGATCAACCGCAGCGCGGAAGTGGCCGGTGGACCGTTCGGGCCCACGAGAGTCTGCAGGGGCAATGCCCGTTGGTAGGCTCCCGCCGCGGTGATGATGGCCTTCGTGACTTTCATAGTGTCCCTTTCAAGTTCGCGACGAGGAGTTTGCAAACTTCAAACGGTAATTCAAGAACGACCACACGCCCGAGTGGCACTGACTTTATGTCTCCTCATGATCAATTCATTCTCGGGAACGGCGGGGATCGCCGTCTCCAGAAATGAGACAACATCCTGAAAAGCACGAAGAAATGAATTTGGAGACAGCGGTTCCCGCCGTATGGAGAATGGATGGGTCATGAAAGGACCCTGTCGGAGCGACAGCTTAAGTCAGCGACAATCACCACAGGCTCCTTGATCGGTCCGATCGTATTTACCACTTCCATGAATGCGGGAGAATTGCGTGCAGAGATCGGGGAGCGTTACCTGAGTTCTCGTGACCAATCCACCCGCAGGACCGACCAGACGCGATCCAGCACCATGGGAATCATGACCGCGCCGTCTTTTTCCCCCCAGGCTATCGCCTCGCCCCGCATCGTAACCGTGTCGGGGAGGTCTCCCTGCCGGTCGCGGATCGCCACCTGGACCGCGCGCGCCGGCATAGGCTCGAACGTCCTGGCCCACCTTCTTTCGCCGATCAGTTGCTCGCCCCCATGATGAATGAGAAAAACCCAGGTCGACTCCGCATTTTCGTGAGCGACAATCTCGATACCGCCGGAGTCGCACGTGACCCGGGCAACGGGTTCAGGCAGGATCAAGGCTAGGAGGTCACGAAGCCAGGCAATCTGGGTCCAGTTTCCATGCGCCTCATAGTCGCTGAAAATCTTTGCCCCAAGATACCAGACTGCCCCTGCGCCACGCGGCAACCGGGTCAGCGCCGGCCATTCACTCGGTGCATCGGATGGCGGGCCGATGCCCTGGCCAAAACGTACCCCATGCTCGCAGTCGTAAGGAGCGATGCTTGGCAGGAAGGAGTTTGCCTCATCGAGTTTCAGCCGATGGAAATCTCCTCTCACCAGGATGGGGTCGTTCCCCATTGAATCATCCAAAGCCGGCAGATAGATGTGGTCCTGCCAGGGTTTGCCGTGGTGGCTGACGCCTGTCCAGTTCATGGGGGCGCCGTCACATGCCGGTAGATCGCCGACGACCAGAAGAGTGCCGCCGTTGTCCACGAACTCCATGAGCGACCGATTCGTCTCCGCGCTGATAGTCTGCATTTCGGGGATGATCACCACGGTGACGCTACTCAGATGCCGCTCGAGGTATGCCTCCGCAACCACCGAAAAGTTAGCGCCCGCATCAAGGAGCAGATGATGGGAGCCCTTGAGCGGTTTCAAACCCTCTGCGCCACGATCGAAATCGACAAAATCCGCGCCGTACATCGTGGCCGGCCCGTGCAGCACGAGGATATCCGGAGCGAGGGCGGATTCGACCGGGGGATAATTGGCCGCCATGTCGCGCTGCATCCGCGCCATCTTTTTCATGGCACGGACCGAAATTGAAGTCAGACGATTGGCGGGGTGCGTGCGGTCGCCGATGTACGGGCGCGATTTCCGCGCCCAGATCGTCGCACAGCTCTGTTCCAGGATTGGGTGGGGCCGCGGCGACCAGTCGCCCCATCCCTGGTTAAAGATTGTATTCATCACATCGGAGGGACGGTCGGCGGTGCTGCCGAAGGCCGCGCAGAGGGAGGCCTGAAGCGACTGCGGCCCGGAGGTTGTGAAATCGAGCGTCAGACAAGTCAGGCCCTGGGGCGCGGGTTCGGGAAATCCCGGCGTTCCGATCTGGTTGAATCCGATTTTCAGCCCGGGCTTCCGATCTTCAATGAACCGGCAGACACCCTGGATCATCTTCCATCCGCGTAGGCGGCGGAATTGTCCGTACGTTCCCCATTGCTTGTCTTCGGGTTTGTCGGGAACAGGCAATCCATGGGTATCCAGGAATTCAGCACGACAGGTTGCACAATGACACACACGCATGGCGCCCATGGTATCGAAGAAGAATCCATCGACCGGATAGTCGTCCACGATCTCCGCTATCATGGGAAGCACAAGGGCATCGAGATAGGGCGTGAAGGGGCAGACATTGACGAACCAATCTTCAGAGAAGAAGTCCGGGACACCCGGCGCACCCATTTGTACCCAATCGGCATGCCGCCGTCCGGCCTCCCCGTCGACCCCGAAGCTGATATACGCCAGAACGCGAATGCCCTCCGCCTTGCACGCCGCAACGGTGTCGCCGAATGCATCGCCCTTCATCCGCGGATGCACGGTTCCTACCCGCGTCGGGTAGCAGGCAAATCCATCGTGTCCCTTTGCGAAGGTAATAATCTCCTCCACTCCGCACTCTTGCAGCGTGCGTGCCATACCCCCCACATCCGGATCATGATTGATGCGAATGTTCTTGTGGCTGTGTAAATCAAAATGCCAGCCCATTCGGCGCATGTCTGTCGGTTGATCTTTCACTTCAGCTGAACATCTCAATGGGAATACCTGCGCGCATATTTCACACTCTTTCGTAACGAGAGCATGGCGTGACATCCGGGTTCGCAGTAGAAAGAGTGTGAAATATGTGGGCTAGACCCGTCATCGCGGCATCATATTCGACCCCTCGACGTTTCGGCAATCTTCAAACCACAGGGCGTTCCGCCAGGATCGTTGCAGGGGTTCGTCCCAATGGACCCGTACGTTCCGCGCCTGCAGGCCGTCGACATGCCGGGCGTACAGCGCGGCGGGCAAGGACCGTTTGCCGTCCTCCCCGTCGCACCCTTCGATGGGATCGGGGAAACGCACGCGATCCACGAATTCCGGCGCAACGGTTTCGTCATGGACGTGGAGATCCCAGTCTCGGAAGCTGAAGTCTTCGGCAAAATTGTCCGCATTGCCGCCGACATACGCGCCGGCAGTGACCCGTGCCCGGACGTTGTTGAAGCGGATGTGCCGGAATCCGCCGCCGGGTTGCGTATCGGCGCCGTGCAGTGCCTGCAGTGCCAGGATCGCATCGATGGAGAGGTTGCTGAAGGTGATGTTTTCGATCAACGCGCCCCGCGACCAAGGCCCGGGAAACCGCGACACCATGTTGATCCCGACCCGTGAGTCCGCAAGCACGAGGTTGTTGAAGAGACAATCGCGAATCTCCCCGTCGCCAACGCCGACGCGGATGCAATTGGCCGGCGTGCTCAGGATGCAGTTGGAAATCACCACGTTCGTGCACGGGATCGCTTCACCCAGCACCCGGATGTTGGCGCGCAGCGTGATGCAGTCGTCGCCGGTAATGATGTTGCAGTCACTGACGATGACATTGCGGCAGCAGTCGATTCCGATTCCGTCGCCGTTGGGGGTCTGCGGCGGGTTGTTGATTGTCAAGCCGCGGACCTGCACGTCTTCGCAGCCCAGCAGCAAAACGGTCCAGTAGGTCGCATCGCGCAGGGTGACGTCTCGAATCGCGACATCACGACAGCGGCAAAACCAGATCATCTGTCCGGGACGCCAGTCCTTGACTGGGAACATGCGCCGGGGAGCCCGGTAGGTGTCCGGCAGCGCGCTCGACTCCAGTTCGTCGAAAAAGGCGGGCGAATTCCCGTCGATGGTTCCGCATCCGGTGATGGATACGTCACGGACCCGGTGGCCGATGATCAGGTGCGCGCCGGTGACCTGTTCCGATTCGAATACATCGTTTTCCGGGAACTCGTCATCGGCATTGTAGTCGGCCCGGTCCGGACTGCCGCGGAGCGTAGCGCCGGCGCCGAGATGCAATTCCACGTGGTCGCGCAGATAGAGGGTCCCCGTGCGGTAGACGCCCGTCGGAACCAGGACCCGTCCACCGCCGGCATCGGCGCATGCATCGATCGCCCGCTGCAGCGCCGCGGAATCATCGTGGCTGCCGTCGCCCACCGCGGCGTACGCGGTGACCGGAAAAACTCCATTAGGATGAACTGCTTCGTGGGAGGTCATATTCTTGAGGTCCGCCACCCCAGGCATCCTTACGCTGGATTGTCCTCTCGAACCGAGCGAACCAGGTTTCGAAGGGATGCCTCCAGCAGCATGGATGATTCCGTGAGGCAGATAAACCGATGACCTTGCTCCCTGCGCAGCCGGCCGTCGCCAATGGTCCACGAGGGCTTCCCGGCAAGCTTGGCTGCTTCCTGGATCGCGGAAAGCGCGTCCTTATGCTCTGTTGAGTCCGGTTGCCAACATACACCTAGTCGTGCGGCCAAATCGTAGGGTCCGACCCCCAGAGCGGTTGTAATCTCGTGCCGGGCTATGGCCTCGGCATTCCGGACGCCCAGTGGGCTCTCGACCTGGGCAATCACAATCACATGGTCCTCCACTTCGGTTTTCCATGTATCATACTGAATATCTGACACCCAATAATTTCCATGGCCGCCGGGACGACGCTGACCCCGCGGCGGCATGTAGATTCCGTCACGAGCGGCATCGAGTTGATCCGGGCACTCGATCATCGGCAACATCATTCCGCAGGGGCCTAAATCCATGATCCGTTGGATCGTCGCCGTATCCGTGGTTGGCGGACGAATCAGTGCGGGGAAATTCGCTAACCGCGCGAGTCGACAAGCATCAACAACGTGCTCTTCACCGTGGTCCAGATGTTCCAGGTCGATTATCACGTAATCGAGCCCGGCCCGCATGGCTGTCTCGATCAGTTCCAGCGAGAGGTGGAACGTGATCAAAACACCTAATACCAGGTCGGTGCCCGCGAGTTTTTCCTTGAGTTGAATTGCCGGTTTCATCGCTCGGGACCTGTTTGAAGAATAGTTCTCATGGTGGGGAGACTGAAGAAAGGCGGAAGAAATGACAAGGGCGTGATGACGTGGTACCCCGGCCGGCGCCACTTTTTCGCTACTTCATGACCATCCCTTGCGCTTCTCGGGCTGGAAGCTCAAGCTCCGATTGGGGACCTGACCGCCAGGAGCTTTTTGAGCGACAGGATGAAGCCTGCGGTGGATCAGATCTGCCACATGGATTCGCTTCGTGCTCTTGCCTTTCGCTTTCATAGTGACTACCGTGGACAGCCAAATGCAAGAGGAACGTAACCATGCCGAACGATGACAAAGAGCGGTTTGCTGCCATGCAGGAACAACTGTACGTCGCCGCGGTCTGCGATATGCTCGACAGCCTAGGGTACCGGAACCAGGCCATGCACCAGCGGCTTCGCCCGCTGTTGCCGGATCGACGAAACTGCGGCTTCGTCGGCCGCGCCCGGACCATTCGCTGGACCGACATGGACTACATTGTCGAAGAGGATCCCTACGGTGCGGAAATTGAAGTAATGGACTCGCTTCAAGCCGGCGACGTGGTGGTGCATTCGACGGATTACGGCGGCACGAACGCGCCCTGGGGCGAACTGATGACCACGGTGGCAGTCAAAAACGGCGCGGTGGGTTGCGTCTGCGACAGTCAGATCCGCGACTGCAACCGGATCATCGATATGGAATTTCCCGTGTACTCCGCCGGCATCCGGCCGTTGGATTCGATGGGGCGGGCACGCGTGGTTGATTTCGATGTGCCGGTCCGGTGCGGCGAAGTGCTGGTGCGCAGCGGCGAACTGATCTTCGCCGATTTCGATGGCATTGTCGTGATACCGAAAGAGGTGGAAGAAAAGGTCCTGGTGTTGGCGCAGGAGAAAGTCGGCATGGAATCGCTGAGCCGCAAGGCATTGCAGGAGGGCAAGACGCTGCGCGAGACCTACAACACCTACGGCGTGTTGTAAGAGACGAGAGGAACGGCATGGACCCCACCAGAGCGACAGCGGTCGAGTCCTGATTTCGAGTTGTCACTTTTTGGCTGGTTATTGCTGTTAGTTTGCATGCTTGCTCGAAGGGGCTCCGGGGCGCGCTCCGCCACACCTTCGTCCTGCGTGGCTTCGTCGGGCTTTGCTCTGCCACCGCATTCCAAATTTTGCTTCGCGGAGTTCTGTTAACCCGCATATTCAACACTCAGCCTTTTTCAATAGGTACCGGCGGATCAATGCTGAGCTGTTCGAATCTTTCTTGTCCCCTCGATCACATTTCTGCGTTTCACGTGCACCGTTGGGGCTATCTCTTGTCGGTTTTGATCTGGTCGATCTTGTGATGTTTGCCGTCATCCGCCAATGGATTGATGGAAGCGGATTCCGACTGCGCCATATAGGCGCCGCCGTCCCACCAGGGTTCATCGTACTCCTCTCGGAATTGGGCGATGCGGCGTCGCGTGAGGGCGGCATGAGTTTCGCTTTCGTTCAAGGCGCGTGCCACGGTGTCTCGCCGGGTGTTGTATTCCGCGATTCGGAGTTCCGTACCCTGGATATCCACGCGTCGCTGGATTTCGCCCAACAGTTCTTCTCTCGCAGGGGCAAGCTCCGGGTCGTCAATCCGATTGTACCCTTCACCAGGGTCCGTGCGCAGGTCATAAAGTTCGCCCGGCTCGTTTATATAGTGGCAATACTTGATCGAGTCTCGGAGCGCCATGTACATGCTGCCGGGTGACTGGTACCCGTGGTATTCGGAAAATACGACACGCTCCTCGTCTTCGGCTTCCAACGTCTGGAGGCTTTTTCCATCGATTGGAAATGGGATGTCGCAATCCGCAAGGTCGGCGAGGGTGGGCAGGATATCCACCAGGGAGACGGGCCGGGACACCGCCCGCCCGGCCTGCTTCCCCGGGAGGGCAAGGTAGAGTGGGACGCGCTCCGCTTCTTCGTAGAAGTTCATCTTCCCCCAGAGACCATGACGCCCCATGTTCTCGCCATGGTCCGAGGTAACGATCACGGCGGTGCGGTCCGCCAGGCCGGAAGACTCCAGGGTATCCAGCACCCGTCCGATCTGCCGGTCGGCGTACTCCACCCGGGCCAGGTACCAGGCCATTTCGTGGCGGTGGTAGGCGTCGGAAAAGATTCGCTCGTCGCTGCCCAGGTATTGATGCTGACGTTTCGCGTGTTCGGGTAGTTCCTGATAGTCGTCCCGGGTAAAACGGGGCAACGGCAGATCTTCGCAATTCAGATACTTGTGATAGAGGGGTTCCAACTCTGGAAACGGCTTGAACGAAGTGTGTGCCGTGAGATAGCCGGCCACGAGGCAGAAGGGATCCGTATCCGTATCGGCGGAGCGTTCCTTGAGAAAATCGCAAGCCTGTTGGGTAACGTACTCATCGTGCCGGTAGATCGGGCTGTCGCTGAACTCCGGCCGGTAGCTTTCTTTCGGGTCGGGCGTCAACGGCCGGATGGTCTCCAGGGGACCCGGAAAATCGGCGTCGGTGCAGATCAACGGATTGATGATCTCCGAGCAGAGCCGCTGCTCGAATCCCCGGTGCTGGTCCGGGCCGTGGATATGCATCCGGCCGCACATCGCGGTGCGATAGCCCGCCAGGTTGAGCATGTGGGCGAAGGTGGGAACATGGCAGGGAAGCTCCGACCCGTTGTCGAATGCATCGACGTTGCAGGGATACCTGCCGGTCAGAAACGACAACCGCGACGGCCCGCAGACCGGCGCGTTACAATAGGCGCGCGTGTACCGCACCGAGCGCCCGGCCAACCGATCCAGGGCGGGCGTGACGACGGGCACATCGGCATAACGCGGGTCGGCGAAGGCCGAGAACTGTTCGATCATCAGGAGGAGAATATTATCCGGCATTGTTCTCTCTTCGCTACTGTGCGAATGGATGTCATTTTATAATCACCCGGTAGGTCTTCGAGGTGGAGAAGCCGGCAGGGTCGAAGCCGGTCATTGTCCCGCCGTCGCCGGCCAGGGTCAGGCCCGTGGAGTTCCATGGGGAGGACACGGCCCCGGAGTTGAACTGCAGGTCGTAGCGGACACCGGGCGAGGTATCCAGCGTGAACAGGGAGGTGTTGGTCAAGCCGATCGGCCCCAGGGCGAAGTCGCTGATGACGGGCGTGACGTCGAACCGGACTTCGCTGAGGCCGTGGAAGGAAGGATCTCCCCAACTCCCGCCGGAGTTGTGCGCCGTGATGACGACATAGCGGGCCTGGGCGCCGGCGAAGTCCGCTCCCTCGCTGCCCGTGTAGCCCGGTTGCCCGGTCGCGAGGTCGAACACGAAATCGCCAAGCTTGATCCATTCCCAACTGTTGGTGCCCCCCGTGGTGGAGTACTCGATGGCCACGTTGCGAAGGCCGCGAGCATTGGATGGCGAGTTGTAGTTCCAAATCCAGAGAGACCCCAGTTCATAGATCCTGCCGAAATCGTACTTGATCCAGGTCCAGCCCGGTTCGGTTCCCGGGTGGGGATTGGCGCCGGCGGCTTGGGAAAGCCACATTTCGGTGTTCCAGGTCGTCCCGTGAGTGGCGCCGCTCAGTCCGGCCCCGTTCACCGTCTTCTCGGGCCGGGTAGGATGGATACGGTCGGCGGCCTCTACGCGCATGGGACCGTCGTCGGACGCATCGTCCCAGTGACCGGCGCCGATGTAGTCGGTGTCGGGTGTCTGCACCGTGAAGGCCCAGACCGGTCCAATCCACGGGCTGTCGGGGTGGCCGGCCTTCCGCTCGTCAATGCGCCAATAATAGGTCTGGCCGGCCTGCAGGAGGCCGGGATTGTAGTTTGAGCCCGCCTGGTTTCCCTTGAAGACCGTGACTCCGGGTGGGAGGGAAGAGTTGGCGGAGGCCACCTCTCCGGAATCGGTGCCGAAGTAGACATCATGGGTTTCGGCCAGGTCGCCCGGGGCCCATCGAAGCACCGGCTCACATGTCACCGCCGGGGCGCCGTCCCGGGGAAAAGGATTCCAGGCCGGCATCAGTTTGGCGTCGTCGTCCCCAGCCCCGAATGGCTCCAACTGCCGGATCCCGTGCACGGTGGCGCGGAGCCGGAAGGCCTTCACATCGACATCGTCGTAGTACACCACCAACGTCGAATCGTCGGACAAATCCACCATGGACGCATACGCCGTCGGCGTGCCCACGTTCAGAGCGTCGCTCCAGGTGGCGCATTCGTCGGTGGAGTAGCGCAGGCCGGTGTACAAGGCAGAACCGGTGTTATCGATGCTGCGCTCGCCCAACAGGATAACGTTGGTGTCCGAGGACGGGCGATGCAGATAGGGGGAGTGCCCGCCGAACCCGATGTCCTGCGAGACGCTCCAGGTCTCCCCGGTATCGGAAGAGACAGAAAATTTCATCGAATGGAATCCGCTGTTGCGCTGGACCGCGTAGAGGGTTCCGTCCAACCGCCGGATCACATCGGTTTCCGCGTCGAGCCATGACCCGCCGGGGTCGATGTCGATCACCTCACTCCAGGTGTCGCCCTGATCGTCGCTGAGGATGATCGCTCCGAACGCGGTCGACGGCTCCTGCCAATACAACCCGAGCACCAGCCGCCCGGACGGCAACTCGCGCACCGGTGAACTGACATAGTAACCGGGTGCGATGTTGGTCGGCCCGTTCCAGGTGACGCCGTCGTTGTCGGAAGTGAGCAGGAGGATGCCCTGCGTCTGGGCGCTCGCGTCCTCGTCATAGAACGTCAGCAGCAGCCGCCCGCTGGACAGGCGGGTCACCGAGGGATCGTTGTCATTGGACGGGCTGTCGTACAAGGTCTGCTCGGCGCTCCAGGTCCGACCCTCGTCGCTGGAAGTGGCGAAACTGATCCGCCCGCCGGTAGGATACGCCGGGCTCGGGAGGGAGAAGTGGTCATAGCCCGCGTTGAACACGCACAACAGCCGCCCGTCTCCAAGCCGGCAGACGTCCGGGAACTGCTCAGTCCCGCCCGCCCCGGCGTCATCCGCCACGATCACGTCGTACAAGCCTGCCGTTGCGGTTCCCGCCGACGTGATGAGAAGAAGGAGTACCAGTGCAGGGGCCCCAGGAATGTTCGATGCTCTCGATTTTATTGCTCTCATGACGTACAATACACCAAAATCAGGGCTGGTACATGCTCATGCCGTCGTGACCGGTGCGGAAGGTGTATCCCTTTTTGTCGTAGTGGGTGAAATCGGTGGAGTCCTCGATGGTGGCGGAATCGACGTGGCCGTCGGCGAGGGCGAAGTTGGCGTGTTCGTCGTGCCAGTAGCCGGTGTGCTTGGGGAAGTTCATCGACATTTGGGCGGCGCCCGTGCTTGACGTGGCATAGCGTGAACGGTTCCCGGAAGACTCGCCGGCGTCAATGAAGGCAATGGTCATCACGGGGTGCACCAGGTTTAATTCGTGAGGCCAGGGCCGGGCTCCACTGGGGTTGCTGTCATAGGGCGGGCCGGGGGGTGCGGTCTTGCTGGCCTGGGACGATGCGAAACTGGGTTCGCTGTTAATCCCGTATTTTGTGGGAAAGCGGTGCGCGTGGACATCGAGAGGCGACGCGGGGCAGGAGTAGACCTCGTAGTTCTGCACGTAGGCATCGACGCCCCGCTGGTGGTCCCTGTCCACCCAGAACCACTGCGGTTTACCGCGATCCGCCTTCGTATATATCGGAACCAGGTACCCTTCGTGATCCCCGCTGTACATCTTCCAGCCGATCTGAAGTTGGCGAAGATTCGACGCGCAATACGCCTTCAGGGCCATGTTCCTCGCGCTCTTCATCGCCGGCAGCAGGAGCGCGGCGAGAATGGCGATGATGGCGATGACCACCAGAAGTTCGATAAGGGTAAATGCGGCTTCTGGTCGCGGTTTTCGGTTTTTGGTGATCGGTTTTCGGGGCTCGGTTCTCGGGTTTTGGTTTTCAGGATTCAGGATTCGGTATTTTCCAACAGAAATCCGGATCCCTGTCTGCCCTCGCTCGGGCAGCGAGCGGGTGGGCGGTCTGACAAATGAGACGTTAAAAACTCTCATACCCCGAGAATACTCCATTTACAGCGACAACCGACAACCCCGAAAACCGCGGCCGGAGGCCGCTCTTCACCTCCCCTTCGCGACCGGGCCGCAGGTTTGCAGCGTCCCGGGGATCCTCCGGCAGAGCGGCCGGGAGAAGGGCGATTTCCGTTGGCCGTGATCGCCCAGGGTGTCGACGGAGTCCGCCACTCCCTGGAAGAAGCTACCCTTCCCCTGAACGCTCCTCACCAGGCCGGTGCGTTTCAATTCATCCAGCGCCTTCACCGCGGTGATGGCGCTCACATTGTAGAGTTTCTTTATTTCCTCGATCGAGTAGAAGCGGTCACCGGGTTTGAATTCTCCCTGCGTATACCGCCGGTGGATGCTGTCACGGATGTGGAGGTAGAGGTGAGGCTGTTTGGATCGCGTGGCCATTGGCGCTGAGTTCCTGACTGCTTTCAAACTTTACAAACTCACCATATACTGCATAATAGCTGTTGTATAGAGCAAAGGGTATCCTAGAGCATAGCGTTTCCGGATGGACCCCACTGCTCACAGGAGGCCGCAAGCCTGATGGGAAAGGGTCAGACTCTGATGCGAGAGCTATCGAAATGTATTCGGTTCTTTTCCAATTTTAGTGGGGCGCGTGATTGTGCACTAAGAGTGGCCGAGCATGCCAATAGTGTGATGAGTTCGCGAGTTTGCATGTAGTGCACAATCCTACGCTCCACCGGCGTAAAGCCGGTGGGGACGTAGGGCATCCACAAAAATCGGGAAAGAACCATACGTTTAGGAAGTAGTCGATATGTCGAAACAGCTTACGTAAAAGTGCGCAACAAGATCTTCAAGATGAGCGTCTTCAAGTAGATTCTTATGCCTCGACCCTTCAACAGATTGCAACTGGTTCTGGCCCTGTTGACGGTGCCGTTTTTAGCCGAGGCCGCCTTCGTGGACCGGACGGCCGATTTCTTTACCTCGACTCGCAACATCGCTATGGCGTGGTGCGATGTCAACAACGACGGGTATCCGGAACTCTGCACCGGCTACGAAATTTACTTTAACAACGGCGGCACGAGTTTTACGCACACCGGGCCAGTCCCCGGGTACGGGCCGAAAGCTACCTGGGCGGACATGGACAACGACGGGTTCGTGGACGTGTTTGCCTCACGGGCCGGCGAGCTGACCGACAGCATCCTGACGCGCAATAACGACGGTGCCGGATCTTACACGGAGATCGCCCTGCCGGTGGAGACCGCCCTGACGAACTCGATCAGACGTGCCGCCTGTTGGGCGGACCTTGATGGCGACGGGTTCGTGGAGATCTACGCCGGTGGATACGAGCATGATCCGGGGGGCTGGGCTTATCCCGATTTCATTCTCGGCAACCAGGCCGGCAGCACGTTCACCCTGGACTGGACCCAGACCACCATTTACAAAGCGCGGAGCGTCATCGCCTGCGATTTTGACGAAGACGGCGACATGGACATCTACGTGTCGAACTATCGTCTGCAGCCCAACCTGCTCTGGCTGAACAGCGGCGCTTACTCGTTCACGGAAGAAGCGGGGACTTACGGAGTGGTGGGCGGGAACGGTCATTCCATCGGCTCGTGTTGGGGCGACATGGACAATGACGGCCATTTCGACTTATTCGTGGGCAATTTCAGCCATCGCGGGCAGCCTGCGGCGCAATTCCTCCGCAACCAGGGCTCCGGGGGGAATTGGCAATTCACCCTGGAGGATGTGCTGGACGGGGCGGATTGGCAGGAGTCGTATGCCTCCCCGTCGCTTGCGGACTACGATAACGACGGCGATCTGGATTTGTACTACACCACGGTGTACAACGGCGACGCTTCCCGGCTCTATCGCAACGACGGGAACTGGGTGTTCACGGACGTGACGGCGGCAGAAGGCCTGGGCGGGCTACTGCCGACCTACCAGGCGGCCTGGGCGGATTTCGACCGCGACGGGTTCCTGGATCTCATGACGAACGGCAAGCTCTTCCACAACCAGGGCAACGCCAATCACTGGCTGGAAGTCACTCTCAAGGGTAACGGCACCACCGTGAATCGTTCCGCCATCGGGGCGCAGGCGCGAATCGACCTCGGGGGAGGGTTCATCGTCGCCCGCCAGGTGGAAGCCAGCACGGGGGAAGGCAACATGAATGACCTGACGCTCCACTTCGGGCTTGGCGCCAACACGGGGCCGGTCAATGTGGATATCTTCTGGCCCGACGCAACTACGCAGACGGTTTACGGCGTGGCCGTGGACCAGCACATCGTGATCGAGTCGGTGCTCACCGTGGCCAACACCGGGGCGACCGGGGTGACCCAGGATGCCGCTTCCCTGATCGGCGACCTGGCAGGCCGGGGCCAAAACACGACCAGTGCATGCGTGATGTGGGGCCCGACCGACCTGGGACAGACCCACACCTGGCCGAACCAGGACTGCATCGGCGACGCAATGAACGGCGGGTTCTCGATCCCGGTGTCCGGGCTGGCCCCGAATACGACCTACTTCTACATCTGCTATGCCACCAATGACTCCGGAGAAGCGTGGAGTGACGCCGCGACGTCGTTCACAACCGACGGCATGCTGCCGTTCGAGGACTCTTTCGACACTCGGAGCCCGGGTGAACTGGCCGGACAGGGCGGCTGGCAGGCCGGACCGACCCAGGCGGCCGTGGTCCAGTCCGCGGATACCCACAACGGCAGCGGCCGCGCCCTTGACCTTACCACCGGGATGGTGTGGCATGCGTTTTCAGGACCGGGCCGGACCAACATCCTGTGGACGGACTTTCAAGCCAAGCCGGTGCCCCAGATGCTGGGGGCGGTCCCGGCTGTCGCCAACGATCCCACCGCCATCTTCCACGTGCAGTCAGGGACCGGCTATCTCATCGTTTACGACGGCACCAATCCGGTCATTCTGACCAATCAGCCGGCCGTGGCAGCCAACACCTGGGCCCGTTTCACGGTGCGAAGCGACTACACCGCGCAGACCTGGGATCTTTGGCTCAACGGCGCCGGCGTGGCGCGCAATCTCGACTTCTACAGCAGCGCCCGCACCGAATTCGGTGGCCTGCGGATCTTTCGGGGCGAAGTGCCGGGAAATTCCTTTTTCGACGAGATTGCGATCGGACCGCAACG